>DASVQO010000310.1:0-18477 GCA_036389075.1 Chloroflexia bacterium | reverse complement strand
GACCTTGTTGATCGACATCAGCTGGCGGGAGCAGCTTACCTCCAGCCAGTCGCCGTTGCTTGCCAGGTACATGGGGGGGCACTCGACGTCGATGCCGCGCACGAAGCGGCCACCGGAGTCGAACTGCTGGACGAGGTAGTTCCCGGTGTCGGCGGCGTAGACTGTGCCGGAGGGGTCGACCAGCACGCCCGCTACGTTGTTGAAGCCGGCGGGCGGGCGCAGGGCCGCGAGGGGTTCGCCTCCGCTCGGCCCGTATTTTAGGAGGCGACCCCCTTCCTTGTCGGCGACGTAAATGGAGCCGTCGGGGGCCAAGTCCAGGCCCGTGGCGACCTCGGACTTGCCGGATAGGGCGAGCTGCCGCACCACCTGGCCGTCCTCCCGCATGACAAGGAGCGCCTGGTCGCCGGGGCCGTTGTTCAGCAGGTACAGCAGGCGGTCGGGGCCGACTGTCACGTCGCCGGGGTGGGCGTAGGGAATGGGGCCGGAGCTTGTCTTTGGTTGAATGCCGGTATAGGTCCCAAGCGCCGGGTCGAAGACGCCGAAGGACTGCGCACCGTAGTCGGCCATATAGATTTTGCCGTCGAGGTAGGCTATGCCGAGCGGCTCGCTGGGCGAAAGGTGCAGGTCCCAACGCTGTAGCTCGGTGCGCCGGGCGGGGGGTTTGCCGAAGCCGGGGTTGCCGGGTGTGAGTGGCTTTAGCTCCTGCCACTCGGCCCAGGTGACATGTGGAGCGCTTGCCTGCGCGCGCTGCTTGACCTCGGCGGCGAAGTAGGAGAAGCGGTCGGTCTCGATCCAGGGCTGGCGGTAGCGGTGCGTCCGGGGCGAGTTTTGCCACTCGATGTAGTGCACCACGTTGCCCGCGCAGACCAGAAGCGTCACAACGGCCAGACCGCCGGCCGCCATATGCCGCTGCAACTCGATAGGCAAGCGGCCCACCAGGAGCACGAGTGCTTCGAGCGCGCAGGCGGCGAAGAAGAACAGCACGGGCAGCCACCCCACGCCCCTGGCGCCGTCGGGGGTATTTGTAGTCAGCACCTGCGTCAGGGTCCACGACACGAGGAGCATCACCCACCAGAGCCAGGTTTCCGGTCGCCCGCGCAGCTTGGGCCAGAAGAGACTCAGGAGGAGACCACCCAGGACGAGCGCGCCGGTCAGCACGTCAAGCTGGGCTTCACCGAAGGGGGTGTAGCGGCCCGTGGCGTTGACGCCACCCACCCACGGGCCGAGGGCGTTGCGGCTGAGCTGGCCCCAGAGAGTGCCGAGGGGGTCCGAGGCAAATTGTGGCGTGCTGGGTACGAACAGGGTGCTGCTGCGTTTGTTGAACAGGTCCCAGTTTTGCAAGATTACCGTAAGCTGCGGCAGAAACAGGAGCGTCGCCACCGCGCCCGTAACGAGGAACCCCGTCAGCACGGGCCTCCATTGCCCGCGATAGAACCATACGGCTACCGGAAGATAGGCGGCCATCGAGAGCACAATGGCGCGGCCTCCGAAGTAGCCATAGAGGCCCAGCGCGCAGAAGAAGCCGGATGTGGTGAAGTAGAGCCAGAGCCGCCACTGTCTGGGGCCGCCGGTTACCCGGTCGAGGGCGAGCGTCAGGAAGAGCATCGCGGCCAGCATGTAGAAAGCCACGTGGACGTTCTCCCAGGCGCTGCGGGAGAAGTTGAGGTACCAGAGACTGCTGGCGAGCAGCATGGAGGCTAGGGCGGTGACTGTTGTGGAGAACTGGCGGCGAAGCAGCAGGTAAAAGGGCGCGAGCGCGAGGCAACTGAGGAGGGCGCTTGGCAGCCGCATCGCCGCCACGGTGGTGCCGAAGAGCGACATGAAGGCGCTCATCATGTAGATGCTGAAGGCGGGCTGGGGCTTCCAGTCGAACCCGAAGAAGCCGTAGTCCCTGGGCTGGCCGTAAAGCACCTGCATGGCGTCCTGGAAGTTGTCGGATTCGTCGGGGTTGAAGTTGTCGGGAAAGTTGTCGAGGTTGACGAGCCGTAGCAGGAGCGCGAGGGCTAGTACCAGCACGAGCACGAACATGTCTCGCCGTGTGAAGCGCATGGCGGTAGTGTCGGGTGCGGGAGGTGGGGCTGGCTCATAGGCAGTGGACATGAAGGCAGAGTACAACAAAGCAGCCGGTGCAATCAAATTTGGGCTGCGGGGGTGTCCTGTGGGGTGCCCTGCATGACGCCCTGTGGCTGAAGCCACGGGCTGAGAAGGGGCAAAGTCCCCTGCGGGGACTGAGGAACCTTATGTAGTCTCCGAAGAAGATTTTGCCCTTGTAAGCCCGCCATTAATGAAGACTAACACCCGAATGAGGCTATCACCAGGGGCAAGAAGCATCTGTAGGGGCAGGCACGGGGGCCTACCCTGGGTGGCAGGCGTACACAGGTTACACAGGTGCTAATCTCCACCAGGGCAGGCACAGGGGCCTGCCCCTACACACCTTTACCTCATTCAGGCGATAGTGTTCATTGGCTACAGGGCCACCCACTCCGCGCTGCCGCTAATGATGACCCCCTAGACTGGACGCCTGGCGGTCTGCCATGCGAAGGGAGGGACCGTAGCCCTAGCGCACGCCCGACCGTGGTAGGATTGACACGCCCCGGCGCACTGGCTATAATGGCGCATATAGTATGAGCGTTGATGCGGAGTAGTAGGCCGGTCCATAGACAGCGAGCAGGGGTAGGTGCAAGCCTGCGTAGGACGCCGGAAGGTCAGGCCGAACTCGCCGTGGAGCAGCACCGTGAACGGTCCGAGGGCCGACAGCGCGTGCCGGGTTGCGCCCGATAACGCGCGCTTGAGTGGGTACCCACCCGCGAGGCTGTAGTTCTCGCGCCGGGTGCCAATCGGGGTGGTAACGCGGAAGGCATGCCTTTCGTCCCTTGCGGACGGAGGGCGTTTTTGTTTAAGGGCCAGGCATGAGTAAAGAGACGAAAACGCAAAGACGCAAAGAGCCTGCCCTGAGCGAAGCCGAAGGGACGCAAAGAACGCGCAAAGATTAAGGATTGTTTGGAGCAGTGCCACTCGGCACTTGGTACTCGATATTCGGAACTCGATATTCGGAACTCGATTGATGGAGGTGAGTGTGGTGGAGAGAGGTGAAAGATATAGCCCGCAGGCGATTGAGCCGAAGTGGCAGAAGGTGTGGCAGGACGAGAAGATGTACTTTGCGCAGCCGCGCGAGGGCAAGCCGAAGTTCTACACGCTGGTGATGTTCCCTTACCCGTCGGGCGATTTGCACATGGGGCACATGCGCAACTACACGATTGGCGACCTGGTGGCCCGCTTCCAGGCGATGCGCGGCTACAACGTGATGAACCCGATGGGTTGGGATGCGTTCGGCCTGCCCGCCGAAAACGCCGCTATCAAGGACGGCATCCACCCGGCGGTGCGCACGCCCGACAACATCGCGCGCATGAAAGACCAACTGTACAAGATGGGGTTGGTATACGACTGGGACCGGGAGCTGGCTTCGTGCGAGCCTGACTACTACAAGTGGACCCAGTGGATGTTCCTGCTGATGTACAGGCGCGGGCTGGCCTATCGCAGGAAGGCAGCGGCCAACTGGTGCCCCAACGACCAGACAGTGCTGGCTAACGAGCAGGTGGTGGACGGGCGCTGCGAGCGTTGCGGGGCGGAAGTAATCAAGAAGGACCTGGTGCAGTGGTTCTTCCGCATTACCGAGTACGCCGACCGGCTGCTGGACGACCTGGACGACCTGGACGCCTGGCCGGACCGGGTGCGCACCATGCAACGCAACTGGATAGGCCGGTCCACCGGGGCGGAGATAGAGTTCCCCGTGGAGGGCCACGACGCCGTCATCCGCACCTTCACGACGCGGCCGGACACTATATACGGTGCGACCTTCCTGGTGCTGGCCCCCGAACACCCGCTGGTCGAGGAGATCACCACGCCGGAGCAGCGCGAAGCTGTGAGTGCTTACGTGACCCAGGCCCGCAAGCAGACGGATATAGAGCGCCTGTCCACCGACAAGGAGAAGACCGGCGTGCACACGGGCGCTTATGCTACCAACCCGATGACCGGCACCAGCATCCCGGTCTGGATCGCGGACTATGTGCTGGTAACTTACGGCACCGGGGCGATCCAGGCTGTGCCCAGCGGCGACGAGCGGGACTATGACTTCGCGGTGAAGTACGGGCTGCCGGTAATCCCGGTTGTGGAGCCTACCCCGGAGCAGGCCGCGCGAGCACCCGAAGGGAATGCAGACGCGTCGATCGGGCCGGTGTTCAAGCACGGGTACGACGTGCCGGTGTACACGGGGTACGAAGGGGTCATGGTGAACTCGGGGCCTCTGGATGGCATGGCACCGCAGGACGCCAAGCAGGCCATCATACAGTTGCTGGAAGCCGAGGGGAAGGGGCGGGCGACCACCACCTACCGCCTGCGCGACTGGCTGATTTCGCGGCAGCGGTACTGGGGCGCGCCTATTCCGATGGTCTACTGCGACAAGTGCGGTGAGGTGCCGGTGCCCGAAGAAATGCTGCCGGTGGTGCTGCCGTTGGACGTGGAGTTCAGGCTGGGGGGCGAGTCGCCGCTGGCGCGGGTGGAGAGCTTCGTCAACACGACGTGCCCGCAGTGCGGCGGCCCCGCGAAGCGCGAGACCGACACGATGGATACGTTCGTCGATTCGTCGTGGTACTTCCTGCGTTACTGCGACCCGCATAACGAGGATGTTGCTTTCACGCCGGAGCTGGCGAACTACTGGATGGCGGTGGACCAGTACACGGGGGGAGTCGAGCACGCGATCCTGCACCTGATGTACTCGCGCTTCTTGACCAAGGTGCTGGCCGACGCGGGCATGGTGAACGTGCAGGAGCCGTTCAGACGGCTGTTTACGCAGGGCATGATCACCAAGGACGGGGCCAAGATGTCCAAGAGCAAGGGCAACGTGGTGCCGGTGGACTTCATGGTCGAGACGAAGGGAGCGGACACGGCACGCCTGTTCACCCTGTTCATCGGCCCGCCCGACGAGGACGCCGAGTGGAGCGACCAGGGCGCGGACGGCATGTTCCGCTTCCTGAACCGGGTGTGGCGGCTGTTCGAGGGCAACGTGACCGTGGTGGACGAGGACGGCGCGGAACGGGCGATCGGGGACTACTCGGCCTCGGACCGAGACCTACTGCGCAAGGTGCACCTGACGATACGGAAGGTCACGAGCGACATAGAGCGGTTCCACTTCAACACGGCGGTCAGCGCCATTATGGGACTGTCGAACGCGATGCAGAGCTACCGGGAGGCGCACGGTCCCGAGACGGCGGCCTACTCGATAGCGGCCACCAACCTGCTGTTGCTGATAGCGCCGATGTCGCCGCACATCGCGGAGGAGCTGTGGCAGCGTTCGGGCGGGCAGGGCAGGGTGAGCATGCAGGCGTGGCCCCAGGTCAACGAGGAGCTGGCGGCGGCGGACGTAATCACGCTGGTGATCCAGGTGAACGGCAAGGTGCGCGACAAGATCGAGGTGTCCGCCGACGTGTCGGAGGACGAGGCGACGACGCTGGCCCTGGCTAGCCCCAGGGTGCAGCAGTACCTGGATGGCGGCAGCCCCAGGCAAGTGCGCTACGTGCCGGGGCGGCTGGTGAATATCGTCGTGTAGCCGTGCAGGGGTGACACGCTTGCTGGCGGTAACGGCAAGCGGCTGGCAGCGATGACGTGCCGGCCTTGCGAGTGGCGTTTGAAATGTAATGGCAACAGAAGAGGAGCAGGCCCGGAAGCTTGCTCCTCTTCTGTTTTGCCGGTGAGCCACTAACCCTGGGGATGGACGAAGGTAACCTGTGGCACGGATATGGCTCTGCTGCTACAGTAGAAGCGGCATTAGGGTGGTTCGACTAGCGAGAGAAGGTTTCACATGGAGCAAGCAATACCTGTCAAACGACCCATCCTCGTGGTGGATGACGACGAGACCATACTGGGCACGGTGTGTGACATTCTGGAGTTCGAGGGTTACGCCACCGAGTCCGCGCACAACGGGGCGGAGGGTCTTCAGGTGCTTGAGCGGGTCAGGCCAAAATTGGTGCTGCTGGACATGCGCATGCCGGTGCTGAATGGGTGGCAGTTCGCCAAGTTGGTGAAGGAGCGTGGCATCTGCGTGCCGATTGTGGTGATGACAGCCTCGCAGGATGCGCAAGCCTGGGCGAAGGAGATAGAGGCGTGCGGCTACCTGCCCAAGCCGTTCGACTACATGGACTTGCTTGCTGCCGTGGAAGCTCACATGGCGCGCAACGGCTACTGCGGCGGTGGCGGCACTCAGCACAAGACCCTGCACTAGCAGTATTGGGGGCAGGCGCTTCGCTAGCCACTCGTCCTACGCCCTCCAGTGTAGCAGCCCGGCCTTCAGATTCTCGTCTGCCGACTGCAACTGGACTACTCTCGCGGTAACTCAGGCACAGCGAAGGGGTACCCACCTCACGGCGGATACCCCCTCACCATTGCCCCTGTTGTAACGTGGCAGCTTAGTGCTGCCGCGTGCTGCGCATTGAGGCCGTGAACAGGTCGAATGCGATAAGGGCGATTACCACCAATACTATCTCGAACATCTACGGCCTCCTTTCGTCAAGCGTTTAGTTTGAGTTCTGCTATGACCCCAGTCTAGCAGAAGTAGTGGTGGCAGCGGATGAGCAATTTAGGGTGCTTTTACTCGGACTTTGGTCCTACATGGGTGCGGCCTGGCGACGGAGCGTGCAGGGGGCCAGCTACGAAACAAGCAAACTGCCCGGAGGCTCTGGTAGGAGGGTCCGGGCAGTCGTTGTGAGGGGGTGTTAGCGGGGGAGGCCCAGCGTTGTGGGTTCTTTTGCGACCAGGTCCCGGCTGTCTGCCCCGTAGCGGAGAGCCAGCAGGTCAACGACGAGCAGTGCCCCCAGGATGAGAAGATATTCCATCTTTTTGCTCCGTTTGAGTGCCGGTTCTTGTGTGGACGCCAGGGTTTACTATATGCGGGTTTCTACTGGTTTGGCTATAAAGGTCCGGTCTGTAATATGCCTTTATTGTATAGCCTTCTTTGCTGCTGCGCGTCGGCATTTTGGAGTATTGGAACTTGCCGCTCAGGGTCCCAGAGGCGTAGAACGCAAAGAAGGAGCGTCGAGGGACGCTCCTTCAGTAAAAACTTGTGTGGGCTGTACTACGCTTGAGTGGTGCCGGCCGCGCCGACGGCTACCGGTTCGGCAGTGGGTGTGGCAGGGGCGACCGGGGCAGCAGCCGGGGCAGCAGCCGGGGCAGCAGCCGGGGTAGCGCCGTTGGGTGTGGGAGCCGCTCCGGCGGGGGCTTGCGCCTGGGTGGGGGGCGCGGCCGGGCGGGGCTTGGGGGCGGGCTTACCGGGCTTGGCCGATACCACCATCGTCATCGCCTTGCCGTCCATTTTGGGGGCCAACTCGACCACTATGTTCTCGCCGAGCATCTGGCGGACCTGCTCCAGCACGTCGCGGCCGATTTCGGGGTGGGCAAGCTCGCGGCCCCGGAAGCGCACCGTGAGCTTCACTTTGTCGCCGTCTTCCAGGAAGCGGCGGGCCATGCGGGCCTTGGTGTCGATGTCGTGGTCGTCAATCTTGGGGCTGAGGCGCACCTCTTTGATGACGACCTGTTTCTGGGTCTTGCGGGCGTCGCGTTCCTTCTTGGTCTGCTCGTAGCGGAAGCGCCCATAGTCCATCATCTTCACGACCGGTGGCACCTCGTTGGGGGCCACTTCAACCAGGTCCATGCCTCTCTGCCGGGCGAGGGTGAGTGCGTCACGCACGAACATGAGGGAGTTTTCCCCGTCCTCGCCAATCAGGCGCACCTCGCGTGCCCTGATGCGCTCGTTAATCCTAAAATCCCTGCTGATGTGTTTGCTCCTTAGCTAAATGTTGAAAATACGAAATCCAGGCCAACAAGCGCCTGTGTACCCTAACATTATCACAAAGGCTATGCTTAGTCAATAGCACCTTTGGGGAGGGGGAGAGAGGCAGACGCGGCTTATTTTGCTGAGTACAGCCGGTGCACGATAGCCCCATCGCGGGTGCTGAAGGTCTTTTCCAGGGTGACGGTCTTGCCCGCCGCTTCGGCTTCACGGACGAAGGCCTCGAAGCGCGGGTAGGCGGTCTCGGTGGGGTCGTGGAATAGGTATATGGTATTGGGGTCTTGCAGGAGGGACTGTAGCCCTGCGTAGAATTCGGGCGTGGGTTCCGCCGAGTAGCCGTAAGCCTCCACGGGGTTGACTCGCTCGCCTGTGAGCAGTTGTATGGGCCGTTTGAAGCCCCAGTCCATCGCCACGACTTTGGGGTCGGGCTCCAGGCTGTCGAGGTAGTTTGATAGGCTGTAGACCGCGTCGGAGAAGGTGGAGCGGCCTCCTCCCCGGGCGAGGTCCTGGTGGTAGGCATTGTCCACCAGCAGGTCTGCCAGGAGCACCGCGCCTACCACGATGGAGGCCGGGAGCACGCGGGCCGCTACTTTGAGACGAGGCGCGACAGGGGCAGCGGCTTGCGCCAACCGCCTCCCGGCGAGCACGAGGAAGGCGGCTATTACTATGTAGGGGAGGGGCAGCACCACGATAAGGTGGGTGGCCCACAGACCGGAGATTGTCACCGCGCTCTGGGCGACTATCACCCCGGTGAGCGCCAGCGCACCCAGCGACACACGCGCCAGGCGGCTTGCCTGCCTATCGGAGCCGAGCACTATCGCCAGCGCGAGGCCGGAGCTCCAGAACAACACTCCAGAGGCATCCACCGGCCACAGGCCGAGCGGCCCGCCCGGCGCTGTGCTCTCCGGCCTGCCCGCCCCGCCGAACCACCACGCCGAACCGGCCAGCGCGGACATGGCAAGCAGGGTCCAGGTGGCGCGCGTCGTGTCTGCCTGGCGGAAGGCGTTCGCGGCTGTCAGGACTATTCCTATCGCCCCTACGGCAATCGTCAGGACGATGAGAGGGGAGGTCAGGCCGGGTGGCACCAGACCGGATACCAGGCTGTAGCCAAGAGCCAGTGCAAGCCCGCAGGCCAGCCAGCCCAGTCGCTCGACGTTGCGGGTGCGGGCGGTGGCACGATTCCAGGGGCGGAGAGAGAGCGCCATCAAGCCGAGGGCGGAGAGGGCGAACACGGTGGGTGTGAAGGGGTTGGTGTAGGTCTGGGCGGCAAGGCCCTGGAACCAGAAGTAGCCGCCGTCGAGCACCACCTTGAGGCTGTCAGCTTCGGACCAGAGGTTGCGCAGGTAGGCCGTGTTGTCCACGCCGTGCGAGGTGGTGCTCAGGTCGGTGAGGGAGCCACGGATGAGCAGCCAGGTGCCCCTGGTCATGAGGTTGTAGAGGATGAAGGGCAAGGCTCCGAGGCAGAACGCCACTATGGAGAGCGCACTCGTTCGCAGCCAGCGGAGCGGGTCCCGGAATATCGACCGCCGGTTGTCCCATGCTTGCCTGCCGTAGAGGACCGCCGCGCACACCGTTACCGCGATAATGACCCACAGGAACAACAGCTTGGTGGTCAGCCCCAGGCCGAGGAGGAACATGCCTGCGTAGAGGGGGCGGTTGCGCGCGCCGAGGGGGCGGTTGCGCAGCCACTGGGTGAAGGCGAGCAACGCCCCGGTGGTGATGGGCACCACTTCGTTGACGACGTATACACCAAGGCGGCTCCAGAAGATCCAGGAGGGGGACAGGCCCAGCATGAGCACGGTGAGCCGGGCTACGGGCCTGCCAAACCAGGCGCGGGCGAGGAAGTAGGCGAGCACGATAGCGATCAGGCCCACGGTGATGGTCATCAGGCGCAGGGAATAGACGTTGACCCCGCCGATAGCGAAGAAGGGAATGGCGAGGTAGGTGCTGGTGATGCCCTGGTAATCGCTGCTGGACATCAGGGGCAGGGTGACGCCGAAGAGGTCGATTCCCGCGCCGCGCTGTAGCTCCACGGGGTGCCCGAGCACCACCTGCATGGCGGGTATGACGTCGAACGCCTCGTCGTTGTAGAGGCCGGGCAGGTCAAGCTGGTGGGTGCAAATGAAGAAGAAGGCCAGGCAGGCTATGGAAACGGAAGCGATGTCGGCCCAGGTCTCGCGGCGCGCGCTGGCGACGCTTGCGGGGGCGACCGCTTCCTGTATGCGGGCTTTGGGCTGTGTGGTGAGGGTTGCCAACCGGGGTGCTTATCTCCAAATGTACAGGGTGCGCGCACGGCGGCGCTATGGCTATTTTACCCGCGAAAGGCCCTTCTCTGCCTGCTCGCGGATGCCGGGGTCCTGCGCGGTCTCTATCGCACGCGAGAAGGCCTGTGCGGCCTGCTCCCGCTGGCCCAACTGCTCGTACGTAAGGCCGAGGTAGAGCCAGGCATCGCCGTAGCGGGCGTCGAGGTCCACTGCCTTGCCGAGGGCCGCGGCCGCCTCCTGGTCCTGCCCCCGGTCTCGGCTGGCGAGGCCCAGTCCGAACCAGGCTTCCACCAGACCGGGGGCCTGCTGCGTGGCCTTCGTGAAGGCAGCCTGGGCGTTCGCGAGGTCCTTGCGTTGCAGGTATGCCGTGCCGAGGGCGTTGAGCGACTGCGGCCAGTTGGGGCGCAACGTGACGGCGGCGCGGTACTGCTCGAAGGCTTCGTCCCACCTGCCGAGGGCCACGTAGGTCTCTCCGGCGTAGAGGTGAGCGGGTGCGTAGCTTGCGCTGGCGGCCAATGCCTGGTTGTAAGACTGTAGGGCTGCCGCGTGCTCGTTCATGGCGGCGTAGGTCCGGCCCTTGCCCACCAGCAGCTCGGGCGAGTTGGGAGCGGAGGCCAGCGCGTTCTCGAACGTCTGCAAGGCCGTTTCGGGCCTGCCCCTGTGCAGGTACAACTCGCCGAGGGCGAACGGACCGGCGATGCCACGGGGGTCGAGTGTGGCTGCGTTGGCGGCAAAGACCTCGGCGCGGTCCTCGTCCCCGGCGTCAATATAGGCCCTGGCGGCGAGCGACATGAGCTGCGCGTCCTGGGGAGCGATATCCAGCGCTTTTGACAGGGCTTCGAGCGCGGCGGTGGGGTCGCCCATCGACAGTTGAGCCTCGGCCAGCCAGCGGAAGCCCTGAGCGTCGGTGTCGCGCATCTGGATGGCCTTGCGGCTGACCTCGGCGCTCTCAGCGTAGCGGTCGTCAAGGAACAAACAGCGCGCCCATCTTATAAACGCATCAAATCGCTGCGGGTCGCGTTCTGCCGCCGCGCGATATTGATCGGCGGCGGCGGACCACTGCTGCTTGTTCTCTAGGGCCTGTCCGAGGAAGAAGCGGGCGTCGGCGCGTTCGGGGGAGAGGTCCACCGCGCGCTGCGCCTCGGCCACCGCGCGGTCGAGCTGGCCTCGAAGCGTGAGCAGCTGCGAAAAGGCAAGGTGGCCGTCGGTGTTGGCAGGCCAGATGCTGACGAGCCGCTCCAACAGCTTTTGGGCCTCCTCGACCTGCCCGGCCAGCCCGTGCAGTTGGGCGGCACCAAGCAGCGCGTCGGGGTTGTTGGGCTGCACGGCAAGGGCCTGCTGGTACTCGGCCAGGGCCTCCGGGGATTGCCCCATGCCGCTGAGAAGCTGAGCGAGCAAGAGATGGGCTTCCCAAAGCTGGGGGTCTGAGGCGGCGGCCCGCGCGGCGACGACGGCCCCGGCGCTGTCGCCCAACCTCTGGAGGAACCTGGCGCGCCACAGGTAGTCGGTGGCGGTGCGGGGGGTCACCTGCAAGGCCGAGTGTAGCGTAGCCGTGGCGGCGTCCTGGTCGCCGGCATTCATATATATACGGTAGACCTCGTCGTAGGCGGGTAGATAGGCGGGGTCCTGCGCTATCAGCCTTTGTAGGGTAGCGATGGCTTCTTTGGGGTTGTTCTGGGCGAGCTGGAGGTGGGCGAAGGCGAGGTACGGCTCCGGCGAGGTGGGGTCGAGCCGCTGGGCCTCTTGCAGGGCTTCCGCCGCCGCGCCGCTGTCGCCCATGCGGGTGTAGACGTTGCCGAGCTGGAGGGGCACGTCGGGGCGCAGGGGGTCGAGCCGCTGGGCGTTGCGCATCTTATCGACGGCGCGCTCCAGCTTGGTGGGTTCGCTCCGCAAGCGCCGCCAGAGGCCGCCAAAGAAGCCTTCGGGCGGGTCTTGGCGGGCGAGGTCGGCCCAGGTCATGCCCTGGTACAGGTAGATGCCGGCCAGCTCCTTGTTGAGGTCTACTATCTCCCCGGTGGCCCACTGAGCGCGCACGGTGTCGCCTGCGGCCTGGGCGCTCGCCTCCTCCTTGCGCAGGGCATCGAGCCAGGCATTGAGCAGCCCCTCGGCGCGGTCGAGCGACCCCATCGCATCCGTAGGCTGGCCGAGCATGAGCATTGTCAGGCCCAGGAGGCGGTACGCGGGGGCGGCCTCGGGGGAGCGGGCAAGCAGGCCCTGTAGCTGGGTGCGGGCCGCGTCGGGTTGCGACTGGCGGTAGAGGGCTTCGGCGCGTTGAAGCTTCGTCGCGGGGTTGTCGGGCTCGAGGCGGGCGCTTTCGGAGAGGTCGGACAGCGCGGAGGTGAGGTCGTTGGCGCGGAGGGCGGCCCTGCCCCTGGAGAGGTAGGCGAGGGCCTGCGCCTGGTTGTCTGCTTCGCGCGTGCCGAGCGCCCGGTCGGCGTCAGACCTGGCCCCGGCAACGTCGCCCGAGGCAAGGCGCACGGTGGCGCGGTTGACCAGCCCCTCGACGGGCATGTTGCCGGCAGCGTCTAGGGCGTCCAGGGGCGCGGCGGCCTCGGCGTACTGCTTGCGCGCGAGGTCGGCGGCGGATTCGAGGAGGGCGGCTAGCTGGATGCCGGTGAGGCTCTTGCCGGTGGGGTACTGCTCCTCGATTTGCCCCAGCGTAGCCCTCGTGCCGTAGGCCGCGCGTGAGGCGTCGGCGTAGCGTCCCAGCTTGAGGTGGGCGATTGCGAGGGAGAAGGGCACGAGCGGGTCGGTGCCCTGGCCCGGCGGGAGGTAGACCTGTGCGGAGGTGGGGAGCATGACGAGGGAGAGGTCGTTGGGTTGGAGGCGGGACCAGGGGGCCTGCCAGGGGCGGAACTGTGGGGAAAGGGCGAGGCTAGCGGTAATCGCGCCGTCCGGTCCCACCTGCCCCCACCAGAGGGCGTCTGCACCGAGGCGCGCCCGCTCCACTTCCGCCTGTTCCGCGCTGGCGACCGCGCGCGAGCTTTTGCGCAGCACGAACGGCTCAAGGCCGCTGGTGGTGGCTACTTGCTGCAAGTGGACGCCGAAAGCTTCGGTCGGGCTGCCCTGCGGCGGCTCTCCCTGGAACGGGACATAGGCGATGATTGCCTTGCCCTCGGCAACCTGCGGGGTGCCCATCGTGGTGGCGACGTACAGGCCCGCCGCCACGCAGGCCGTTAGCAGCCCGGCGAAGAGGACGAGGGGGACGATGCGCGGGGCGGCGATTCTGCCCATGAGGGCGTGCAGGCCACGGGGCTTGAGGGGCCGCCACTGGCCGGAGGTGGGGGGCGAGAGGGAGCCGGAAGCCTGGGAGGAATGGCCCCAGAGGGCAGCGCCGGGGCGTATCAGGGTGGTGGTGAGGTCGTGGAGGATACGGGGGAAGGGGTTGCTGCGCCGCCTGAAGCCGTCCGCCGCGAGGGCGGACAGGCCGACGAGGAGCATGATAGCCCCTGCTGCCAGCAGCCAGACCACGTCCACGGCTAGCCCTCTTGCCCCTCAGCGGTGGCGTTGCGCTTGCGCTGCTCGGCCCACTCCTGCATCCTCTGGCGCAGGCGTGCCTCGTAGCCGCGCTCGGTGGGGCGGTAGTAACGCCTGCCCTTGAGGGAGTCGGGCAGGTGGCTTTGCTCGACCTGCCCGCCCTCGTAATCGTGGGCGTACTTGTAGCCCTGGCCGTAGCCGACGGCCTTCATCAGCCCGGTGGGGGCGTTGCGCAGGTGCATCGGCACGGGTTCGTTGCGGGTGCGCATCACGTCGTCCTGCACCAGCTTGTAGGCGGCGTAGAGGGCGTTGCTCTTGGGGGCGAGGGCTACGTACACCACCGCCTGCGAGAGCGCGAGGTTGGCCTCGGGCATGCCGAGGAAGTGCACTGCTTGCTGGGCGGCCATAGCCATCCCAAGGGCGTTGGGGTCGGCCATGCCTATATCTTCGGAGGCCATGCGAATCACCCGGCGGGCCACGAAGAGGGGGTCTTCCCCGGCCTCCAGCATGCGGGCCAGCCAGTAGAGCGCGCCGTCGGGGTCGGAGTCGCGCACCGACTTGTGGAGGGCGGAGATAGCGTCGTAGTGCCCCTCGCCGGCGCGGTCGTATTGCAGCCAGCGTTGTTGGGCGGCGTCCTCCACCCCGGCGAGGGTTACTTGGCGCGCGCTGTCGGGGCCGGGTTCGGTGGAGACGGCGGCGAGCTCCAGCGTGTTCAGCATGGAGCGGGCGTCGCCGTCGGAGATGTTGAGAAGGTGTTGGCGGGCGTCCGGTTCGAGGGTTACGTTGAGGTGGGCCAGGCCGCGCTCGTCGGTGAGGGCGCGGTCTATCAGCTTGTCGAGGTCGTCGGCGTCGAGGGCGTGAAGCACGATCACGCGGGAGCGGGATAGGAGGGCGGAGTTTACCTCGAAGGAGGGGTTTTCGGTGGTCGCGCCTATGAGGGTGACGGTGCCCTCCTCGACGTGGGGGAGGATGGCGTCTTGCTGGGCCTTGTTGAAGCGGTGTATCTCGTCTATAAACAGTATGGTGCGCCCGTCGTCGGCTGAGATGCGTTCGGCGGCCTCTTTGACGATGCGGCGCAGGTCGGCCACGCCGGCGGACACCGCGCTGACGGGGGCGAAGTGGGCGTTGGTGGTGTTGGCGATAACGCGGGCGAGGGTGGTCTTGCCGCTGCCGGGGGGGCCCCATAGCACGAGGGAGGGCACGCGGTCGGCCTCGATTGCGCGGCGCAGCGTCTTGCCGGGGGCGAGCACGTGCTCCTGCCCGACTATCTCGTCGAGGGCGCGGGGCCGCATACGGGCGGCGAGGGGGGCGTCCGGCTGGGGCTGGTCGGGGGCGGGGGCGGGGGCGTCCAATTTAGAACGTTTGTCCATAACAACATTATAGCAAACCATGCGTGGGGGCGCGGCGTTTTCCTCATGTGGGTGTGGCGGCGAAGGTGTGGGAGACTTGTCATAAATTGGTCTTAAAACTCGTGCGAAAGTAGTGAAGCAAATGGAAGGGTCAGCCGTTATTCTATACAGAAGAACTTTCCTCCTTTGGGATAACCCCGGCGGATCGCCCAAGCCACCGGGGTTAGTCCTTTTAACCGGGGGTTTTCCGGCTTTCCCAGCCGTAACTTGCCGGCCCCTCTGACATCCCCCTTGCCCCTGCGATTGCGCTCTACTCGGACGAATTTATTGTCCGTTCCGGCATGCCTGGCCCCTCTTCTCTCACGCTCAAATGCGGCGCTTCAATGTGGCTAACGTTTCTTGCTTTATGCTTGCCCATTGGGTATAATCTGCTTCTGTGGCGCATAGCGGCAGTTTCGTACTGCTGCTGCTGGTCATTGTGTGCAAAGTGAGGGAGGAGTAGGGGATATGCCAGTAGTTTCGCGGAAACGGTTTTCAGGTATTCACCCGGCGTTACTTATACTAGCCGGGTTGTTGGCATTGGTCTTTGGCCTTGCCGCGTGGCTTCAACCTATTAGTGCGGGAGCAGCCGCGAAGGTAGGTGTGCCGAATGCCCCTACCGATACCACTCCACTGACGTTACCCGTCTCGCAGACGTGGACGATTACGTCACAAATTACGACGGATGATAACTGGTCGGGCGTGCCCGGCTTCGTGGGCTACCTGGGGGACGACACCGCGACTACTGTAGCGCCGGTTAATCCTCTCAATATCATCACTGAAACGGCAACAGTCGATGTGATAGCGAACCAGACCAACACCACGATCACCAACGGTGGTGTGGCCGAGTTTGAGATTGCGGACCCCGTAGTTGCCCTGCAAGGTTCCGGCACTGCTGACTTTCCCAACCTCGTCATCCGGGTAAATACCACCGGCTGGCAAAACATCAACGTGTCCTACGTGCTACGGGACATCGACGGCAGCGCAGATAACGCAACGCAGCCGGTGAACCTCCAATACCGTGTTGGCGCCACCGGAACGTTTACGAACGTGACCGGCGGTTACGTCGCGGACGCGACCACCGGTGGGTCCGCGACCCAGCTCACGCCCGTAAGCGCTGTGCTTCCGGCCGCCGCCGACAACCAGCCTATTGTGGATATCCGCATAATAACCGGCAACGCGAGTGGCTCCGACGAGTGGGTTGGCATTGACGACATAGCCATCGTAGGCGCCAGCCTTGAAACGGCCACCAATACCGCCATCCCCACCAACACGAATACGTCTACCGAGACGGGCACGCCTACCGACACTGTGACAGGCACCCCGCCTACCGAAACCAACACACCTATCCCTACCGATACCCCTATTCCCACCAACACTCCTGTCCCGACCAACACCAACACGGCCACACTGACATCGACTGCCAGCGCCACGAGCACTGCCGTCCGCATCCACGACATCCAGGGCGCGTCTCACACCTCCCCCCTTGTGGGCCAGCATGTGAGTAACGTGCAGGGTATCGTCACGGCCAAGCTGGGTAATGGCTTCTACATGCAAGACCTCGTAGTGGATGCCAACGACTCTACGTCTGAGGCTATCTTCGTGTTCACCAGCAGCGCTCCTTCGGTCAACGTGGGCGACCTGGTGATGGTGAGCGGCACTGTGACTGAATTCAGGCCCGGCGGCGGAAGCACCGCCAACCTGACCACCACCGAGATCAGCAGCCCCGTCGTTGTGCCGATTAGCTCGGGCGTCGCGACTCCGACGGCCCAGGTGATAGGCATGGGCGGGCGCGTTCCCCCGACGGTGGTTATAGAGGACGACTCCTCCGGCAACGTTGAGACAAGCAACGCCTTCGACCCGGCGCAGGACGGTATCGACTTCTACGAGAGCCTGGAAGCCATGCGCGTGCAGGTCAACAACCCCGTGGCGGTCGGCCCCAGCAACAGCTTCGGTGAGATCCCGGTGCTCGGGGACAGTGGTGCCACTGGTGGTTTGCGCACTCCACGGGGTGGCATCATAGTCCAGCCCAACGACTTCAACCCGGAGCGCATCATCCTGGATGACACGATTATTGGTACTCCCAGCGGGGTGGATGTGGGCGACACCTTCACCGGACCCGCTGTGGGCGTCATGGACTATAGCTTCGGCAACTTCAAGCTGAACATCACGTCGGCCATGACGGTCGTGTCGCACAACCTGCCGAAAGAGACGGCGGTGGCCGCCACGACCGGCCAGGTTGCTATCGGCAACTTCAACGTGGAGAACCTCGCGCCGACCAGCGCCGAGCCGTCGGAGGACCCTCAGAGCAAGTACGACTCGCTGGCCGCGCTGATCGTCAACAACATGAAGGCGCCCGACCTGCTTTCGATCGAGGAAATCCAGGACAACAATGGCGACACCAACAACGGCGTGGTCGCGGCCAACCAGACCTGGAACCAGCTTATCAACACTATAAGCACCACCTACTCGATACCCTACACGTACACCCAGATAGACCCCGTCAACAACGCGGACGGCGGCGAGCCGGGCGGCAACATTCGCCAGGGCTTCCTGTACCGCACCGACCGCGGCCTCACGTTTGTGAGCAAGCCGGGCGCGACCGCGACTACCGCCTGCGTGGTGCTGCCCGGCCCGACGCTGAACTTCAGCCCTTGCCGCATCGACCCCAGCAATGGTGCCTTTAGCAACAGCCGCAAGCCGCTCGTGGGCGAGTTCATGTACAACGGCCAGACAATCTTCATGATTGGCAACCACCTCAACTCGAAGGGTGGCGACGACCCGCTGTTCGGACGCTACCAGCCGCCGGTGCGTAGCTCGGAGGTCCAGCGGCACCAGCAGGCCCTGGTCATCTACAACTTCGTGGACGAGATTATCGCTGAGGACTCCAAGGCTAACGTGGTTGTCACCGGGGATATCAACGACTTCGAGTTCTCGGACACGACCGACATACTGGAGACGGGGGATGCGAACCGCACCGGCCAGCAACTGTTGACCTCCCTGATCAAGCTGCTACCTCCCGGCGAGCGCTACACCTACGTCTTCGATGGCAACTCGCAGACGCTGGACCAGACTCTGGTTAGCGACGGCTTGCTGGAGCAGAGGATAGGTGAGGTGGACGTGGTGCACGTGAACGCGGAGTTCGACCCGCAGGATAGCGACCACGACCCGCAGGTCACGCGGTTCCATCCGGGTGCGCCTGCCGCGACGGCCACGGAGACGGCTTCTCCGAGCAGCACCTCCACGTCTACAACCGTACCTAGCTCCACGAGCACGACAGCGCCAAGCTCCACGAGCACGACGGCCCCAAGCTCTACCTCTACCTCTACCTCTACCACCGCGCCTAGCTCGTCGGCCACTCGCACCGCTACCACCGTACCTTCGAGCACGAGCACGGTAGCGGCTAGTGCCACAGCCAACGCCACGGCGACGGCTTGTGCCATCAAGTTCGCTGACGTGCCACCCACAGGTGAGGGTTCTACCTTCTACGGCTTCGTCAGGTGCTTAG
>DASVQO010000309.1:0-9580 GCA_036389075.1 Chloroflexia bacterium | reverse complement strand
ACCACCGTCACCGCTTCGTCCTCGTACGCGCCGGTGGGGAATTGCGCGCGGATGTCGTAAGTGACCCCGGCCGCACGGGCGATGGGGCCGCGCAACCCGGCGAATGCAGCCTCCTGCGCCGTGACTTTGCCAAGCCCGGTGAGCCTGCGGGCGATCTCGCGGTCCTTGATGATCGACCGGATGTGACCTCGAAGCGCGCGCTCGATGTTGCGGGCGGCGATTGTGAAGGCGCGGCAAGCAGCCTCATCCAGGTTGCGGCTCACTCCTCCGTACACGATCAAGCCCTGCTGCAAGCGCCCGCCCGTGAACTCTCCCAGCGCGTGCAGGATGCGCTCGCGTAGGTCGCGTATGCCCGCCTCACGCTCAGCATACCCCAGCATCGCCAGCGTATCGGCAGCGTTCAGCAAGTGCGACGCGACCCGCTCGGCCTCGGCCAGCACCAGGCGAAGGTAGGCGGCCCTCGGTGGCACCAGCGCCCCCGACAGGTCTTCCACGGCCTGTACGTAGGCGAGAGAGTTGGCCTGCGAGCAGCTACCACACAGCGACATTACAAGCTGCAACCCCTCGCCCCAGTCGAGGCCCCCCATCGCGGCGCGCTCTTCCAGCCCCACCCGGTTGTAGCCAAGCTCGACCTCGGCACCCACGATGCGCGTGCTCCAGCCGAGGGGACTGCTCCCCCCGCCCGGCTCAAGCCCCAGCCGCAACACCATAGCCCCAGGCAAGGCAGGGTCGTAAGGCCCCACTTCAAAATCGAGCGCGGGCCTGACGATGCCTGTGTTGCTGTCCTGTGTTGTGTGCATAGGTTGGTATGAGTTTAGATAGACCGGCGATGTTGTCGAGAGTGCCCTGTGGCTAAAGCCACGGGCTGAGAAGTGGCAAAGTCTCCTTCGGAGACTGGGACTATCTGCAAAGTGCCGCCCGCGTCTGATAGCTGCTTCTACAGAACCCGATCCCCCCTGTCATTCTGAGCGTAGCGAAGAATCTCAAGAAGGTATTACAAGGACGTTGTTGAACTATACGTACTATGGCGCTGACGCCGAACATAGGGACCGAGGCAACATCTTAGATTCTTCGCTACGCTCAGAATGACAGGGGCCTCCTTTGGTCGCTTACTTCCTGCTATTTGCAGATACTCGCCACCCCATCCAAGGTAGTCTCCGAAGGAGACTTCGCTACTTGCCAGCCCGTGGCTTCAGCCACAGGGCGTCCTCACAAGGCCTCCACGCGACTTGGCTGAGGCTCTTCCGCAACTCAGTCCCATCACTCATTACTGAGAAACACCACCCCCAGGTGCTCCTGCAATTCGCGCTCCGGGAGGGCGGCGTTGGGATATATGCCTGCGACCGATTGTACTACGCCCGACGGCGCGGTGATGCTGATTGTGTAGACCAACTCGCCCAGCGAATAGAAGTAGCGCATCGTTAGCTCGCCGGGTGGCCTGGAGTCTGCCTCGGAGTGAGACCTGCGCCTCCTGCGGAAGCCCGCGTGACTTTCATCGTCCGCTGCCACGGCGGCAGCCTCTTCAGGAGCGGGCGCGGCTACCACCCTGGCACGCTCGCCCATGATGCTGATGAGGCTGGCCCCCGACCGGCGGAACGAGATAGCCAGCTCGCCCGCTGAGACGTCGCGAAAGTGCAGGCGTACCTCCCGCTCGCGCTCCTCGCGCACGAAAGCGAAGCTGGCAAGCTGCCGCTCTACTTGCTCCTCCGCGCCCCCCGCGTCGCCCGCCCAACCGGCCCCGTAGCTGTCCGCCACAACACATCCCCCGGTTATGAGTGTCCAATGCCAGGTGCCCGGTATACCATGGCACACCGGCACCGTGATTATGCACACGGACTATAACAGCCCTGCGGATGAGCGTCAAGATGGCTGGCACCCAGGCATCCATTGTCGCTTGCCGTGCGCTATCGAATTACGGAAAACGAAGTACCCAACGGCTCTCCTCATCAAATCCGCCGCCCTGAATGCCGACTTCCAGGTCCCCTGTGCTATAATATGCCCATGCGCGTGGCGTTGAACGGCTGCTTTTGGGACCAACCCCTCACCGGCTCGGGACAATACCTAAGACACCTCTGGACCGCCCTATCCGAGATCGCTCAGCCTGCGCCATCCCCCGGTCAAGTGGCCCACGGCCCCGCCTTTTCCCTCCTGCTCCCGCCCTTCGCCAAAACGGATGGACCCGCGCCCACGCTCCCGGGCTTCAGCATGCACAAGGCGCGCCCCCTGCCGGTGGGCCCCGTCTCAGGCAGAAGCAACAACCTCGACAAGCTGCTGTGGGAGCAATGGGGCGTCACGCGCGAGGCCAGGCGGCACGGCGCTCGACTGCTCCACTCTCCCTACCTGACCGCCCCCCTGCCTGGCAGGCGCATCCCGTGCGTGGTCACGGCGCACGACATGATACCCTGGGTGGTGCCGGGGTATGAAGGCTCGGCGTTGGTGCGTATCTACTTGCGGCTGTCGGCGGCGGGGGTTAAGCGGGCCAGGCTCATCATGGCCGACTCGGATGCCTCGCGCGCGGACATTATAAAGGTGCTCAAGGTGCCGCCCCGCAAGGTCCGCACCGTCTACCTGGGCATGGAGCCGCACCCGGAGTACCCGCCGGAGGAGCTAGACGAGGTGCGCGTCCGCTTCGGCCTACCCCCCGGCTACGCCTTCTACCTCGGGGGCTTCGACCGCCGCAAGAACGTGCCCCTCCTGCTCCACGCCTGGAGTGCCGTCGCAGACCGGGTGCGGGAGGCGGGAGGCGAGGTGCCCACGCTCGCGATTGGCGGTGGGGTGCCGGGGCCGGGCGGGGTCTTCCCCGATGTTGCGTCCGAGGCCGAGTCGCTCGGCTTCGGCGGGCAGGATTCCCCGGTGAGGTTCCTGGGCCGCGTCAGCGAGGAGGACAAGCCGCGCCTCATGGCCGCCTCCCGCCTCTTCGTCTACCCCTCCGCGTACGAGGGCTTCGGCCTCGACCCGTTGGAGGCGATGTCGGTGGGCTGCCCTGTCGTCTCCTCGTCCGGCGGCTCCCTGCGCGAAGTGGTGGGCGAAGCCGGGCTGCTGGTGCCCCCCGACGACCGGGCCGCCCTCACTGAAGCCATCGTGCGCGCCTGGACCGACCCCGCGTTGCGCCAGTCGCTCGCCCATCGCGGCAAGCAACAGGCCGCCCGCTTCACCTGGCACCGTACCGCCCAACTGACCCTCGGCATCTACGAGGAAGTAATGAGGACTGCGGACTGAGTGGATGACGGTGCTAAGAGCGCCTGATTGTATTAGTCTATACCAGAGATGACCCAATCCCCCGCTAACGGAGAAACACAACACGCAACCGGATACTCAGTCCTCAGTCCTCAGTCCTCATTGCTGAAGGTACTCTGGATCTGGCACGCGGCCGTGGTGGCCGAGTACCAGAAGCCGGTGCAGGAGCTTGCGGGCCAGCCCGGCCTGGACGTGACGCTCATGCTGCCCCGGCGGTGGCCGGAGAGGGCCGGGCAGATGGTGCGCGCCGAGACGCTACCGGGCGCGAGCTTCCGGGTAATCGTGGCCCGCACAGCATTTACGGGCCTCTACTATATCTACTTCTTCCCCACCCTGCTCTACCACCTGCTCCGGCTGCGGCCCGACATCATCTACTGCTACGAAGAGGCCCACACCCTTATGGGCGCGCTTACCTTGCTGCTTCGCCGCCTGTTCCTGCCGCGCACCCGCGTGCTCCTCTACGCGGCGCAGAACATCAAGAAGCGCTACCCTTTGCCCTTTCGCCTGTTCGAGCGCTATTGCTTCCGCCACACCGACATGATCCTGGCCTGCGGCACGACCGTAGCCATGACGTTGCGCTCCAAGGGCTACCGAGGCCCTCTGCGCGTGGTGCCCCTACCCACCGACGCCTGTGCGTTCTCCCCAGACCCCGCCCTCCGTGAGGCCCAGCGGCGTGAGCTTGGGATACCCCAGGATGGCCTCGTGCTGCTCTACGCGGGCAAGCTGGTGGAGGAGAAGGGTCTCATGACGCTCTGGAGGGCGTTCGAGGAGGTGGCCGCCGACGAGGCGCGCGCCTACCTGGTGCTGGCGGGCGGGGGGCCTCTCAAGAGCAAGCTGGAGGAGGTGGCGCGAGAGGCCCGGCTGGAGTCGCGGGTGCGCATGCCGGGCGTGGTACACAATACGCAACTGCCCGGCATGATGAACGCCGCCGATGTTTTCGTGTTGCCCTCGGAGAGCCGCCCGAACTGGCGCGAGCAGTTTGGCCGGGTGGCCGTGGAAGCCATGTCCTGCGCCCTGCCCGCAGTCGGCTCCAACTCCGGTGAGATCCCCACCGTGCTCGGGGATGCCGGGCTAATCTTCCCCGAAGGCGACAGCGCCGCCCTCGCCTCCCACCTGCGCCTCCTCCTCTCCGATGCTCCCTTGCGGGCGCAGCTTGGCAGCCGGGGCAGGCAGCGCGTGCTAAAGCTCTTCACCACCGAAAAGGTTGCCGCCCAGCACCACGACATCTACCGCGAAGTAACGAGCAACGAGGACTGAGGACTGAGTAGTGCAACAAGAGCCAGCCGATCCTCAATCCTCATCACTCACCACTCATTACTCTCTTCGCGACACTTTGCTTGGCCTGGTGCTGGTAGCGTTGCTTGCACTCGCGATTGTGGCCTCGTGGAAGAACCCCGAGGTGGAGGGGCGCATCCGGGTGAGGCAGGCATACAGTCTGCTGGACGAAGGGCGATACACGTCGGCGGTGGAGTGGTTGGAGGAGACGCTGCTCTTCTACGACGAGCCGGAGGCGCGATTGGCCCTCTCCTACGCGTACCTGGCGCGGCGCGACCTCGAACGAGCGGAGCGGCAGGCCCGGCTGGTGGTGGCTGCGGGGCGTTTGGACGTGCTACCCGCCGGATGGACGCAGCTTGGCCGCGTGCTACAGGCCGCGGGCCGCCCTGAAGATGCGCTCGCTGCCTGGAACACAGCGGTGCGGACGGCCCGGCCCTACCGGGGCATCGCGCGTATCGAAGCGGAAGTGCGCTCGGCTATGTGGAACGTGGCAATGTTCCACTGGGCGCGGGGGGAGTTCGACGCAGCGGGCGGCGTGCTGCAAGACCTCGCAACGGGCGGCGATACGTACGGCCTGAGCGCCAGGGTGAAGCTGGCCCAGCTACTTGGCCCCAGCGAGGCGGACCGCGCCCTGCGGCTCATCGAGAGCATACCCTCGCCAGGGCCATCCCCCACGCCTGCCGCCTTCAACCCCCAGACGCGGGTGCCCACGACGCCCAACCTGCGCGTGCCCGGCCTCAGTGAGGGGCTAACGGCCACCCAAAGGGACGAGCTGGCGGGTGCTCTCAGGAGCGCGCTGGAGGTGGCGGAGAATACGCACACGGGCGACGGTCAATATGAGCGGCTGATGGTATGGGGGAATGCGTACCTGCTACAGGGCGAGTCGCGGCTTGCCAGGCTGCAACTGGCGCAGGCCGTGGCTGTGGAGCCGGAGGCGGGTGAGGCGCACGCGCAGTATGGTCTCGCCCTGGCGGGCACCGGAGATGTGGCCGGGGCTGTACGGGAGCTTGAGGCCGCCGCCGGCCTGGACCCGCGCTTGCCCTTGCCGCACAACGCCCTGGCCCGCCTGTACATGCAGCGCGGGGGGTGGGAGGACGCGCTGAGGGAGATAGACACCCTCCAGCGTCTGCAACCTACGAGCGCCACGCCCCACCTGCTCAGGGGCGAGTACCACAGGCTGCGGGGCGAGTACAGCCAGGCCGAGGAGGCGCTTTTCCAGGCGGCAGCTATACAGAAGGGGCTGGGCGCGCAACCGGGAGAGCCGGACGCCCAGCTTACCCTCGCCCTCTTCTATATCGACGTAGTAGGAGAAGGCTGCCTGGAGGGCCTACCCGCCGCGCAGGAGGCGGTAGCCGCGCACCCCGACCACCCCGAATCATTGGACGCGGTAGGCTGGGCCTTCGCCCTCTGCAACAGGCCCAACGAGGCCCTACCTCCCCTGGAGGAGGCAGTGTCCCGCGCTCCCGACAACCCACGCTACCGCTACCACCTGGGCAGAGTCTACGGGCAATCGGGCCGCGACGCGGAGGCGAGGGAGCAATATACCCGCGTGCTGGACTTCGACCCCGGCGGCTCGTGGACCAGCCTGGCCGTCACCGAACTTGCGAAACTGCCCTGAGCTGCCACCCGCGCCGGGTCACTCGTCGGGGCCGAACACCGGCACTTCGGGTTGCAGCGTGTAGAAGCCGGGCCCCCAGAGGTCTGTCGCGCCGGGGATAGCCAGGATGTGCTCGCCTGTTTGAAGGTCGTAGGCGTACAGGCCGGGGAGGTCGTGGGGCTGGGGCGGTTGGGTGGAGAGGAGCGTCTTGCCCTCCGGCAGCATGTAAATGGACGATAGCCAGGTGCGGGGGAGCAGTGGTGTGCTCAACAGGCGGCGGGCGGCTTCCCTATCATCGCCAGGTGCGTTCGAGCGGAACGGGACAGAGTAGAGGTTGTAAGTAAGCAGGCTTCCCTCTGTACGGAGGCCCCCCGGTGGGCTGTCCTCTGCATCGATGTAGAGCAGGTAGCGGTCGCTAGGGCTTGCCTCCACCCAATAGCCCCCACCGGAATACCGCTGCGGCCATACAGAGCGCGCTTCGAGGAGGGATATAGCACCCCCCACGTGGCTGAGAGCGTTCTTGCCCGTCCAGCGCGAGAGGCCGGGCACTCCGAGTGGCACCAGGACGTTGTTGGAGAGGGCCGCCGCGAGCATGTGGCCGGCCCCGTCGTCCAGCGTCCAGGCGTCGCCGGAATTGGGCGTGTATAGGCGCGCCGTGGTCTCCCCGCGCGACTTCTCGACCAGCAGCACGTGCCTGCCGTCCCGCGTGAACCCGCCCGCAAGGTCCCAGTCCTGCATATCACCTCCGCGCACCGTTATCGTAGCGACCGTGTGGGGGTGTAGCTCCTGTAGGGCCAGGTCCACCAGGCGCAACCGGCACAAATAGCTGCCATCCCGATCGAGTTCACCACACACCCTGTAGAGCAGAAGGTCGCCTCTGGCATCGAACACCGCGCCGTCCACGACCCCCCGTTCTACCGCAACGAATCGGGTGGCACCCGGCGCGACCTTATCCGGCTGCGCTTCGGACGAGGCTGGCCCGGCCTCAGTGCTCACGACCAGCACCTCGTTACCCGCGCTTGCACCCCAGTCCGACAACAGCGTTACGCTCCTGACCACGATATCGTGCTCCATTCGCCGGTGGGCCTGAGTGGCGGGCGTGTTGTCGGGCTGCAACACCTGGGCCTCGCTGCCGGGGCCGGACAGGGAGTAGCTGAAGCCGGCCCCGTTCACGTCGAGCCACAGCTTCTGGCTTTCGGGGTCGAACCGGGCGGCGATAGGGTCGGGGAAGTAGGCTGCGGGCACGTGCAGGGGGTAAGCCGCGCGGGAGGCCACGTCGTACAGGTAGAGGGCGCGCGGGATAGCAGGCGTGTAGCGCGTGTCGAGGTCGTAGGCGACCCAGCGGCTATCGGGCGACACCGCCAGCACTACCGAGTCGCGGCCCGTGAGGGGCAGGGCGAGGGGGTCGCCGCCGTCGGCGTAGGCCACGAAGATGCCAGCCTCGCGCCCTTCCCCCGCCCGTTTGTAGAAAATCACTCCGTTCACGCGGCGGACGCCGGCCAGTTGCTGCCTGGTGTCCTTGTAATCAGGCTGGAAGTCTTCCACTTCGAGCAGGGAACGCGCAGCCTGCCACCACTTGCCCGACTTGCGGTGCTGCAAGGCGATGGTGTATTCTTTATCGCGCTTGGCTATCCGCTCCCTGAGCATCGCGGAGCGCAGTGAGGTGTCGCGGTAGTCCCCTGCGGCGCTGTACTCGGCCAGGGCTAGCTGGTAGTCCTTATGCTGCTCCGCCTCCCGCGCCCGTGTATAGTGCTCGAACTGCGCGTTTTGCTCGACGCTTATGTGGAGGGCGAAACCGAGGATGCCCAGGAGAATAGCCACCCCTACCACGAACTCCAGGCCACGCGCTGAGGAAAAGAGCCTACCCAGGAAGGACGCGGCACCGGGGGAGGTACTTTCCGTTGTACTCTCCACTGCGGTAAGCCCCCGGTCGCGCGCGTATTCAAGCAGCGACTCTTCGTCCGTTGGCTCGCCACAGTGGATGCAAAACGAAGAAGAAGGCTGGTTGGGCTTTGCGCAGTAGGGACATCGCAGCATAGTGTTTCACTCTCAGGAGTACCCGCAATTATATCACCTGCCAAATGCTAAGCCCCAAATCCGAGGTCCCAAATCCGGAAAGCCGGATGGTACCATAGGGCATCCATACCAATAAGCTATTCACCGCCGCCCGTTCATCCTTCATACTCTATAGTAGGGACTGACACCGGCTCGGGCGGAGATGAGCCTAACAACCCCTTTACAACAGGGCGAACTAACCACGGGAGAATAGGGTAACTGCTTATGCGCCTTCAAATTTCCAACCCGAACCACAAGCTGCGCCGCATCATGGGCCTCGTTATGCTGCTCGCGGCGGCTTTACCCCTCGCGGTACCCGGCTACGCACAGACTCAGCCTAAGAATGGGTCGCAGGCCGGGGGCGAAGTGCCACCCGCCGCCGAGAACGCACAGCCGGGCAAATCGCCGGCCTCCGAGCCTGCCGCTCCCGGTGCTTGCGGCATCAGCTTCAGCGACGTGCATACCGCCGACCACTACTACGAGGCCGTGCGCTACCTCTACTGCCAGGGCGCTATCTCCGGCTACACGGACAACACCTTCCGCCCCGGCAACCCCACCACGCGCGGCCAGGTAGCCAAGATCATCGTGCTGGCTAAGGGCTGGTCGCTGAGCAACCCCGGCAGCCCTAGCTTCTGGGACGTGCCTCGCGGCAGCACCTACTATACCTACGTCGAGACCGCCAGGGCGCACTCCGTGCTCGGCGGCTACTCGGACGGCAGCTTCCGCCTGGGCGACAACGTATCGAGGGGCCAGCTTGCCAAGATCGTGGCGGTGGCGCAGGGCTGGACGCTGGTAAACCCCGGCACGGCCAGCTTCTCCGACGTGCCGCCCGGCTCGACCTTCTACCAGTACGTCGAGACGGTGGCCTCCCGCCAGATCATCGGCGGCTACACGGACGACACCTTCCGCCCCAGCAACGCGGCCACTCGCGGGCAGATCTCGAAGATCGTCTACTACGCCATCACGGGCCTGACCCCGCCACCACCCCCGCCGCCCCCGACCGCCACCCCGATCCCCGCCGGGTTCCAGTTGACGACTCAGGAGCGGCAGATGGTGGACCTCATCAACCAGCGCCGCGCGGCTATGGGCCTGGGCACGTTGCGGGTGAGCGAGCAGCTTACGATGGCAACCCGCAGGCACTCTGCCGATATCGGCCCCAAGCGCCTCTGCCAGCACGACGGCACCGACGGCTCGTCGCCTTGGAGCCGCGCCACCGACGCGGGCTACACCGGCTTCGCCTCGGGCGAGGTGGTCGCGTGCAACTACAGCACGGCCCAGGGCGCAGTAGACGGCTGGTGGAACAGCCCCGGGCATTACGCCATCCTGACGGGTGCCAGCCCCAACGAGATAGGCTGCGGCTGGTGGATCAACAGCGAGGGCTACGGCTGGCAGACGTGTCTGGTGGGTACCTCCGCT
>DASVQO010000308.1:0-26436 GCA_036389075.1 Chloroflexia bacterium | reverse complement strand
ACCCACAGTATAACCCCCGATGCGCCCTGTCGGTTGCGCTCTACACTCCTCCGAGAGTCACCGATTATGAATTACGAGCAGCTACCATCCCAAACATTCCTAAGTTTTGCGCGTTCTTTGCGTCTTTGCGTCCCTTCGACTGCGCTCAGGGCACGCTTTGCTTTTCCATTTCTACTCCATAGTTCGTAAGCTGTTGCAATTTGTTGCAGACTGGGGTGCAATCACGTATATTGTGCATCGACGGGGCGGGCGCTTTGCGGTTCTGCACAATGCTTCGCGACTAAAAGGCAAAGGCGGCATACGAAATTGGCACAATACCTGGTCACCGGGGCCGCGGGCTTTATCGGCTCCAATATAGTTGAAGAACTGGTTCGGCGAGGCGAGGCGGTGCGGGCGCTGGACAACCTCGCCACCGGACGCCGTAGCAATATAGAGCCTTTTCTCGGTAACATAGAGTTCGTGGAGGGGGACATAACCGACGATGCGCTCCTGGCGAGCGCGCTGCGGGGGGTCGACTACGTGCTCCACCAGGCGGCCCTACCCTCGGTGCCCCGCTCGGTCGAAGACCCCCTCTCGGCCCACCGGGCCAACGCCACCGGCACCCTCATGCTGCTGATAGCCGCCAGGGACGCGGGCGTGAAGCGGGTGGTGTTCGCATCGTCCTCCTCCGTCTACGGGGAGAGTCCCACGCTCCCCAAGCGGGAAGACATGCCCACCGAGCCGCTGTCCCCGTACGCGGTAAACAAGCTGACCGGCGAGGAGTACTGCAAGGTCTTCACGCGCCTGTATGGCCTCCCCACGGTAGCGTTGCGGTACTTCAACGTGTTCGGCCCCAGGCAGGACCCCAAATCGCAGTACGCAGCGGCCATACCGGGCATCGCCTCCCGCATGCTGCGCGGCGAAAGCCCTACCATCTACGGCGATGGCGAGCAGACCCGCGACTTCACGTACGTGCAGAACGTGGTGAACGCCAACCTGCTGGCTTGCGAGCGCGACGAAGCGGTAGGGCTTGCCATGAACGTGGCGACCGGGGAGCGAATTTCGCTGCTCGACCTGGTGGCCCTCCTCAACGAAGTGCTCGGTACGGAGATCGAGCCTGAGTTTGCCCCTCCCCGAGCGGGCGACGTAAAGCACTCGCTGGCCGACATCAGCCTCGCACGGCGCGCCCTCGGCTACCGGGTGGAGGTGGACTTCAAGGAGGGGTTGGCGCGCACGGTGCAGGCGCTGAAGAACGCCGGGAGCTAGCGGCCACAGGCTCGCTGACGAGGGAGGAAGGCAGGGTTTGGAGTTCGAAGAGTACCGCATCATGCGCGAAGCGGAGGATGTGCACTGGTGGTACCGGGGCTTGCGCGGCGTGATGTTCGCCCTGCTGGGACTGGATAAAGCCCCGAGCAAGGGGAGGAGGCTACTCGATGCCGGTTGCGGCACGGGCGGCAACATGTCCGCGCTTAAGCGAGCGGGCTTCACCCATGTGCTCGGCTTCGACTATAGCGCCCATGGCATCTACTTCTGCCGGCAGCGCGGGCTGGACAACCTGTGCCAAAGCTCCCTGATGGCGGTACCCTTCCGGGACAACTCCCTCGAAAGCGTGATATCCTGCGACGTCATCAACGACGAGGGTCTGCCCGACGAGATGCAGGCCCTGCGCGAGCTTTACCGCGTGCTCGCGCCTGGGGGCAGGCTCTTTCTGAACCTCCCGGCCTACGATTTCCTACGGGGCGAGCACGACAAGGCCACAAGCGTCGCCCGCCGCTACACCACTGGCAGCATCTCCGGGAAGCTCCGCGCCGTGGGCTTCAAGATCGAGCGTGCGACCTACTGGAATATGTTCCTCTTTCCGGTAGTACTGGCCGTGCGTCTGTCAAGCCGCCTCCGCAAGGGGCACGAGCGGGAGCAAGTGCGTTCCGACATCAAGGTGCCATCATTACCCGTGAACGCGCTGCTCGCCGGGCTGCTCAGAGTGGAGCAGGCGCTACTCAGGAGGGTGAGGCTACCGTTCGGCTCCTCCGTGGCGGTGGTGGCGGTGAAGCCCCGGCGGACCTGAGGGGCACGGGCGGGCGCGGTAGGGAGGCTGAAAAACGGGAGGCCGTTCCTTGACAAGGTCGTGGCCGTCTGATATAATTTCGACGTTGAATGCGGAAGTGGCGTAGTGGTAACGCGTCTGCTTGCCGTGCGCTCGATGGGCGCGTTTGATGAAACACCTTAACAAAGTGTATGGATTGTCCAGAATCTACCCCCGACCAATGGGCGGTAAAGCGAGGGTTACCTTTACGGTCTTACAGCTTGGTGGTACAATAGTTGAAGCAGAGGTTTTGCCAAACCGGACGCGAGGCTATGGGGGTGTAGTTTATCTCTGGTTAGCTTAAGCGAAGGTTCGCTGAGGCATCCGTAAACGCAAGACAGGGACAGGGCGTAACCGAACTTCGAAAGAAAGAAACGGACTCCTGTCGAAGAGTATGAGTACCCTCGACGGCAATAAGGGGGAACGGACGTAAGTCCTACCACACTCAGTCTGGAACCATCTTTGTAAGCGGGCGTGGCTTAGTGGTATAGCGCGTCCTTGCCAAGGACGAGGTCACGGGTTCGAATCCCGTCGCCCGCTCTATGGGGATGAAGAAACTATAGACGTCATATTCCGGGAACTAGGCGATAGTTCCTTACGATGTATAGAACCAACGTAAGGATAAACGTGAAACATTCAAACGTGAACGCGGGGAACCTAATACATCCATCCGACGGGGAAGCTTCACAAAGCTTCCCCGTTTTTGTCCCCGAATGGCAGACAGCTAGGGGTACTTTGGAGACTGTAACAAGATGGTGCGTAGGGATATAGATGAGGCTCGGGACGCTATTGAGAGGCAACTTGAGTCAGGCGTACCGCGTAATGTTATTTGCGCAAGCTTCGGGTGCAAACCCGTGACACTGAACCGAAGGTTGAGCGCCTGGGCTCTCGGCCACTTGCACAACCAACCTGGTCGTGATCGTCCAAAGTCACGCCCTAGACGTCCACTACTGCTGTCTCTGACCGAGCAGTCAACTGTCTCGACATATAAATTGAAGCTGCGCCTTTGGAATGAAGGGCTTAAACCAAAGCACTGCGAAGAGTGCGGCTGGGCCCGACAATCAGAGGGCGGCCGCTTGCCCCTGGAACTACACCATATCAACGGTGACTCCTTCGACAATCGGATCGAGAACTTGGCAGTCTTGTGTCCCAATTGCCATTCACTGAAGAGCAATCACAGAGGGTTGAATCAGGTCAGGCGAAGAGGTAAGATGCACGAGGCGGTCAAACTTAGGTAAATGCGGGCCGGAGTGGCGTAATGGCAGCCGCGCTCGACTTAAAATCGAGTGGGGAAACCCGTGCGGGTTCGAATCCCGCCTCCGGCACATGTCAGTGCGAGAGCCCATATTTTACGCGTTGCTTGCAGCGCGTGCTCTTGTGTTGCGTGCTAATAAAGGGGGCTCATGGATTTTAGGGTCGAAGGAGATTTCTGGGCGCTGTTTCCGACAGCCCACATCGGGGTCGTAATCGCCCGTGGCATCGATAATGAGGCGGCGGGCGAGGAGGCGGCTACGCTGCTGGCCCAGGCAGCGGCGCAGGCGAGCGCGGCGCTGCAAGATGGTACGCAGGATATGGTAGATTGGGCGACCTACCCGGCAGTGGCTCCCTGGCGCGAAGCTTACCGGGCGTTTGGGGTCAAGCCTAACAAGTACAGATCATCAATCGAGAACCTGTTGCGTTCGGCTCGTGCCGGCCCGGTGCGTAGCATCAACCCCCTGGTTGACCTGTATAACAGCGTTTCGCTGCGCCACCAACTGCCCTGCGGGGGCGAAGACCTGGCTGCGGTCGTGGGCGATATTCGTCTCACCCGCGCCGCCGGTGACGAGTTGTTCGTGCCACTGGGTTCGCCCGAACCGCAGCCCCCGCAAGCTGGCGAGGTCATCTATCGCGATGACGAGGGAGTGCTGTGCCGAGCCTGGAACTGGCGTGAGGCAGAGCGCACCAAGCTCACGCCCACCACACGCGAGGCCTTTCTCTGCATCGAGGTGCTACCGCCCCTGCGCGAAGAGTCATTGCGGGCAGCCTGCGCGGACTTGGCGGAGTTGGTAAGCAGTAGACTCGGCGCAAGCTGCCGGGTGGAGGTACTAAGCCGGCAACGCCCGGCTATAACCTTGTAGCAGCCCTATCAAGCCGTCGGACGCCAGGTGAGAGTTGAGGGGCATTGAGTGCGGCTGACGGTTTTTCTCAACGTACGTTGGAAAGTGACGTTTTTCCTCCCTTCATATTGGATTATTCTCACCGACCAAGTGCCTGAGGTGGCACCCCTGCGCTATTCTCATTCTCACATTATTCTGGACGCGACACTTCTTAGTGCGCAAAACGCAACATTCCCTCTTGGCCGCTACGCCAGGCTATACAGCAACCGAGTCGCGTGGATCAGCGGCTGTAACTGCCCCTGGCCCGCGTAGATTGTCAGGTCGAACACGTAAGAGCCTCCCGTGGTCGAGGGCAGGTTGTTGCCGTACCACGTGGCGATCACCTGCTGCAACTGGCTCACGAAGCTGTTGGCGTTGCCGGGGTCCCAATCGGTCGCGGGGTGGAAGTCGAAGGAGGGCACCAGCAGGATAGGCACGGAGGTAGGCAGGCTGTTCGTACCCGTGCCCGCGAGGTTGTACGAGTAGGCCGCCCCGAAGCGGATGCTCAGGGTGTCCGTGGTCTGCCAGGTGTTCTGCGAGAACATCGCCTTCAGGAAGGTCCCCAGGGGTGCCGCGATTTGCGTCGGGTCGCCGGAGCCGAGGGATATGTCGCTATCGGCGATCACAGAGGGCACGGCGATTGAGGTGAAGCTCGTATACGGCGTCCGGTACACGAAGGCCGTGTTGGTGGGCGTGCCGGAGACCAGGGCCAGGTTGCGAGCGATGGCCACGCTGGCTTGCGCGTTCTGCTCGGCCAGTATGTTGATGCCATCGAACTGGTAAATCTGCGGCGCGACCAGGTCAACGCCCTGCACTGCCGGCGGCTGTGTGTTCACATGGGCGCCGCTCACCGGGTCCGGTCCCGGGTAGACGAAACGCTGCTGCATGGCGGTATCGGGGGCTATGCCCGCAGGATAGTTGTATTGGGCCTGCGTCGCGCCTGAGCCGGCGAGAGTCAGTTGAACTTCATTTCCGCCCACCGTGGCGTAAACGCTCGGCCATAGCTGCGTTGGGTTGGGCGCGGGCAGTCCTGTGGTCGGGTCGATTGAGGTGAGGGTCAGTTGCGTAAGGATGTTGTTCGCCTGGTCCTTCTGGACCTGGTATGTGTAGATGGGAGGCTGAGCGCCAAGCTCCATCGCTGCCGTCTGCTGGAATGCCGTGGCCACCCCGTCCACGAGTTGCCGGAACACCCCAACCGCCGCGAGGGCCACCGCGTTCGTGGTGCCCGGCACGATGAGAGGCAGCAGCGCCAGGTCGTTCTTCAGCGCGGGATAGACGGCCATGAACTGGGCCAGAGCGGCAAACACCTGCTGTAGGTTGACCCCCGCGCCCTGTGCGTCTGCGGATACCCCGCTCTGCGACACGTTGAACGCCGCCTTTACCAGCGCAGTGTCCTGCACGGCGTCGTCGTGCTGGTAGATGAAGTCGAAGTTCCAGGCGATGAGGTCCGCCGCTGTCGCCGGTTCGAGCACCGACTGCTCGGCGGACTGCAATACCAGGTTGATGGGGCTTGGGTAGGACCTTAGCGGGATCGGGATAGCGACGTTACCGATAGCTGAATGGCTGTCGGCAATCGGCTGCACGAACTTCAGCCACGAAGACCCCTCATAGCCGTCAATCTCAGAGGCGGGGTTGGGCAGCTCAAGCTCGGTGATAACGTATTGCAGGCTGAGATCGGCTTCGCGGTGCTCGGCTGGCGCTTTCACCGTGAAGAGGAAGGTCGCGGTGGCACCGGGGTCGGTGAGCGAGACCTTGGCGGTGGAGAAGCTGAAGGTATTGGCCTGCGGGTCGTCGTCCACAGCGGTCAGGCTAGTAGATTGGGAGAAGTTCAGCTTGCCTGACAGCCGGGGCGCGGCCAGCGGGTCGGCGATGCCGGAGGACACGGTCACCGGGGCCTGCACCACCGTGCTCACGGTGAAGGCGCTGGAAAGCTGCGTCAGCATCGCCTGGTACATGGCCGCCTGCGCGTCGGCCAGCGACCCCTGCGGCGAGACCTGCAAGACGTACTGCATGCGTTGAGAGATGGCATACGCCAGGGCCTGTTTCTGCTTGATGATGTCCTCCACGCTCGTGGAGTCGAGCGCATAGGCCGGCACCGCGTAGGCGGGCGACAGGAAGACGTCCACGGCTCCCAGGAACGTGTCGAGCCACACGTCGAGGTCAACTGCCTGGAACGTCTGGTCCTGGGCCGCGCCACCGTTGGTCTGCCCCGGCTTGTACGGTGTGATGGGCACCGTGCCGCTCATCAGCGCGGTGGAGAGCGGCGGGATAGCGAAGTACTGCGTGCCGGTGCCGGCGGCGAACTGGTAGTTGATCTGAGGGCCGAAGCTGCTAGCGAAGTTGGCCACCCAGATGCTGTTCGCCGCCGCGGGGTCGCCCTCCGCGAGCGGGTCGCCGGTGGCAACGTAGATGCCCGGGATGGCCGTCTGCAAGTCCTGCGCGAATTGGAGCAGCGAGAAGGGCGAGCCTGCGCCGGACTGCGGGTCGGGCTCCGGGGTCACCCCGTAGACCGACGTGCTGACGCTGGAGACGAGGGCGAAGTCGGGATCGACCCACTCAGGATTGCGCGTGGTCACGATGTTCACGGCGACCTGGAATACCGGCGCGACAAAGCTCGGCTTGATGGTCGCGCCATTGTTGGCGGGCGAGGGCGGCGGGATAGGCACCACGCTAGCCGCCGGGCTGATAAGATCGGCCACAGACGCCACGGTTTGGGCGACATCCAGGGCCGCAATGCTGAGCCCGGTCTGCTGGCTCACCCGGTTGGCCAGCGAGTTCAGCGTGTCGCTCGCTTTGGTCACAATCTTCACGCCCCAGAGCGTAAGTGACTGGTTCGCGGCCAGGAAGCCTATCGCTGCCGCGTTGGCGGTGGCAATGGTAGGCACGTCGGTGTTATAAGCAGCGGCCAGCCCCGCCAGCGAGTTGTTGGCGTTCTTGCCGCCGGCCCCACCCACCATCGGCGGGCAAATCCAGAGGCTGCCCCCCACGATAAGATTCTGCTGCGTGGCAACGTCGCTAGCCAGGGCGGTGAGACTCACGCTCGCGCCCACCGCCTGGAACCGCGCGATGATCGTCTCGAACGTGTCGCCCGCCTGAGTCGGCACCGACTTGTTGCTCGCGGTGTCGGTTATCGTCTGCCCCGTAAGCAGGAGGCCGGGAATATCGGGGTTGAGGGCGACAATATCCGATGGCTGCTTGCCGAACCTGGCTGCTATGTCGGTCAGCCTGTCGCTCGATAGCGCTGTGTAGGTGCAATACTGCGCGGTGGACTGGTTCAGCAGCGCACCAGGAATCGTAATCTGCGCGCCTGTGACGAACTGGGCGCTGCCGGTCGCGTTGGCCGCGGCAAGCTGGTCCACCGTGACGTTGTTAGCCTGAGCGAAACTCGCCAGGCTGTCGTCCGGCCCCGCCGCAGTTGGCTTCGGATTGGGGCCAATCTGGACCTGGGTGCCGGGCGCGAAGATGTTCTGCACGTTAGCGTTGTTGTTGGCGAGGCCGTCCACGGTGGTGGCAAAGGCGGCGGCCAGGCTGTCGAGCGTGTCGCCGTCGGCCACTAGGAGGTCGCTCACGTTGAGCGACGCCTTTTCCACGAAGATGCCTTGCAGCCACTGGTTGGCAGTCGCCACCGCCTCCACCGTGCTGTTGAGCTTCTGCGCCGCGTTGGTGAAGCTGTCGTTAGCCCCGAGGGTGTACGTCTGTGTGCCCACCGCGAACACGCTGCCTTGCTTCAAGATGTCGGTACGTGGGCCGTTGAGCACGGCGATAGCGGCGACCGAGGCGTGCGCGGCGGCGGCAACGTCGTGCAGGGCGGCCGTGGTTGTCGCACCCGATGGGTTGGAGGCATCGACAGGCACGTCCCCGACGGTCACCTGGCGGGTGGGCCCCGCGAGGTCGGTGCCAGGGTCGAGCGCCACGTCCTTGTTGAGTCCGGCCAGTATGGGCACCGTCAGCCCATAGGACGACCACTTGGGGTTGGCGATTATAGTAGCCAGCGAGTCGCCCTGGATGGTGGAGTAGACCGTGGGCACGCTAATCATCGCGCTGCCGAACAGGGCGTTGTAGAGGGCGTACTGGTTGGTCTCGAATAGCTGCGCCGGGCTGACGCCGTACTGGTCCAGCACCTCCGAGACGTTGGTGGCGCTGCTCATGGTCAGCTGCACGGCCTGCATGGTAGACAGCGCCTGCAAGTAGATATACGCGCCCCTGGCGAAGGCAGAGAACGGGCCTTTGTCGAGCGGGTAGACGGGAGCCTGGGCGATCATCGAGTTCGCATCGAGCGTGGTCTGGAGGGCGAAAGTCACGTCAGGCTGCGAGAGTTGGTAATAGATGGATATGTAGCTTTTGAGGTCGGCGGCAATCGATGCCAGGGCGGTACTCACCGCCACCGAGGCAGACGGGATGTAGCGCGCCTGTTGCATCGTCATCGTAAAGTTAATCTGCGGCGGATTAGTCACCAGGTAAGATATGGCTAGCGAAGGCCAACTCCCCAGGCTCACGATATCGTCGTAGTAGCCCGCCGGCACCTGGAGTTGGTTGTAGGGCGCCGGTAGCTGCTGTATGTTGCCATAGATGTCTTGCAGATCGAGGTTGATGGTGACCTGGTTGATCTCGCCCGCCTTCGTGTCGTAGCCGACGCCGTTGTAGGGGTTCCACTCGGCAGGGGGCAGGGCAGGCGAGATGCTGCCGTACTGGGGGTTGCCGAACGGCCCGACCGCCAGCGTCTGCTGGTAGTACCAGTTGGGGTCGGTCGTGTCCTCCAGGTTGCGCTGGGCAAGCCCGTTCGACTGGTCCTGCCAGCTATCGGACGGTGTAGTTGGCAAGCCCGCCCCGCTCGCGGTGAACGCGCCCGCCTCGGCTATCGAGAAGCCCACGAGGTTGAACAGCGTGCCGACTACCTGCGCCGGGGTGAGGTCGCTGTAAGCCGCGTTGTCAGGGTCGGGGTTGGTGCGAGTAATCTCGAACCCGGTCGTGCCCGGCGGCACGGTGGTCGCGGGCTGCAAGGCACCTGCCGCCGTCTGCATCAGCGCGTTCTGGGCCAGGAGGGGGGTTGTGGCGTTCGAGCCGGCATTCACGAGAGTCGCCACATCCGCCACTTTTAGCTTGGTGACGATGCTGGCGAGGGTGTCGCCGTAAGCAATAGTGTAGGGGTTCTGGCCCGGGACGGTCAGCTTCGCGCCCACTTGCAATAGTCCTGGCACGTTCTGGTTGAACAGGGCGATTTCCTGCACCGTGAAGTCCGTCGCCCACGCCTTGTTGATGGCAGCCTGCGCGGCGGTGAGCGACTGGGTCTGGGGCACCCTGTAAGCGGACGGCTGAAGGCGGCCATAGGTGAACTGCACCGGCGACCCGGCAGCCAGGATTGGGGCGGTGGCGTTCGAGCCGGTGTTGACCAGGGTCGCCACGTCGGCAAGGTTGAACTGCGCGGCGATGCCGGCCAGAGTGTCGCCGTAGACGATGGTATGGGGGTTCTGGCCTGGTATGGCAAGCGACGCGCCGACTTGCAGCAGGAGCGGCAGGCTCTGGTTGAACTTTGCCAGCTGAGCGACGGTCAGGCTGGTGCTCCACGCCTTGTTGATGTTCGTCACGGCGATAGTGAGCGATCCGTCCTGTGGGGTCGTGTCGCCCTGACCGACGTAGTAGACGGCAGGTTGTACGAACACGGAGGAGACGGACGTGTCGATGTAGTCGCCTATCACCACGCAGTTGTTGAACGGCAACATGGCGGCGTCTTTGCTCGCTAGTTGCGCGTCGGTGAGGATGAGCAGCGAGACCGTGGCGCTGGACTCGGTGCCGAAGATGCTCGCGGGCAGGGGGGCGTTACCATTTTGGTTGACGTAGTTGAGGTAGAAGCCACCGCTCCTCGTAATGCTCGCCTCCCAAAGCAACGCCAGGAAGGCAGCCGCATCGCTCATCGAGGCCGCGTAAACACTCGTCGGGTCGGGGACGGCCAGCGCGGTAAGCAAGTCGCCACCGCCGCTGTGGGTCAGCGTGGAGAGGCTGGTCTTGAGCAGGTACGTAGCGGTCCGATCGACCGGGTCCGACGCGAGGCCGCTGGGGTTCGCGCTTGAGGCCCCGGGCGAGTAGAGGAGGTACAGCGTGGCCGCGCCGCCTGCGTTTGCTATGTAGCTGTAAGCCTGCTGCAAGAGGTCCGCGCCAACGTCGTCCGCCCCCTCCACCACGTAGGCGTTGGCGATGGCGGGAGAAGGCCCATCGGTGGCGGGTAGGGAAATCTGGATGTCCACCACGGTCGCCCAGGCGTAGCACTTCGCCTCGGTGGAGTTGACGGGCGCGTTGGGGTCCTGGTGCCCGGCTATCATGGTCTCGTAGAACAGCGGCGCGTCGTCATTGGTGGCGGCGTTCTGGATTTGCGAGATGAGCGCATCGGGGAAGAGCCAGATTGAGGGGTTGCCCGTCGTGGCCTCGCCCGAGAAGCAGCCCTTCACTATCTCAGCGGCCTGCCAGGCGACGTGGTCTTGCAGCGCGAGGCGCGGCGGCACCATCTGGAAGAGGGACAGGCGGTTCAACGACTGGATGCCATGCTGTAGCTGCGTACCCGAAATCGTGCCGAGCAGGGCCTGCTGGTCCGCCGTGAGGCCAAACTTAAGCGAACTCGACCCGCCGAACGTCAGCCAGCCCACGCCCGCCTTGTTTTGCAGCGTGACCTTGTAGCTGCCAATATTGGCGGCCGAAATGGGGTACTGCTGCCCCGTCAGGTTGAACATGGGCCTCGTGCCGATACCGGCGAGGTTCTCCGGGTCCAGCAACTGCGCGGGCGTCAAATTCTCGAACTGGGTGTCGTTGGGGTCGGGCAGGCGCAAGCCGGAGAGGAGGAAGCGCGACACCATACCGGCGGCGTTGTTCCACTCGCCCTGGTTGAGCAGGTTGCCAATCAGCGTCAGCACGTCGACGGACGCCAGGTCGTTGATCGTGAGCGCCTGGCCCGCCGCGAAGAGGTTGGCCGTGGCGGCCGCGGCGGTGGCGACGTCGGCCAGCGCCAGGTCGAACTTGGCCGCTATCGTAGCAAACGTGTCGGTGCCCGCCGTGGCCGAGTAGTTCAGCGGCACGTGCAGCACGCCTTGCGGGGCGAGCAGCGGCGGGGTGGCCGGGGCCGCCAGCAGGTTGCTCTGCACCAACGCGGGCGTGGTGATAAGCCCCGTCGCCAGCGAATTGATAGTGTCGGTGCCCGCGAGTACCCAGGTCACGGTGGGCATGAGGATTTGGGTGTTGGGCGGCTGCGGCTGTGTCGGGTCCGTCACGGTCAGGTGCGTGTTGAGTTTCAACAGGCTGCTGACGTAGGCGGTGAGGTTGACGACGCTCTGCTCCATGCCGAGGAAATAGGCGGCGACTAGCATCAGCGTATCGCCCCCCACGGCGTAGTACGTCCCGCCATCGGAGAGTTTGACCGGCGTCCCGGGTGCGATAGGCGTAGTGATGTCGGGGATGGTCGGGTTCAGCAGTTGCAGCGACTGCGCGGCTGGCCCCGCGCCGGTGATCGAATTGAGCAGGGCGGCACCCGCCGAGCGCAACAGCAACCGGGCCGAAACCAGGTTGAGGGTGTCGTTTTGCTGCGTCGTGTAGTCGAGGCCGCTGAAGGCCACGTTGGTGCCCGCCATGAAGATGCCGGTAGAGTTGCCGTTGGCGTTGAACAGGTCGGTAACCGTGTAGGCCTGGTTGCTCCCGTTCAGCGCGCCGGCCGTCTTGAAGGCCTCCGCTATGCCCGCGAACGTTTCGCCCGACTGGACCTGGTGCACCACGTCCGCCAGCGAGAATACCGCCCCGGTATTGAGGACGTTGAGGTCCTTGTTCGGCAGCACGATACGTGCCGGGTCGCCAGCCAGGTAGGCGTCACCCACGGCCGCGCCCACCTCGGCAATGCTCATCGCGGAGGCGGTGGTATAGGGATAGTGAGCCAGTAGGTCGCCAGCCGCCTTCACGCCCTGCGTCATCAGCATGTTGAAGTAGTGCGCGAACACGATGGTGGCAATGGAGGTGGTTACGGACTCAGCCGCAAGCTCGTTGTTCGCGCCGTTGCCGTTGTTCCGCGCCTGAAACTGCACCTGGAGCAGTTGGAAGTAGGCGTCCACCTTCGGCTGGTAGGTCGAATCGACGTTGGGTTTGCCGAAGTCGATGGAAGTACCTGCGGTGTCTGACAGCAGGATGGCCGGCACCATCGGGAAGACTGCCACTCCGGTTTCATTTGCGTTATCCGGCGCTTGGGCTACGTCGAAAGTGAAGTTCTGGGCGAGGAAGGCCGTCAGGGTGCCGTAGTCGAAGGCCGCCGCGATGGTGTCGGGGTCCTTTAGCTGCTGCTGTAGCTCGTCCAGCTCCTGCGCCGTCACGCTGCTAGCCCCACTCGTCTTGGCATAAATCGCCCAGGCAAGCATAGCCTGCATGAGCAGGTTGAACGTGGCCGATTCGGGCGCATCCCCGCTGGCCGGCGTGAAGAGCAGGCTGTGCTCCTTCAGCGTGGTGGCCGTCGGATTGATGGAGTTTTGCACCGCCAGCAGCATTATCGCGTCGGCATCGCCCGCCAGACTGCCAGCAGAGCCGCCGCCACTGGTAGCGTCGGGCGCACCGGCCTGCGCGTAAGTGAACGTGGTGTTGCTGGGCACCGCTACCACCGTGAAGGTGCCGTTGAACGAACCGTCGGCCACCCCGGAGATGCCTACCGTGGCCCCGGCGGTGAACTCGTGCGCGTAGGTGGTGGTGATTGTGGTCGTGCCGCCTGTTCGCACCGCGCCCTTGTTCTGCGCCGTGGCGATGGGGCGCACATCCGGCTTGGTGAAGGCGGGCAGGGCCATCACCGGCACCTGCTGCTTCTTGGGCGCGGCGTTGGCCGCCCAGCCGCCCCCGCTGGTAGCGTCGGGCGCACCGGCCTGCGCGTAGGTGAACGTGCTGCCGCTTACCGAGGCTACCGCGAACGTGCCGTTGAACGAGCGGTCCGCTACCCCGGCGATCTTTACCTGGTCGCCAACCACGTAGTCGTGCGCGGCGGTCGTGGTAATCGTCGTGGTCCCACCCGCGCGGGATGCGCCACTATTCGCCGCTGGCGCGATGGCCGACAGCGATTGCAGCACCAGCACGGCGGGCCAGCTGGAGAGCGGGGCGGGCGTGCCGATGAGCGAGCGGCGTAGCGCCCGGTAGTAGCCTGCGTGGAGCGGCAGAGTCGAGTGCAGGCTCTGCTGGCCGCGTAGCTGGCGTAGCTGCCCGTTGCTCGACACGGAACTGCCGCTGGCGAGCTTCCAGGGCGTGGGGCTGGCCGAGCCTATCGTGAAGGAAGCGTTGATATGGGCGCTGAAGCTGAGGTGAATGGTGAAGAAGATGATCTTGACGCTGACGCGCACCGACACCCCCGCGCTGATCGCGATGTAGATAGGCTGGTGCGACTCGATGGTCAGCGTGACGCTCGCGTAGGCCGTAACGTCCAGGCTGGCCGAGATGATACCGAAGTTTATGGTGGCGTACAGCTTGCCGACGATGGCGATGGTGCCCTGTATCCAGTAGTAGGTCTCTTTGGGCGAGGGGTCGGTGGGGTTGAACCACCCGAGCACGCCCTGCAAAATACCGATTACCGTGACCGTGATGCCGCCCGACAGGATACCCTCGTCCACCGTTTTGCCGACACCCAATGACAGCGCGATGCCGAACTCTATAACCGGCGAGAAGTTGCCGTTCGTAATCTTGGGCACCCGCGTGGAGGTTGCGCCGTTCAGCAGCGCGAAATAGAAGCCGCCGTAGCCCACGAACGGGAACACCTGGATCGCGAACGAGTTGGAGAAATCGAGGCCCTTGGGGAAGCCGAAGTTGACCCTGAAGTTGCCGTTGGTGTAGATGTCCAGTATCACGATTGGCAGCGTGATAGATACCTCACCGAACTCCAGGTGGCGCATGGCGTCGGGCAGCTTAAGCTCGATGTGGTAGACGCCTATGGTGTCGGTTACTTTGTGGTAGAGGATCTCGAAGCTAAGCCCGGCGAAGCTCTTGGCCTTCTCGCCGGAGAGGGCTATCAGGATGCCGTAGAGGTTGGGGTCGTTGAAGATGGCGCTGATGGACACCGTGCCCATGACGGTGAACTCGGCCCCCACCAGCCAGTTGCTCTGCTGGCTGAAGGCGAGGCTGTTCTGGCCGAAAGGCGGCAGCTTGCCCGACTGGCTCGGCAGCACCGATGCCTTGAGCGCCTTCATCACGTCCTCGACCGTGTTCAGCTCGATCCCCGTGAAGGCGATGTGCTGCCCAAGGCCCGCGTACCGGAGGTCGAACAGCGAGCTACCCTGGCCCGGCACCGCGGGCGGGTTGTCGTTGATGGCGTCCCAGCCGAGGCCCGGCTTGCCCGAGTTGCCGCCGAACGACTGCCCCAGGAAGGTGCCGTCCAGCGAAATTTGCACCGAGCTGGCCGCCGTGGTCCCCTTGGTGTAGGTCAGCGTGACCCCGGTTATCTCCATGAAGCCCAGGTCGATTGTAGCGTTGTAGGTGAGGCTCACGGTGCCCTTAGTGACGTTCACGGCAAGCACCAGCGCGTCAAGGCTGATGTCGAGCAGCTTGTTCCACGGCTCGCCAAAGCTGATGTCGTAGTCAGGGTCGACCAAGTGCACGAGGTGGTTCAGCATCGAGCCGACCGTCTCGTTCACCAGGTGCATGCTGAACACGGTGTCGGTATTCGCGGCGTTGCTGATAGTCGCGCTCGTCTGCACTTCAATGGTCCCAAGCGAGACGATGCCGTCGAGACTCAGGGTGTAGGTCGAAGCCTTGGTATCCAGGTCCAGCCCGACTACCATGTCCTTCAAGCCCAGGATGGGGGTGCCGAACAGGGCGAACTGCCCGTTGATGGTGCCGTTGACGGTGTATTTCTTGTTGTTTACGTCCATGCCTATCATGAAGTCGGTGAACGACATGGTCAGCAGGTCGTCGGGTATGGGCAGGTTAGTGTGGAAGATCGTGTTGAGATCGCTCAGGGAGAGCGTGACCGTCCCGTGCTCGGCCCCCTTGATCATCAGGTTCGGCACGGTCACGGTGACTTCAAACGACAGCTTGGGGTCGAATATCAGCAGCGCGTCGAAGCTGACGGACCACGTCGGGGAGGCCGGCCCGAACATGATGGCCCAGGTGAGGCTCAGGTCCAGCTTGAGCGTGTTGCCGCTATCGCTGGGGCTGGGGATGTGCGTATCCCACGGCGGGTCGGTGCCTATCTGCACCTGTACGGAGCGTAACGGAGTGGACGCTGACGGCTGGAAGATCGCCGTGAACTGCTCCAGCGTGATGGTGCCCAGGTACTGGTCCAGCGGCTTGACCGCGTTGCTGATATCCGTGGCGGTGCTGTTCATCAACACCGTCGCCAGGTTGAGCAGGTTCAGCGGCTTGCTCTCGTCCGACACAATCGACACCGCTACCTGCTGCGATTGCAGGTCCGGTATCGACACGTCTATCTCAAAAGGCAGCGTCTCCCCGTCCTGGGAGGTGATGTTGATGGTGCAGCCCAGGTAGTAGAGCAGCATCGGGTACGAGTCGTCGTCGGCCTCCGCGTCCTCGTCCTCGTCCAGCAGGGCCAGGGCGCGCGCCTCTTGCTCCCCGCCCGAGGAATCGTCGCCCGCGCCGGGAGGGGGATAGTAGACGCGCACGCCGAGGAAGGGCGCGCTCGCGCTGATGAACCCGATGCCCACAGTGGACTGCGAAAGATATGCCTTGAGCGTGAAATTCGTCTCACCTGCGTCGGACGTAACCAGCCCATACATGGGCAACGGGTCGTTCTCGTGGATGATGCTGGCGATAACCCCGAAGATGCCCCCGATTTTCACCGTGGAGTAATAGTTGAGGCCCGTCAGGAGGATGTTGCTATTGGCGGCTTCAGCCACTCCCGCCAGCGCCAGTTCCTGCGTCTGCTGCGTCTCCTGCGACCTGGGAGGGGCGGGGAAGCTGGGCAGCGCCTGGGCGGCCTCGAAGGAGGAAAAGTAGAAGTAGGGGCCGGTGGCGAGGTCGAGGTAGCCGGGCGCTTCCAGCAGGGCGAGGTCGGGGAAGCTGACGCCGAAGTTCCACTCGCCCGGCAGCACGAGTTGCAACACCAGGTCGTAGCCGGTAGGGTTGTTGAGCGTGGTCTGCTGGATGGCGACATTGGCACGTGCGCTCTTCAGGTGTAGCAGCGCCCCGGAAGCCGGGGTCTGGGCGTTCACGATGTACAGGGTGTCGCCGCTGAGGAAGACGTTCTTGGCGGTGACCTGCGCCAGCGTGATGGCCTTGCCGGTCAGCAGGAGGTCGTCCGCGATAAGCCCTTGCACCCGCGTGTCAAGAAAGGTGGAATCGAGCGTCACGCCACCGGTCTGCTGGGCCTGGCCTTGCAGGTACGTCGCGAGCTCGCTAAGTGTGTTAGTAGCCATCGTTGCGCGCTTGTCCTCTCTCAGGGCAGGTCGATAACGACCGGCATGTGGTCGCTGCTTCCTCTGCCGCCGCCGATATGGCCGTAATTGACCAGGGTGTTCAGTCGCCTCTTCCTCGGTGCGCCCGGCGGCAGTCCCCCGATGATAGCGGGGATGCTGCTGACCATATCCATCGTGTAAGCCACGGGCGCGGCAGCGGTGCCGATTACGCGGTTGGCAACCTGGGCGTTGCCCGCTGGCCCCGCCGCGCCGCCCGCGCGGGCTACGAACATGTTGTCAATAGCCATGAGCGTCCCGGCGTTATTTAGCTTCCCGTAGCTGTAAAAATTGGGGGCACCCGTGGTCGATGCCTGCTTGACCGACTTGATGCTCGTAGGCGTTGCGAATTGCTGAGTGTAATTTATGGGCGAGACCGGCACTCCGCCGAGCACGGCAGGGCCACCCGTCAGGTGCTGGAACACGCCTGCTTCCCACCCGTTGAGGGCGTTGATGTTGAAATCCCCGAGCACGACCCTGTCTTCGTTCACCAGGGCGCCGGTAATTTCTTGCATGCGGGCCAACTGGCCGAAGGCTTGGCGGGCCTGGGCTACCCGTGGCGGGAAGTGCACCGAGAACAGGCTCAGCCCCCGGCCATTCGCGAGCACCTGGAACTGTGTCATCCAGACCGAGCGCGAGGTGCCGTTGGGAAAGTTGATAGCGTTGCCCATCGCGTCGAAGAAGCGGTACTGGCCCGCCAGGGTGTCCTGGTTGACGGGGCCGGGGCGCGTGGAGGCCGCGGCGGGCAGGTAACCGTCCCAGGTGGTGCCCGCGTAGCTCTGTTGCATCCCGAGCGCCAGCGGCGCGCCCGTAACGCCGTTCCACATCCACGGCCCCCAGAAGCTGAGGTTGGTAGACTTGAAGAACACGGCGATACCTTCGCTGTACCCACCCGCGGGGCTGATGATCAAGGGAGGCACCACGGACCACCCGGCCCCCGGTTGCCACCCGCGCAGCCACCAGAGCAGCGCCTGCACCGCCGGTGCCCCCGACGTGTCGCTTATCAGGCCGCCGAAGCCTGCCACGGCGTTGGTCTGCACCTCGATAATGACCAGTACGTCCGGGTTGGCCTGGGATATGGTCGAAGTGATGAACGCGGTGCGACTGCCCGTGGTATCCCAGGCGTTGGCCTGTAGCTTGTTGACCCCGAACCGCTCGATGTTCCATGCCATGATGCGTATCATCGGCCCCTGCCTCCCGGTACGTCTATAGGCAGCATGAGGCTCGCCCCCGGAAGCTGGCCCGAGTTGGTGCTGCCGGCGCTCTTCTTGGCGTCCGGCTTGGCATAAGCGGCGTACCAGCCCACGCTGGTGTTGCCGCTCGCGGTCGAGTTGGGGTCGCCAAACAGCACGAAATTGACCTGGCCGGTTGGCGGGAAGGTGAAGCTGAGGAACTTGAACCCGATGCCATAGAGCACCAGGATGTACGTGTTGCTATCCGGCAGGACAATGATCTCAAGCGTCTTGAAGGTAATATTGAAGATGCCCTCAATCGTAATCTGCCGCTTCGAGCCGCTGGAGCCGGGCAGCTTCAGCCCCGTAAAGACCGTGTAGTCCTGCCCCAGGTTGGGCGTCCACGCAGCCGCCACACTGGCGACGAACCCGGCCTGGGCCGCTAATGCGCCCGGCGCTCCCAGGTTCAGGTTGAAGTTCAGCGAGTACCAGGGGTAGGAGAGCGAGCTTTGCGTCAGGGGCGACTGCACGCCCATGTAGCCGAGGCCCGCCGGGGTCGTGCCCTCCTTCGCCTGTGTAAAGCTCGCCACGGTGAGCGGGAAATGGTTGAAAAAGCCGCCTTTGCGCGCCTGGCTCCCCGCGATGTCGAACGACAACTGCCCCGCATCGAAGGTGAACGCCGGCACGGGCTGGGCCTGCGTGTTGTCGAAGGTCATGTCGATTATGAGGTTGCCGAAACTGAGGCCCGCCGGTGCTGTCCCGCCCGACTCTCGCCCGAACGAGAAGAGGTCGAACCCCGCCAGCCCCTTGAAGTCGAGCAGGCCCCAGAACAGGAACTGCGCCTCGGTCTGGGTGGACTTGCTGTCGGACGTGACGGTAACGAACTGCCCCTTGGAGAGCCGCACCGCGTTGAGCACGTTGCTGGTCATGTTGAAGTCGGAGGGCCGCCCGCTCTTCGTCTGGAAGATGTACGAACCTTCGCCCTGGTTCCCCTGCTGCTGGTACACCCCGTACAGCTGCACGATGTTATTGGACGACCCGACCAGCGCGCTCGGCTCTCCGAACAGCACGTTCACTTGCAGGTCGATGATGCTGGAGAAGCCCGCCACGGCAGAGTTCAGGAAGAGCACCTTTAGCTGCTCCACCTCGAACTGGTAGTCCCCGCCGCCTTCCTCTATGCCGGAGCCGGACGGCGCGGTGTAGTTGATCATGCCGAAGATCGAAGAGTTGGAGATGCCCAGGTCGCCACCGCCTGCGGGCACGTTGATTTTCGAGGCGTTGATGCCGATGTGATGGGCGAAGAACTGGCTTGCATCGATGCCCGCCGCCAGGCCCTGTAGCTGGGCGGGTAGCTGGTTCAGCGGGGCTTCCACGTTGAGCGCCAGGATGCCGTTCCACTTGGGGTCGGTCACGGCGTTGAGGAAGGTGGCGAAATCGGGGTCGTTCTTGTCCACCGCGTCGATGATGCCCTTGATCGCGCTGCCGGTGGCCCCGGCGTCCTGGTTGAAGGTGCCGGGGCAGGACCACAGGCTCGTCTGCCCCGCGAGGTCCTTGATGCTCATGTCGTAGAACTTGATGATGAGGATCGTGCCGCCCGGCGGTTGCGACCACACGGCGGGGTCCAGGTTGAAGTTCCAGTTGTTGCCCTCGCTGCTGCCAATCGCGATCTGCGCGTTCTCCTTCGCCAGGGAGCCTTGTATGGAGGAGGGCAGCGAGACGACCAGGAACATCTTGTTGGTCTGGAAGGCGGTAAGCAGGTCGCCCGTGACGTTGGTGAGGCCGACGAACTGCGGGTCTCCCAGCGCGCCCATCTGCGCCAGGATGATCTCCTCCCAGTTGGTAGCGGGGCCGCCCGGAATGTACGTGGCGAGCAGCCCCTGTGGCGTCGTGCTGTACTTGCTCTGAGTGCTGACGGCGGCGGCAAGCTGTTGGTTCGCCACGGGAGGGGCCGCGAGCAGCGCCTGGCGGCGGGCGGGCCCCACCATCTGCGACTCCATCTGCTGGTACACGCTCAGGTCCTGGTTGCCAATGCCGGAGTATGGCAGCAGCGGGAACGCCAGCTTGGCCGCGGGCGAGGGGATGGTGGCGGCCTGCACCGGCACCAGCGCCAGCGAGGAGATCGCCTTCTCTGCCGGGGTCACGCTCTGGCTGTAGTTGTAGAGGACCGACTGGTCGGGCTGTGCGAAATAGTTGACCGGGGCGGCCTGCGAGCTTACCAGCGCGAACGAAGTGGTCGGCGGGATGGAGGGCTTCAACTTGGTCGAGCCGGGGGGCTTGCCGGGCACGAAACCCTCGGCGAAAGCCGACTTGCCGGGGAAGAAGGACACCAGATTGGTGCCGCCCCCCAGCGCGAAATACTCGACCCCTGAGAGGCCCCCCATGAGACTGGCCTGCCCCGACCCCGTCGGCTGGAGCGCGAAATCGCCGCTGGGCACCAGGTACAACGGGTCGTGCGCGGAGGGCGCGCTCGCCTGCTGGTTGGGCGCGAACACCAGGGCCGCGAAGCCGGTCGATACCTGGTTGCCCGTCAGCGGGAGCAGCTTGAACGCGTAGCCCATAGTCGAGTTCATGTAGGCGTTCACGGGCGCGGCCTGCCCCACGGAGGGCTGCCCGGCGTCGGCCCCGTTGAAGGCGAAGAAGGTGCGCATCTGCCCGTTCGAGTTGATGGGCGCGAGAGGATCGATATTGGCGTAGAGGGTCAGGTCCTGGGCGAAAAGCGGATAGCGCAATGACGAGAGGAAGAACGAGTTGTCGGCCCCCGCTGCGCCCGCCTCGATAGATTCTCCAGCGTGCGGTGCTTCCGCTTCGCCCACCTGGGTGTCGCCGGAGGTCTGGGCGTAGTAATAACGCAGCCCCACGTCAAGGTCGGTCAGGTTCTGCTGCGTCAGTTGCAGGCTGAACTGGAGGCAACCGGCCAGGTTCCCGTTGAACGGCAGGGTGACCGGCGGCCCGGCCGTAATCGCCACCTTGCCCGACTTCGCGCTCAAGGTGATCTTCTGGCCTGCCGGTGGCGTGAAGCTGAAAGCGAAGTTAGTATCGTCTCGGCCGATAACCGACTTGGCCGGGATAAAGAGGCTCACGTTCTGGAAGGGGAAGGTGACCGGGAACCCCGTGGCGTAGCTCTGGCTGCCGGTGGGCTGGTACACCGCGACCGCGATACCGCTCAGCGGACCCGGCCCGGCGGGCTGGTTGAACCACACGAAGCGCGTGCCCTGGCGGCGCGGGTCGTTGATGAAGGTCCAGGCGTTGGTGGCAAAAGTCTGCTCCGTGCCCGAGGCCAGGGGCTGCTCCAGGAAGATGTACGTGCCCGGGTAGGTCGTCCAGGAGGCCGGGAACTGGATGGTGGGGCCGGGGGGTGTGGCGCCCTTTGGCAGCAGGTAAAGGAGCGTGCCGGGAGTGGCGGCCCCGTTGTCGCTTGCCTGGTAAAGCTGGGGCACAGCATTTGTCTGGCTGAACTGCATCTGGCGTGCTCCTATGCTCCGCGCCCCGCCCGGATCAGAAGTTGTTAAAGTTGACGCTATCCCCGCCCACCAGCGGCACGTCCCACATGGTTGACGGGACGGGTGAAGGGCTTGTCTGGGAAGCCGGGTTGATGGGCACGCTCCCGAGGGACCCCAGCGCGGTCGAAATCCGGTTGGTGTTGACGACCGACCAGGCCTGGTTGGGGTCGACCGGCAGCGGAATGAATCTCTCCACCAGGTTCGCCAGCGTCGTGCCGACCGGCACGTATTGGAGCGCGGGCAGGTGGTAGAGGTTGTCAACGATCCACACAGGTATCTCCGGCACGGCGATAGTGCGTCCGAGGAAGACGGTGCAACCGACACCGGTGGCGGCGCAGGTGGTAGCAGACGGCTGGTCCTGCGTAATCGTACCGAGGGCTTCCAGGGTCTGAGCGCCAACCAGGGTCACGTTGTCGGTTACGTCCGTGTCGCCGGATTGCAGGGGTGACTGCACCGACGAGGGGTAAAACAGGCGCCAGTAGGGAAATGCCCCGGCAGCCAGTTGTAGGTCGATCAGGCCCCCCGCGACCAGTGGGGAGCTTGCAGTACCCTGGACCGACGGCGCCTTGATCGTGCCGAGGAACGGGTCGAAGGCGACCACGCGAGTGCCGTTACCGGCGGGGACCGAATTGACCTGGTAGTAGAACGTACCGCCTCCGACGTACCCGTTCATCGGGGAGTCGGGAGTGAGGAACTGGCTCACCTGGGTCTCGACGCGCAGGCGCATGCCGGGGCGCACGTCCACGCAGGGGAGCGTACCGGGTGCGAAACCGGGCGTGAAAGAGTAACGGTAAAAGAGGGTCTCTAACAGGGGCGCTGGTATATTGTCGGCAATCTGCTGACCGATGCGGAAGGTCGATCCTGGTACGAGCAACCCGGTCAACTCGAACTGCTTTTCGATCTGGGTCAGGAAATCGACGAAGTGCGCCATCAGGGCGGTCCGGGCGGTGGGCGCACAGGCCCACATGTTGGCCTTCGGGTTCTGGTCGGTGCCCTTGAGGGTAATCTGTACAAGGACCGACTGGGGCGTGCTGCCGGGCTGCTGAAAGGCTAGTGCGAAATCGTCGTTGCTATACCCCGATGGCACCGAGGCCGGGCCGTTGTAGATCAGCGAGATAGTCCAGGTAATCGTATTTGGATAGGTGAACTGGGAAGGTGGCAGGAGAAAAGTCGCGTCCTGGCAGCCCGAGTCGGTGCCCGGGAAGGACGGGTAGATCTGGTAGCTGCCGTTCCCGCTTATCGAAACATCTGTCATGCTCATCGTGCGCCAAGTCGAGCGGGTTGTAACCGACCCGGCTTGCGCGCCTCCTTTTTGCTGATCTGGCGGTGGCAAGCGGGCCTTCAGGTGCCCGGTTTGCCATCCCGCGTTGGCTAGCCACCATTGGTGTCAGCGCGGACTAGCACCGGGGTAGGGGCTGCCGTGGCCCGGTCGCCGGTGTCGCGAGCACCATCGTGTTAGAGTAGGGGCTGCGACTCTCCAGGCAGGCTTATGGACTGCGGAGTTAGCACCTGGGACTGACCGGGCTGGCTTTCCTGCTGCCCAGGCCACACAAGGACCACGACGGAATAGAAGATGTATAATTGCAGGCTGAACCCTATCTGGTTTTGCAGATACGTGTTGGTGTCAACTTCGTACTGGACGGACCCGCCCGTAGGGAAGCCGACCACAAGCTGGTTCTGCCCGCCGAATTGAGCGACCTGGGGGTTCCCACTGCCGGAGACGCGCCTGACGGCGACCACGTTGGGCTTGTACTTTGAAGAGACGTTGGTCCCGTTGAGGGTGCCATTGGCTACGGGATGCGAGTTGAGCGTCAACGTCACCGTGTTCGCGGTCCCATTGAACACAAATACGTACCCCGGAGTAACGGCGGTATCGCCAACCATGGAAGTCCCCTTCCCTGAGCTGTAACCGTGAGCCGGCAGCAGGCCGCAACTAATAGCAGCCCTGGACCCCCTCTAGGAGCGGGTCCTGCGCGCATCAAGCAAAACATGAGCAAACCACGATGCCACAGGCAGCTTCCGCCGCCAGTTGGCGTCACGGCTTGCTCATGTTTGATGGGTGTCGAGGTGTACGCTCGACGCAGGGTGGGACTAGCTCTCCGACCCGCCGCCGGAGCCGCCATCAGACCCGCCGGAGCCGCTATCGGAGCCGCCATCAGACCCACCGCCGCCAGGCACCTGGCCCGCCGGTACTGCTTCGCCCTGGAGCACGGATGACTCGCCGGACGAGTTGTCCTGCTGCGCCCCGGGCGACACGAGCACTGCGTCCGTATAGAAGATGTAGAGCTGCAGGTCGGTGGCCTGCTGGTTCTGCAGGGTCTGGTTGACGTTCACGTTGTACTGCTGGGACCCACCCGCGGGGAAAACGACGATAAGGGTGTTCTGGCCGCCAAAGCTGGCGATCTGGGGGTTCCCACTGCCGGGCACGCGGGGGATCGACACCACGTTCGGCTTGTAGCTGGTCGCTTGAGCAGCTCCGGTGAGAGTACCGGTTACGGGGTGATTGTTGAGGAACAGTGACATGTCGTTGGTGGTGGCATTGAAGACGTAAACGTTACCCATTGAGGCTTCCTTTCGCAATAAAGCAGACCGTTGAGGGTTATATAGTGGCGATAAAGCTCGGTGGTAAATCAGTCCGACAGCCACCTGTCGAGTGCCGCCGGGCGACGACACTCACCGCGCTTCGTAACAGCAAATGCAGTCCCTGCAATTGAGCGCGGGGAAACCGAACAACGCCGGTGAGCAAAGCTACGGAGCCAGGTAAGCCAGGGATTTATTCACTTTACTTTGTCGGGGCGGGTTGCCGTGGAGGTAGTGGTCATGAAGGGCAGACCCATCTGGAGGATAGCAGAATTTTGACCGGCTGTCAATGCTCTATCGGTCTAAAAGTTGTTCTTTTTGTCACTATGCGATAGGTATTGTCGAGTCTAGTTCCACTCCCCTGTAGGGAACCACCACTATGTGCTGCGGCCACACACCAATCTTGTCCCTTTCCCTGCCCTGTGGTATGATATTGTGCCTGCGCCCACAGCACGAGGGCTGATAAAAGCGGTGGCCCAGGACTTCCCAATGCCTTGTATGGAGCGCGGACGCCAATGGACCAGACCCCCGCCGACGAGCAGCCCCCTGCTCACGAAGCCACCAGACCCACCACCCTTATCGTCGGCCAGTCTGGCGGGCCAACCGCCGCTATCAATTCGTCGCTCGTGGGCGTGCTCCGAGAGGCCAGGTCGCAGGGCATCAGGCGCATCTACGGCATGCGCTATGGCATACGCGGCCTCCTCTCTGGAGACCTCGTGGACCTGAGCAACCTGCCCACCGAGGTGCTACCCGCCCTCCAGCAGACCCCCTCCGCCGCCCTCGGCTCGTGCCGCTACCACCTCACCGACGCCGACATCCCCCTGGCTATGTCTACCCTGCAAGAGCACGGGGTCGGTCACATGGTCTACATAGGCGGCAACGACTCGGCGGATACGTCCCACAGGCTGGCGACCGCCGCGATGGAGCAGGGGGTGGACCTCAAGGTCATCGCCATACCCAAGACGATTGACAACGACCTGCCCGTCACCGACCACTGCCCGGGTTACGGCTCGGCGGCCCGCTTCATAGCCATCGCCACGCTGGAAACCACGCTGGACACGAGGGCTATGCCGGACATATACCCGGTGAAGATCCTCGAAACGATGGGGCGGCACGCGGGCTGGCTGGCGGCGGCCTCCGGCCTGGCTAGGGCCACCGGCTGGGAGACCCCCAACCTCATTTACATCCCCGAATGCCCCAAGGACGTTGACGAGATCCTGCAAGAAGTGCAGGCGGCCTACCAGGCGAGGGGGCAGGTGGTCATCGTGATGTCGGAGAACCTGCGCGCCCGGGACGGCCGGCCCTTCGCGGTGGCGGGCATGGAAGCCTTGAACGGGGGCCAGCAGGGTAACGTCAAACCCGATTTCGTGGACGACTTCGGCCACGTCTACTACAGGGGCACCAGCGCGGGCACGGTGCTGCGCCAGCTTATCACCGGCCGTCTCGACCTGCGGGCGCGATTGGACCAGCCGGGAACCTTGCAGCGCATGTCCCAGGCCCACATGAGCGAGGTAGACCTCATAGAGGCCGAGGAGTGCGGCAGGGCGGCGGTCAGGGGCGCGCTCGCGGGCACCACCGACCAGATGGTGATCCTCGAGCGGGCGGAAGGCCCCACCTATCGCTGTACGATTGGCATGGCCGACCTGGAGCAGATAGCCAACGTCGAGAAACGCCTGCCCGCCGACTTCCACACCGAGGAAGGCAACTTCGTCACGGACGCCTTCATCGACTACGCCTTGCCCCTGGTAGGCGCGCCCCTGCCTCAGTTCGTAGAGCTACTGGCATAGTCGCCGGACGGTTTGTCGCACGCGCCACAAGAGCACACATTTAGAACCGGAGGCCGCAAAGCATGGAAGTACACAAAGTAGGTGTACTGGGAGCGGGCACGATGGGCAACGGCATCGCCCAGGCGTTCGCCGCTTCCGGGTACGATGTATTGATGCGAGACGTGGGCCAGTTGCCCCTGGAGCGCGGCATCGCCTCGATCCAGAAGAGCCTCGGCAAGTTCGTGGAGAAGGGCAAGATCACAGCCGACGACAGCGCCGCCGCCCTCTCTCGCATCAACACCACCACGGAGCTGCGCGACCTCGCCGGCTGCGACCTCGTCGTGGAGGCGATCTTCGAGAACTTCGAGGCCAAGTCGGCGGCGTTCCTGGAGCTTGACGGGCTGCTGCGCCCGGAAGCCTTGCTGGCCTCTAACACCTCCTCAATCGACATTACCCGCCTCGCCGCCGTCACCAAACGCCCCGACCGCTTCATCGGCATGCACTTCTTCAACCCGGTGCCCCTGATGTCGCTGGTCGAGATCATCCGTGGCCTCGCCACCAGCGACCAGACGTACCAGACCGTGCGCGAGCTCGCGGTAAGCCTAGGCAAGACGCCCGTTGAAGTCAAGGACTACCCCGGCTTCGTCTCCAACCGCATCCTCATGCCGATGATAAACGAAGCGGTGTTCGCGCTGTTCGAGGGCGTGGCCTCCAAGGAGGACATCGACACGGTGATGAAGTTCGGCATGAACCACCCGATGGGCCCCCTCACCCTGGCCGACTTCATCGGCCTCGACGTATGCCTGGACATCCTCTA
>DASVQO010000307.1:0-2666 GCA_036389075.1 Chloroflexia bacterium | reverse complement strand
ACTGGTAGACTACCCTCACGTTCCTTAGTCCCCGCAGGGGACTTTGCCCCTTCTCAGCCCGTGGCTTCAGCCACAGGGCGTCATGCGGGGCACCCGCACAGGGCTATTGCAAGCTATCCCCGGCGCGCCCGCAGTCACTCCCGCCTGACCCACTACCTCTCCATGTGTTATAATCCCTGCCGACTACGTCACAAAACTAGCTACCCAGGAGACTAACCGATGGAGAGAACACTGGTGCTGCTCAAGCCGGACGCGGTGCAGCGCGGACTGTTGGGAGAGATCATTGGCCGGTTCGAGCGCAAGGGCCTCAAGCTGGCCGGTATGAAGATGATGCAGCTTGACAATGCCCTGCTCGACGAGCACTATTCGCACCTGAACCACCTGCCGTTCTTCGGCGACATCAAGCAGTTTATGATGCGCACCCCCGTGATAGCTACCTGCTGGGAGGGCGTCGATTGCGTGCAGGCCGTGCGCGCCATGTGCGGCAAGACCCTCGCCCGCGAGGCCGACCCCGGCACCATCCGGGGCGACTACGCCATGAGCATCCAGGCCAACCTCGTGCACGCCTCCGACTCCCTCGAAACCGCCCAGGCCGAGGTCCCCCGCTTCTTCAACGACAACGAACTCTTCGACTACGACTGGCTCCTCACCCCCTACATCTACACAGCCAAAGAACGCGGCGACTCGTAGGAGACGCTAAACGCCAAGATGCCAAGACGCCAAGAACCACGCCAAGATATTAGGGCTTGGAGAGTGCAAAGAGGACCAGGGTACGACGACATTACGTACTCTGGTCCCCTTTGTACCTGACACACCGTCCTTAACTTGGCGTGGTTCTTGGCGTCTTGGCGTCTTGGCGTTTAGCGTCTCCTAATTAGAGGGACGTGTGGAGGTTTCGCAGCCGGGGAAGAAGGTGTTGGCTACTATCTTGGAGATTTGGCCCCGCGTGGCGTTGGCGTTGGGGCGGAAGTAGGGTCGGGCTTGCCCGTCGCACGCCTCCCCCGCTCCTCCGCACGGGTACCCCGCCATGACGTCGCGGCTGGTCAGGCGCTGCACGTACTCGTAGAACGGGCTGCCGGGGGCCACGTCCGCGAAGGTCTGGCTGCCCGCGGGCACCGGCTCGTTGAAGCCCGCCGCGTTCGCCACGATCTTGGTAATCTGCCCGCGCGTCGAATTGGCGTTCGGGCGGAAGTATGCTCTCCCCTGCGGCTCGCACGACTCCCCCGGCTCGCCGCACGGGTACCCACCTATGATCGAGCGACTCGACAGCCGCTCCACCCAGATGTAGAAGGGGCTGTCGGGCGGCACGTCCTGGTAGGTCTGGCCTTCATGCTCCTCGCTGAAGCCCGCCGCGTTGCTCACGATCTTCGATAGCTGCCCTCGTGTCACGGGGTTGTTCGGGCCGAACGTGCCGTCAGCGTAGCCGCCAATGATGCTGCGACACGCCAGGCAACGCACGTATGCGTAGAACGGGCTGTCGGGCGGCACGTCCCCGAACCCCGCCTCGCAATACGTAACGCCCGCCATGCAGGAGATCGACTCTACCTCGCTCTCGACGTTGTTGATCCACCCACCGAAGACCATCAGCGACTTCGTGTACGGGTTGTAAGCGGCGGCATGCGTGCGGCGGGCGAGTCCCATGTTCGAGAGAGGCCGCCACTTGCCCGTGGAAGGGTCGTACACCTCACCTGTGGCGGTGGGCTGAGTGTAGCCGCCGCCCAGGGCGTACAGGCGCGCCCCACAGCCGGGGTCGCTCGAATTGACGCCCACGACCGCCACCCCGGCTCTGCCCCGGCTCATAGAAGCCAGCGTGGTCCAGCTATTCGCGCCGGGGTTGTAAGCCTCCACCGTAGCCAGGTCCGTCACTGGCACCGCACGGGCCGCGCCACCCACCGCGTAAATCGTGCCGTCCACAGCCGACGCGCCCAGGTACATGCGCGCCGTGGGCATGGCAGACCTCGACCGCCAGCGGCTCCCCGCCGGGAGCGCGGGGTCGTACTCGAACACCGTATTGGTGCCTATCTGGTCTGAGTCCGCGCCGCCTATTACGTAAAGCTTGCCGTTCACCGCCACCACGCCGGCCCCGAAGCGCGCTTGGGGCAGCGGGTCGGTGCTCACTATCTCCGCCGTGTCCGTACCCGGCCGGTAGACCTGCAACGTATTCTGCGCCGCGGCCCCGCTGGTGCCGCCCACCACGTAGATAGCGTCACCGATTACCGCCGCTCCCGCGTTGGAGACCGGCTGAGCCAGGTGCGCGCGTGCGTACCAACGGTTGCCCAGGCTATCGTAAAGCTCCACCGGCAAATCGGTGTCCCCGTCGGGGTTCTCGCCGCCGAGCACGTAGACATGGCCCTGGCTGCCGAAACTCACGGCGGCGGAGCGGCTGCGCGGCTGTTGCAAGTCGGTGCGGTTGACCCACACGCCCGCCGTGGTGGTCACTACCTGCTCGCCGTAGTAGCTGCCCGGCACCGGCAGGTCGGATGAGGCGCTGATGGTCACCACTTCGCTATCACCGAGCCGGGCGTTGGAAGGCACGTTCACCGTGAGGGTGACCGGCACCGAACTCTCGTTGGGCATGGTCCCGGTGTTGGAGGGCGTGAGACTGGTGCTCCAACCCGACCCCGACTGCTGCTTCTGCACGTTGAAGCTATTAGTCCGCCCGCTCC
>DASVQO010000306.1:0-7951 GCA_036389075.1 Chloroflexia bacterium | reverse complement strand
CTGATTCGCAGCAACAGAAACTAAATATCACTATTCCTGCTGAAACTCGCTCATACCTGGAGGCTTTGCTGGAAGACGCGGATATGTCCAGCTTTGATCTCATCCCTGAAATGAAAGAGGAGGCGATACAAGACCTTTATGTACGCCTGGACAATTTTATCGCTATAGTTTTGATCGACAACATGGATCCAAGATATACGGACGAATTCATCAAGATGAACGAACAGGGTAGCCCTCAAGCCGATATCGAGCAATTTATGAGGCGCGCAATACCCAATGTTGAGGAGGTAATGACAAGCGCCTTTATGGAATTCCGAGAGATGTACCTCAATGGTGTGAAACGCGCACGGGCCGCCCAGTGATATCCAGGCCTTCATGCTCATGAAGGCGGTCCGCGTGAGGTGGAGGGGACGAGACATGTCCTGGTTTCGGAAACGTAAGAGTGCTCGCCAGCTTGGTGAAGAAGTTGTGGCAGCTGTGGCCGAGTTGGTGGACGGCAAAATCGATAGAGAGCAGTACGTACAACAGCTGGCGGCGGCACTTGCCGAGTTGAAGGTAGGAATGGATCGAACGATGAGGTTCAGTTTAGATGAATTGGAGGAATTTGCCGATTGTGCTGAACAACTTGATCCACTTGACAGGCTCGGATTCTATGCTGATATCATGCCTATAATTGCCATGCCACCCACAAGCCCGCGATCTGATTACCTGCTGGTGCTACTTTCAATCCCTCTGAGTCACCTGGCTGTAACTAAAGCATTCGAGCTAATGAACGAGGGTACCTGGGACGAAGCTCTTGCCTACTGCGACCTGGCTACCAAAGCTATACCTCACGTGGCCCCAACAGGTCCCTCGCTAATACCCGACATACACAGGGCCAGAGCGCTTGCTCTACGCGGCCTGAGGCGCTACAGTGAGGCTTACCAGGACTTCAAGCGTGCGGAGGAGGCCATACAGAACGCGCTGGCTAGCTCGTATACGAGTGATGAGGAGCGGAATAGCCTTGGGGTACTGTTGGACGATTGTAGGAGATATGCCCAGGAATTGGTGCCCCACGCTCGGTGAACGCTCGGACACCTACCCCACGATCAACGTAGCCAACAGCTCCACCACGGTGCAGCACGAGGCCACCGTGTCCAAGGTAGGCGAGGACCAGCTATTCTACCTGATGTCGCGAGGCATCTCGGAGAACGAGGCCACGGCCATGGTCGTCAACGGCTTCGTAGAGCCTATCACCAAGGAGATACCCCTCGAGTACGCAGTGGAACTGAACAGGCTCATCGAGTTGCAGATGGATGGCTCTATTGGCTAATTTGTAGAGAGACAACTTAGCAAATCAAGAGGGGCGGCACACAGCCGCCCCTCTTGATTACATACCTGGAACACCGCCCTATGCAGCCGGTCCTGCTAGTCCGGTTCTATCGTGTTCGGCCTGGTGCTGGACAGAATCAGGAGCAGCATGGCGGCACATGTGGTTACTCAAAGTGTAAGCTGATAGCCCATTGTATTCCGTTCTATACTACTGTCCCTTGCCTGGCAGAATTGTTTGCCGGGCGCGGCTTGCGGCGGTTGAGCAGGCTAATAACCAGTACACCGGCCAGCCAGACCGCGAACCAGGTGGTCGCGAATTGAAATCGAGCGGCGTGCCAGTTCCCCATCTGCCTCTCGTACTCGGTGCGGCCTATCTCTCCAATGCTGTAGTTAGCTTCTATATAAACCCCGGCGCTGCTTAGCCAGGTGTTCTGTATTACCCAGAAGATGCTAACGAGCATGATGGCAGAGGTCCACAAGACCAGCCACATACATCCGCTGCCTTCTCTCCCTAATCTTTCACCTTCGAGCGAGCTCTTCCCTACACCTTCCATCACGTTGCCGTCCCTTATCTAGTTTCTTATTGATAGGCAAATCAAATGCCGCGAGACCTTCGGGCACAATGCCTAAACGAATTGTGCCGCCGGTAAGTTGCGGGCGGGGCCGGTCCGGCAAAACAAGGCGGCTGGGAAGCAATAACGAGGACACGACCCTGGTCGTCAACGGCTTCGTAGAGCCTATCACCAAGGAGATACCCCTCGAATACGCGGTAGAGCTGAACAGGCTCATCGAGTTGCAGATGGAAGGCTCCATAGCTTGGCTCGCGGTTCTACAATTCAGCGAATCAAAGAGGGCGGCTGTGTGCCGCCCCTCCTTCGCTCCTATCAGACTGAAGATAGCGAGCTTACCTCTTGCAACCTTGCACGCGCGCGTCGTAATAGCCCGCGTGCTGCGGCCCGCCCATGTACTGGCCCCACTGTACGTTCCCGTATGGTGAAGCGCTCTTCAGGTCGAACGCCCAGATGCTATCTGGCGGTGTTGGCTGGTCGAACGTGTGCATGTGCGCGGAGGCAACTACTATCTCGTTCCTGCCGTCGGCATCGATGTCTGCAATGGCGGGCGAAGCAGTTACGCCCAGGTAGAGCAACTTAGGGAAACGGGGTAGCATTTGGCCGTCGTGGCTGTACGCGCGCAAGTCGGTATCGCTATAGCCACCGCCGCGCGCCACGATAGTCACTACTTCCGGGCTGAAATCCCCATCTATGTCGCCAACCACCGGTGGGGAGGAGCCGAACATACCTCCGGATAGCCCATCTTTGGGTGAGGTTATTACCTGCGGCCAGCCAGGCATTGCCGAGCCATCGCCCTTCCAGGCGTGTAAGGCATAGGCTGTTTGCAAGATAATCTCAGCACCCCCATCGCAATCCAGGTCGCCCAGGACGAGGTTGAACCCGCTGACCTGTCCCATAGCTACGAACGTTATCTCACGCTTGATGGCACCAGTATTCGATATTACAAAGATCCGGAAAGGAAAGCCTACGGTTGCATCTACGTCGGGCCCGGGAGGGACTGAGAACACAACAACGATTTCCGGCACGCCGTCGCCGTCTACATCTCCGATTACAGGGTAATTGCCGACGCTGCTCAACGGGGTTGGCCGGGCAGGAGGTACAAAGCCTGGTAGCGGCCTGCCATCCGCGCCAAAGGCCGCCACGAGCGCGCTCACCCCGTCCCCGACGATCTCTGCCCGCTTGTCAGAGTTAAGATCGCCCAGGGCAAAGTTGTCAGCGGGGATAGGGGATGACAGCAAAGATTTGCCATCCACCCCGTAAATCTCGATGCCCGCGCCGCCTCTAATGATGACTTCATCGCGGCCATCGGCGTCCAGGTCTGCCAGGCCGGGGTTCCCGTAGGGGGTGCTGTTGCCATCGCCCGGTTGCGACCCTACGGGCCAGCCAGGCAACGGCGCTGCCGAAGCGGAGTAGGCGGCCAGGCTGTAGGTGAATACTGCCGTAGATTGGCCCCGACGTTCGACAACCTCCAGTCCCGTTAGAGCGGGGAGCACCGGCGAAAATATATCGGGCGAGCTAGTGAGCCTCCCTAGAGCGGCGTGCACCCAGTGGGCCCCCCTTACGGGCCAGCCCTTCACAACAGACCCATCTACGTTGTACGCCCAAACATCACGGGCCGCTACATTGGGGACCTTCTGGCTGACTAAGACCTCCAGTTGGGGATCGGCGTCCAGGTTTCCAATGAGCGTACTGGTCTTATACGTCGGGCCCAGGTCGAAACCTAAACCAATGGGGAATCCCGCTTTGAGGTCGGGGTCAGTTCCCGTTGGCTGTTTGGTAGCCGCATCGCGCGACCTGCCGGGTGTTGGTTTACTGGTAGGCGTGCCGGTAGCAGTTGCCTGCGGGCCGGGAGCTGTAGCGCTAGAAGATGCTACAGTCGCCTCCAATCGTGGGTTATCGACGGGGTCGGTAGCACAACCGGTGAGTAGAAAGAGGGCTGACAGAATGATGAGGAGCAGTTTGCTATAGAGCACGAGTATATATCTCCGGGGTAAAGTCCCTATTTATCTTATGCGCTTTGCCTCTCTGTTGGAATAGCAGATATGTACGGGTGCCCCTAAAGACAGATGTCCCAGCGACAGGAAGGCCAGGTCGGGCAACCGCCCTCCCAATGTTATACAGCCTGGCTCATGGAGAATTTTGGATGGCCGGTTTGCGGCTTCAATAGACTGACGAGCAAAAGGGGCGGCGGTGTGCCACCCCTCTGCGATTTTGCCGGGGAGGCTGCCCCGCGCCCTTCTCCCGTTTCTATCACCCGGCCTTGGTACAAGGACAGAAGGACAGCTACACGGTTATGGTGAGGGTGTGCGTGTCGGCTCGATCGTCTGGTACTCGCGCCTGACAATCTCGCCCGTTTCCCCGTCCACGGTGTAGTAGACCACGCCGCCGCTCACATCGAAAATCTCGCTCAGGGATATAGACTTCTTGGGAGGCTCATACCAGTAGCCCACGTCCCAGGCTGCATGCCCGTCCTTGGTCTTGTTCATAGTAATATGCGGGAGCACCTGGCTGCCGGGGAGTCCGTTTTTCCTGGCGTACTCCTGCGCGTCGTCCCAGGTGCGAGCTACCGCGTCTCGGGGCGACAGCTTGTACGATTTCAACCGGCGCTGCTTTTCGGGGGAACTCTGAAGCGCCTCCTGGTAGCGGAAGTCATCGTCCGGCTGAACTGTGTCGTGGATAGTACTCGAAGTCAGCGTAGAGGCAGGGTCGGCATCCTCGAAATATATGGAGATGTCCCTGCCGTCCGGTCTTGCGAACTCAAAGTCGAGCTCCAGGCTACCCGTGAGCGGCCCTGAGTACGCCACCCCCCCGTGGGAGCCGACGGACGAAGCTCTGACATAGCTCAGAACGGCCCCGGGGTCTATGCGCAAGGCCTCGTTGTGAGCCACGTCCCATATCTCGGTAAAGGGTCGCGAAGGGCCGGAACTCTTCGCAGGTTCGGTATGCAGGGACATCTCGCCTGTAAATAGCAACGCCAATCCGGGGAACAGCCGCGCCAACAGACCCGGCCCCACTATCGCCGCCAGCAAGCACCCCGCGACGACCAGCGCCAGGGCCACTAAAGCCGCCGCAATAGCCAGGCGATTCCCGCGCCGTGAAACTCTAGCAGGAACATGAGACATGGACAGGCCCTCTATAAAGCACTTCTTCTCTACTTCACTCCGATTATACCAAACGCACCTGCCAGGGCCGGCATCTTCGCCACCTGCTCCGCCCCGCGACCCTGGCTCATTCGCGGGGCGGAGCATTTGACTCCCTCTTTCTTCCTTGACAACCCATATATAAATGTATTACTATATAAACGATGCTTTATGCATCATCTGTGCAAACGCACCGGGAAGGGGTAAATTGGAAGCATTGGACCGTAGCATACCGACGCTGGGCGGCGTGAAGGCCGAGCCGGAGAAGGGCAAGAAAGCCAGGAAGGCCCGCGTGAGCGAGCTTGTGCCGCCGGTACTGTCGGAGGAACAGGCGGCCTCTATTGAAGCCCTCAAGCCGTTCCTCAAGGCTATCGCCGACACCAACCGCATCGCCATCCTACAGGAGCTTTCCAACGTGGACGGCCTCAGCGTGCTCGACCTGTCCGACAGGCTCATGCTCTCCCAGCCCCTCACCTCCTGGCACCTGCACATCCTCAAGCGCGCACGCCTCGTGAAGCCCACTCACCAGGGCCGCCAGCGCATCTATCGCCTCGATAGAGACCGCATCAAAGAGTACCGCGAACTGTTCCAGTGGGTAACGAACTTCTAGTGGTTAGTGGCTGGTGGTTAGTGGTTAGAGACCTCTTATCTAACCACTAACCACTAGCCACTAACCACTTTCAAAAGGAGAACATACAACCAATGGCAAAGAAGAAGATTAGGGTTGCTATCATCGGTGTGGGGAACTGCGCTTCGTCGCTCGTGCAGGGTGTGGAGTACTACAAGAACGCCCAGGACGACCAGCTTATCCCCGGCCTCATGCACACCCGCCTGGGGGGCTACCACGTCAGCGACATCGAGTTCAGCGCCGCCTTCGACGTGGACAAGAACAAGGTCGGCAAGGACCTGTCGGAGGCTATTTTCGTCTCCCCCAACAACACGATCAAGTTCAGCGACGTGCCCCACTCCGGCGTGACCGTGCACCGTGGCATGACCCACGACGGGCTTGGCCAGTACCTCTCTACCGTGATCGAGAAGGCCCCCGGCCAGACCGCCGACATCGTGAAGATACTGCGGGACACCAAGACCGATGTAATCATCAACTACCTGCCTGTAGGCTCCGAGATGGCTACCAAGTGGTACGTCGAGCAGGCGCTTGAAGCGGGCGTGGGCTTCATCAACTGCATCCCCGTGTTCATCGCGAGGGAAGAGTACTGGCGCAAGCGGTTCGAGGACCGCGGCCTCCCCATCATCGGCGACGACATCAAGAGCCAGGTGGGCGCTACCATCACCCACCGCGTGCTCACCCGCCTCTTCCGCGAGCGCGGCGTGCGCATCGACCGCACCTACCAGCTGAACTTCGGCGGCAACATGGACTTCTACAACATGCTCGAACGCTCCCGCCTCGAGTCGAAGAAGATCTCCAAGACCAACGCCGTCACCTCGCAGCTAGACTACGACCTGGGCGAGAACAACGTCCACGTCGGCCCCTCGGACTACGTGCCCTGGCTGGAGGACCGCAAGTGGTGCCACATCCGCATCGAGGGTACCACCTTCGGTGACGTGCCCCTGAACATGGAGCTCAAGCTCGAGGTGTGGGACTCGCCCAACTCGGCGGGCGTGGTGATAGACGCCATACGCTGCATCAAGCTGGCGTTGGAGAACGGCGTGAGCGGCGCGTTGGAAGCCCCGTCCTCCTACTTCATGAAAAGCCCGCCCGTGCAGTACACCGACGACGTGGCGCACGACTCGGTGGAGGACTTCATCGTGCAGTACGCGGGCAAGCGCGGCCGCAACGAAGAGCTTATGTCCGCCCGCGCCGACGCCGTCACCCAGCCCGAGCCGATGCCCAGTTCCGACGGCACCCCCGACCTGGTAGCCGAGGTCGTCCCCGCATCCGACGTAGCCGACGCCCTCGCCGCTACCAACGGAAGGAAGAAGTAGCTGCGCTAATTTTTAATTCTTAATTCTTAATTCTTAATTGAGGTTCTCGCTGGCAGGGTCTGCTGTACAAATCACCGGACTGTGTCCTCAATTAAGAATTAAGAATTAAAAATTAAGAATTCCCGAAGGGGGGACTATGGACTTCGTGAAACGGGCGCTGAATTACGTCTGGCAGGGGATACGCTACCGGACTTACCGGGTGTTCAGCTACCTGTCTTACAGGGTGCCGTTGCGCATCGGGTACTGGATTGGTACCCTGGTGGGCGACTTCATCTATCTCACCTGGAAGCGGCACGCGGCTAACGCGGTCAGTAATACGCGGCGGGTGATGGGCAAGCAGGCTAGCTGGCAGTTGGTCAAGGAGAAGGCCCGCGATTCGTTTCGCAACTATGCCAAGACGTTGGTGGACTTCCTGCGCTTCCCGCACCTGAGTTTCAGCGAGATAGACGACGCCATCGCCACCAAGAACGGCATGGAGCACCTTGAAAGCGCGCTGGCCGGCGGCAAAGGCGTAGTCGTGGTCAGCGGCCACATCGGCAACTGGGACCACGCGGGCGCGCTGCTGGGGCACTACGGCCTTCCTCTCAACGCCGTGGCCGACCGGTTCGAGCCGAAGCGCATGGATGACCTGATCAACGGCTCCCGCGAAAAGCACGGCATGAAAATCATCTCGCTGGAAGCGGGGTCGCTCAAGCAGATATTCACCGCGCTCAAGCGTAACGAGATCGTGCTGCTGCTGTTCGACCGCCCGCAGCCGGAAGAGGGCGTGCCGGTGCAGTTCTTCGGTGAAACGGCTTACCTGCCGGCCGGGCCCGCCGCTATCGCCATCAAGACCGGGGCGGCCCTCGTGGTGGGCTGGACCCTGCGCGACCCCGGCGACCGGACCTTCAGCGGCACGTTCGAAAAGCCCATCGACTACAAACCCCTGCTCACCGGCGACAAGGAAGCCGATATCCGGCGCGTGACCCAGGAGATAGTCAACCA
>DASVQO010000305.1:0-5791 GCA_036389075.1 Chloroflexia bacterium | reverse complement strand
AGATCGATACTCTGCAGGTAATAGACGGTCGCCTGCTCCCAATCGCCGCGCTGTTGTGCCACCTCTCCAAGGCCGTGCAGAGCGAAAGCCATAGAGACGGGCTCATCCACCTCCGTCGCCACCTGGAGTCCTTCCTTGAACAGACGCTCGGCCCCATCGTAGTCGCCCATGCGCAGGGTGGCGCGGCCCAGGCTATCGAGCGCGGAGGCGACGCCCATCCGGTGCCCCAACTCCCGGCGTATGGCGAGCGATTCGTACAGGCAGGTGCGGGCGGCCTCAAGCTCGCCCAGCATGGTGAGCACGTGCCCCAGCGCCAGCAGCGCCATCGACACGCCCCAGGTGCCGCCCAACTGCCGCCAGAGGCTAAGCCCTTCTTCGAGGTAGGGCCTGGCCGACGCTGGGTCCTGCCACATCAGCAGGCGGCCCACACCCACCAGGGCGATAGCACGGCCCGGCGTGGGCTTTGGCTCGCCGGCTTCAAGCGCGCCGGTTATCTGGCGGACGCCCTCGTTCAGGTGGCCGTGGCCCTCCCAGAAGACCCACAGCCGCCCCGCCATACTGAGGACCAGCTCCTGCCAGTCTACCCCTGCCTCATCCGGACCCACGCCCTCGCTTGGCGGCGCCGGCCTGCTAATGCAGTAGCGGCACCAGTCAAGGGCCGCGCGCAGGTTATCGTGCTCCCATTCCATCACGTCGAGGTATTGCACCTGCCGCGCGCGGCTTTCGGCCAGCAGCTCGCCTTCCGCGAGCTCCGCCAAGCGCGCATAGTAGAAGGCGTGCCGCTTGCGAAACTCCTCTGCCTCTCCCCTCTTCTCCAATTGCTCCTGCAAGTACTCGCGCACCATTTCGAGCATGCTGAAGCGCACCTCGCCGCCGGGCGTCTCCTCCTGTCGCAGCAGGCTCTTGTCCACGAGCGAGGCCAGGCGGTCCAGCACATCCGCCGAGTGCCCGGACCACAGGACAGGGTACGCGGGGGCTGCGACGCCATCGGGGGGAGCAGGCGGGCCATTGGGGGGCGAGCAGACCGCCTCGATAGCCTCTATCGTGCAGCTACCAACAAAGACGGCCAGCCGCCCGAGCAGCGTTTTCTCCCCATCGTCCAGCAGGTCGTAACTCCACTCGATAGCGCCGCGCAACGTCTGCTGGCGGGCGGGCAGATCGCGCGCCCCGCCGCGCAGAAAGGCGAGTCGCTGCCCCTGGCCCTGGAGGTGGGACAGGATAACGGAGGGCGGCAGCAGGCGGGTGCGGGCGGCGGCAAGCTCTATCGCGAGGGGCAGTCCGGCCAGGCGCACGCAAATCTCGGCCACGTCATGAGCGTTGGCCTCGCTCAGTTGGAAGTCGGGGCGGGCGGCGCGCGCCCTCTGCACGAAGAGTTGCACCGCCTCGTTGCCGGCAAGCGCGGCGGGGTCGTGGGAGCGGTCGAGGTCCGGGAGGTCGAGCGGGGGCAGGCGGAAGTCGTGCTCTCCATAGAGGTGCAGCAACGCCCGGCTGGTGACGAGCAGCTTGAGGCGTGGGGCCGCGCCCATGAGCTCGCCCAGGAGGGGGGCGGCCTGCGTAACCTGCTCGAAGTTGTCGAGCACAAGCAGCAACTGCTTGTCCGCCAGGAAGTCTTTGAGGCGGGATATAAGGGCCTGGCTGCCTGCTTCCTTCATGCCGAGCGCCTGGCCTAGGCTCGCCACGACCAGGCCGGGGTCGCTAATCGTGGACAGGGGCACGAAGTAAGCGCCATCGGCGAAGTAGCCTGCTACCTGCGAGGCCACCCGCATCGCCAGCCGGGTCTTGCCTACGCCGGGAGGGCCGGTGACGGTGAGCAGCCGGGTATGGCGTGCCATGAGGGTGGCACATGCACCCTCTACCTGCCTCTCGCGTCCCACAAGGGAAGTCACCTGGGCGGGAAAGTTGTAATTGCGGCCCGCGCGCGGGCCGCTATATTCCTCTGTTGCTACAGCATGCATTGCGCCGGGTAAGTCCCTCGTCACTCCCTTGCAAGGAGGCGCGTACCATGTCGAGTCGCTGGGCCGGTGACCGGGTACGCCTGGCAGATATACATATTATCGGGCGGTACCAGGAGAACGTAACAGCATGAGCCGCGGCTACTTCTCGCCCGCTCCAGTGCCCCACACGGCGTAAACAGTGCCTCTCATGAGTAGAGAAAGACCCCGGCGGGTCATTGCCGAGGTCATTCTCACTAAAGCTATTCACATACAGGCTTGCGGTTACCTTCTGGCGGGTGTCTGGCAGTTGGGATAGAAGGTGTTAGCCACGATCTTTGCCGCCTGCGCTCTCGTCACCTGGCTCGAGGGGCGGAAGTACGGGCGGTTCTGCTCGTCGCACTCCTCTCCTTCTCCCGCAGCACTCCCGCCACAGGGGTACCCTCCTATCACTCCCCTCTTGGCAAGCCGCTCCACGTACAGGTAGAACGAGGAAGGGTCGTTCTCCTCTGCCGGAGGGGGTACGTCAGCGAACGTCTGCCCCTCCACGTTGTCCACGTACCCTGCCGCGTTAGACACTATCTTGGCTAGCTGTGCCCTTGTAGCGTACGAGGAAGGTCTGAAGTACGCCCTGTTCTGCCCGTCACAAGGCTCTCCTTCAGTGCCCTCAGTGGTGTCACAAGGGTAGCCTCCCATCACGTTGTGAGCGGTCAGCCTCTCTATGTACACGTAGAACGAGGAGGGGTCGTCGGAAGGCTGCACGTCGGCATACGTCTGCCCCTGCACCTCTTCATCTAACCCTGCCGCATTAGCCACGATCTTGGCTATCTGCCCTCTCGTGATGTTGTTGTTGGGCCGGAAGTAAGGGTTGCCTGTAGCGCCGCAAGGTTCCGGTTGCCCGGTCTGAGAATTAGCACCACCACAAGGATAGCCGCCCAGCACCCCTCTACAAGCAAGGCATCTCACGAAGGGGTAGAAGGAACTCACCTCCGAGGAGGGGGGCACGTCCTGGAACTGGATCGTACACGCTGTGGGCACGCTCGTGGCGGTGGTTGTAGTTGTGGCTATGCTCGTAGAGGTCCTGGTGCTCGACGGGACGGCTGTGCCCGTCGCAGTCCGTGTGCTGCTGCTCGTGCTCGTTGGGGTGCTTGTGCGGGTAAGGGTGGGCGTACTCACCACCGTGTTCACCGCCGTGCTGCTGACGGTGCTGGTGGCCGATACCGTGGTGGCTGTACTTGTCAGAGATGGTATTGCGGATGGTGTGAGCGTGTTCGAGACTACGCTTGTGGCAGTGGAGGTCAGCGTCTGAGTGGCGGTGGGAGGCGTGCCGGTAAGGGTTGGCGTGCTGGTGGGGCCAGGGCCGCATGGCGAGTTGCTGCCGATGCGCAGGCCCCAGGCGTTCAGATTGCCTGTAGCCAGGGCCTGGGTATCGGTGATAGTCAGGGTCCACGTACCCGTAGAGGACTGCCCGTTGAAAGCAGCCAACGGGTTCTCCGGTTTGTAGGTGCCCTGGTTCGGCGGGATAACATCGCAGAGGAGGATGTTGGACTGGTCGCTCAGCGTAAAGCCTGTATTCTGCGCCGTCCAGTCGTTGTCTCCACATACCGCGCTGAAGAGTTCCACCTCAGTGCCGGAGGGGCTGCGCAGTGAGGCTACCAGGTCCGAGGCCCAGGTGTGCGATATGTTGATGTTGATCACATCCAGGTCAGCGATAATCTGCCCATTCGTAATTACGAGGGTAGACTGGACCGGGACCATATCTAAGATGGGCTTATTCACATCAGTGCTGTTATAGGACACTGCACACGCAGGAGTGGCTGTAGGTTCGACCGTGTTGGTGGGGGTGCGTGTCACCGTAGGTGTGTTCGTCTGAGTGGCGGTAGGCGGCGTGCCCGTGACGGTGGGCGGTACCATGGCGCGCGCGGCCAGAACGGCCTGGTCTATCTGAAGTTTGCCCCAGCCGTAAAGCGGATTGGGCCGCACGCCCCAACTGGGATCGAAGGAAGCGGTGCTGGTCAGGATATACCAGGTCTCCTGTATCGTGAGGTTGGGGTTGACCTGCTTGAGTATAGCCACCGCGCCCGCCGTGGCAGGCTGCGCCATAGAGGTACCCGCCAGGTATTCATAGGTGGTATCGGAAGTGTTGTAGGACGAGCGCACCAAGTCTTCCTCGAGGCCGGGGCCGTCGTCGCCGCCGCCCGCCATGATTTGCGGGTGCTGGCCCAGGTCGAAGCAAGAAGGCCCCTCGCTGCTGTACGAAGCCTTGAGGTTGTAGCGCGAGAGCGCGCCCGTCTCGAAGGTCTCGGGGTATGCGGCGGGTATACGGTTGCCGTGCGGGAAGTCGTTGCCCGCCGAGAAGGAGGGGAATATGCCCGCCGCGACCCACGCCTTGACTATATCGCGGAAGAACTCGCCGTCGATGGGGTCGCCGCCGGGGCACAAAGGAGTGCTCACGCCGAATCCCCAGGAGTTGCTGACTACCACGGGGCGCAGGTCGGGGTTGGCGTTCTGCTTGTTCAGGTCCCACGGGGCGAGCATGAACTCGCCCGCCTCGATGATGTCGGCGTTTCCCGCCCCATCCGCGATGCCGTTGCTCGATATCCACTTAGCGCCGGGAGCCACGCCGATGTGTATGTCAGCGTTAGCGGGCGGCTCCACGTCAATGCCCAGGATGGTGCCCATCGTGTGGGTGCCGTGGCCGTCGCCGTCGTACGGGGCGGGCTGGCCGCTGACGGGGTCCCACCAGTTGAAGTTGTGGTCGGCGGTGGTGCCGTTCCAGCCCCGGTAGCGGGTCTTGAGGGCCTCGTGCGTCCAGCGGGTGCCCGTGTCGAGGCTGCCCACCGTTACCCCCGTGCCGTCGTAGCCAAGCGCCCACGCCTGCGGTGCGTTCACGAGATCGACGTTCCACTCTTTCAGGCTCGGGGGTTTTACGTCGTCAACCCTCATCACCGGCTCGTCCAGCGTCACGACGGGGAAGACCACCACGTGGCCCACCTCGCTAAGCGCGGCCAGGTTCTCGGCGGACGCCAGGTTGCCCACCACCTGGAAGGCGTTGATGATGTAGTAGCTCTTGAAGCGGTCCACGTTGCCCGCCGCCTGCTGAGTTTGCAGGGAGGCCGCGACCTGCGGCTGGGTGGCGTTTGCGGTCTGCACGAGCTTGTCGAAGACGTAGCGACCTTTCGCCTGCCAATCGCGGATGTTGTTGGTCAGGTCGGCCTGCTCGTTGAGCACCACCAGGTAGCGGACCCTGCCGTCAGCGTCGGCGCTGAACTGGGCGCGCAGCTTACTGGAAATCTTGGCTGCGGGGTTGGTCTGCGCTGCCTGTGACTGCGAACCCGAAGTGGGTGCCGCCGCGCCCGCGTTGGACGCCCACGCCACCAGCAAGCATAGCGCAACCACCAAGGAGGCCAACGCCAGCGACCACCTGCCCAGGGGTCTGCCCGCCCCGGACCCGTGCCGCGCACCAGGGGAAACCGGTACCATCTAGTATGCTCCTTTCCTGCGTCGTGCAATGGGGCACTCGAAAGGGTGTCGGTAGGTGGTCAGTGTATGGGTTTGTCGTGCGGAGCCGCTTACGAGCAAGGGCTGTGCCCTGGTTATGGGACATAGAAATATACGCTAAACGCCAAGACGCCAAGACGCCAAGGACCACGCCAAGATTAGGGGTGGTGTTCTAAGCAAGAGGAGCAGGGTACTTGATGTCGTACCCCGGTCCCCTTTGTACTCTCCAAACCTTAATCTAACTTGGCGTGGTACTTGGCGTCTTGGCGTCTTGGCGTTTACGTCTCCGAAGAGCGCTGTTGTAAAGCCGTGCCTGTCCCCTACCTTCTCGCGGGGGTCTGGCAGTTGGGGAAGAAGGT
>DASVQO010000304.1:0-7165 GCA_036389075.1 Chloroflexia bacterium | reverse complement strand
CCCCCTATTTGTGGGTCGGCTGGCCTGGCGCCACCGTCGCTAAGGACTCTGAAGAGAAACTCAAGACGATAGCCCTCAACCGCTTCAACGCCTACCCCGTCTTCGTGGACGAGGCGGCGATGGAGAAGTTCTACCACGGCTTCTGCAACAAGACCATCTGGCCCCTCTTCCACTACCTGCCCTCCTACGCCGAGTTCCGCGAGGAGTACTGGGAGCAGTACAAGGCGGTAAACGAGGTGTTCGCGGAGGCCGTGCTGGACATCGCCAGGCCGGGCGACACCATCTGGGTGCACGACTACCAGCTTATGCTGCTGCCCCGGCTCATCCGCGACCGCATGCCGGGCGTTACGGTGGGCTTCTTCCTGCACATCCCCTTCCCCGGCTACGAGCTATTCCGCACCCTGCCGCGCAAGTGGGCCACCGAGATACTGGAAGGCATGCTGGGGGCCGACCTGGTGGGCTTCCACACGCACGAGTACACGCAGTACTTCTCGCGCACCGTGTTGAGGGAGCTTGGGTACGAGCAGAACCTGGGCGAAATCCTGGTGAGCGACCGGCTGGTGAAGGTCGAGACCTTCCCGATGGGCATCGACTTCAACCGCTACCACGAAGCGGTGTCCACGCCGGAGGTCGAGCGGGAGCGCAACCTCCTACAGAGGTCGGTGAAGGACACCAAGCTGGTGCTTTCCATCGACCGGCTCGACTACACGAAGGGCATTATCAACCGGCTGGAAGGCTTCGCCCGCTTCCTCGAGGAGTACCCGGAGTGGCACGGGCGGGTGATGATGGCGCTGGTGATAGTGCCCTCGCGCATCGGGGTGGAGCGGTACCAGGAGACGAAGGAGCGCATCGAGGAGATAGTGGGCCGCACGAACGGCAGGTTCGGCAGTATCACCTGGACGCCCATTACGTACCAGTTCAAGTCGATACCCTTCCCGCTGCTCGTCGCGATGTACAACGTAAGCGACGTGGCCCTGATTACCCCCCTGCGCGACGGCATGAACCTCATCGCCAAGGAGTACGTGGCCGCCCACAGCGGCAACGGCGGCGTGCTCATCCTGAGCGAGTTCGCGGGGGCGGCCAAGGAGTTGGGCGACGCTATTATCATCAACCCCAACAGCCGCGAGGAGATAGCCCACGCCATCAGGGAAGCCCTCGAAATGCCCCAGGACGAGCAGGACCGGCGCATGGGGCGCATGCAAGACATCCTCAGGCGCTTCGACATCACCTATTGGGCGGAGGACTTCATGGGCCAGCTACAGGCCACCAGGGAGTCGCAGGAGAAGCTCAAGGCCCGCCTGATGAGCGATACCGTGCGAGAGCGCATGCTGGGGGACTATCGCTACGCAAGCAAGAGGCTGTTGCTGATAGACTACGACGGCACCCTGGTGCCCTTCAACAAGGACCCCCAGCAGGCCAAGCCCGGCGACGACGTGGTGCAACTGCTCGCTCGCCTGTGCGAGACCCCCGGCAGCCAGGTGGTGCTTATCAGCGGGCGCGACAAGGAGACGCTTGACAAGTGGTTTGGCGACCTGCCCGTGGCGATGGTGGCCGAGCACGGGGTGTGGATCAAACAGCCGGGTGAGGGCGAGTGGGCGATGTCGCAGCCCCTGACGAGCGAGTGGAAGTCGCGCATCCGCCCCGTGCTGGAGATGTACGCCAACCGCCTGCCCGGCTCGTTCCTGGAGGAGAAAGACTTCTCCATCGCCTGGCACTATCGTGGGGCCGACCCCGACCTGGGGCCAAGCCGGGCCAAGGAGCTGCTGGACCACCTGGTGAATTTCACGGCCAACATCAACGTGCAGGTGTTGCAGGGCAACAAGGTAATCGAGGTGAAGACCTCCGGCGTGAGCAAGGGCACGGCGGGCCGCACCTGGCTGGACGGCGGCGACTACGACTTCGTGCTGGCTATCGGGGACGACTGGACCGACGAGCACCTGTTCATGGCACTCCCGGAGACCGCCTACTCATTGCGCGTGGGCATGGTGCAGTCTTACGCCCGCTACAACCTGCGCTCCTACACCGACGTCACCCGCCTCCTGGACGAGCTATCCCTCGCCGCGCAGCCCGCCCACGCTGGGGGATAAAAGGAACATCGTGGAGACGGAACCGCCAAGACGCCAAGGACGCCAAGAACGACGCCAAGATTAAGAGGGTGTTTCTAAGTAAAAGGACCAGGGTACGATACAAGTATCCTGGTCCTCTTTGTACTCTCCAGCCTTAATCTTCTTGGCGTGGTTCTTGGCGTTCTTGGCGTCTTGGCGGTTCCGTCTCCGGCTGGTGCTGTTGCCCCGGTGCTGTAATTTTGGGTAGTAGCCCATTAGGGGCATGACTTTTATGTGCCTCAACCTAGTAGGTACTTCCCATTCATCGTGAGAAGATTGGAGCCTATACTTAGAGTGCGCTCCCTGTCGGGGGCATTAGACGCTTGCCCGGTGACGTTGCCAGGAAAAGCGTCCCCCGTCTGCATAAATACAAGAGTGCTCCCAGGAACAAGAGAACGGTTGGTAGGGCGACCCTGGCTGCGAGACGCACCACTCACTATACAGAGCAACCTGAAACGACTGAATGAATATGCTGAGCAGATTGACACGAAGGTATGGGCGTATGAGCGCCAGGGGGCAGAGCACGGTAGAGTTTGCTCTCATCAGCATCCTGCTCTTCTGGTTCATCCTCGGCATCATCGAAATGGGGCGCTTCATGTTCACTTACAGCATGGTGACGAACGCCGCCCAGGAAGGCTCGCACTTCGCCATCATCCGCCCGCGCGAGGTAGTGGCGGCGGCCCAGGCTACGCAGGTGGCCGCCGAGATGGCCGCCAAAGGCACCCCCACCTACGTGCCGGAGCTTGTGGCCCCTTCCTACGCGTGTGACATCCAGGGCAAATCCCACGAGAAGTTGTTCGGCATTCCCAAGTCGCAGGTCAATATCGCAGTCTGGTACGACAACGGCGACGGCACGCCCATACCCGTTACTAAGGACAACATGGACACCGTCATCAAGGAAGGCAACCGGGTGGTGGTCGAGGCGAGCTATAAGTACAAGTTCCTCGCGCCCTTCATAGATGCTTTCGCACCCAACGGCGTGGACGTGAGGATGCGCTCGGCACGCACTATCCTGCAAAACGGCAAGACCCAGGCGACCGGCTGCACCGTGAGCTTTACGCCCGCGCCTACCTACACGCCGGAAGGCACCGCAACGCCCACCGAGACGGTGCCCCCTAGCTCCACGCCCTTTGTGTTCGCCACCGAGACACCTACCCGCACGCCCACCGAGACCGGCACCGCCACTCCTACCCCAACATCTAACACCGCGACCCCCACGCAGACGCCGGGCACCCCTACGGCGACCGTCACCGGCACGCCCCCCACGGTTGCGCCCACCAACACGGTCGCGCCCACCAACACGCCCACCGCTACCCTTACGCGCACGCCCACCGCCTCGCCTACGCCCAAGACGCTCGTCATCACGAACGTGCAGGTCTACTACAAGAAGCAAAACGGCAAGCCTGTAACCATCCAGGTGACGCTGAAGTCGTCCGATGGACAGCTTGTGAGCGACCCCGGCGCTGTCGTATGGGCTACGGTCTATATCAACGAGCGGTCGCAGGTGTACGTGGACCGAGTGGACCTGCCGATAGTCAGCGCAGGAACGTACCAGGAGTGTCCGGCGGGGCATGTGAAGAACGGGGACACCGTTTCGGTGGATATATTTGCCAGCGCGCCGGGCTACAAAAACGTAGAGGTTATAGATTGGCCCGGCACTTACAACGAGGCTTTCTCCTGTAATTAGCGGACGCGAGAGTATGAGTACGATCAGAGTACACAAACGAATACAACTACAAGAGCGGCAGGCCCCGACAAAGGGCAGGGCAAAGACAGAGGGGCAGGCGCTGGTGGAGTTCGCGCTGATGGGCCTGTTCCTGGGGGCGCTGCTCGCGGGCGCTATCGATTTTGGGCGGGCCTACTATACCTCGATCATCGTGACCAACATGGCGGGCGAGGGTGCGGCCTACGCTTCCATCTACCCCGACCGCGACAAAGACCCCGACAACCCCACCAACGAGCAGTGCATCCTCACCAAGACGGTGGCCACCCACCAGAGCATACAGGAACGCGCCCGGAAGGTCGCCCAGGAGCGGGGCCTCATAGTCGAAAAGCAGGACCAGAGCCAGGCCCGCATCGAGGTGTTCACCGAGGGCTACGGGGGCACCTGCTCGGCCCGCTGCCCCGGCAGGACGATCACTGTGCGCATCACCTACACGCTGGACGACCTGTTCCTGCCCAATATGCTCGGCCTCAAGCAGATACCCATTACTAAGTCGGCCTCGCAGGTAATCACCGGCGAGCCATACTACAGCGACTGCCCCAACTGATGCAAAAGCGGATACAAGGACGGCACGATGAAGCAAAGACATAGCAGAGCACTGGCTACCCGGAGGCCGGCACCCCCAGCGCGGGGCGCGCAAACGCCGTTGCTTCGACGCAAGAGCAGCGGGCAGGCGCTGGTCATTATCGTGCTCAGCCTGTTCGTGCTGATGGCGGTTGTGGGCCTGGCGATAGACGGCGGGTCCAACTACCAGCAGCGGCGCAAGGCCCAGAACGGGGCCGACGCGGCGGCACTGGCGGGGGCGCGCAAGATGCTCGCCCTGTACGAAGACATGGTCGAGAGCTACGACAGCGACGTGAACGGCTCGGCCGCCAAGGAAGACCTCATCAGGACCGAGATAGAGAACATCGCCACCGCCAACGGCATCCTCACCAAGACGGCTGACCTGGTGGCCTATTTCGTCAACGACCAGAAGCAGGTGGTCACCGCCCCTTCGGGCGAGGGGTGCGGCACAGACAGCCCGTGCGAGGTGGGCAAGAACAACATGGTGCCGTGGAAGATAGGGGCCAGGGGTATCTACGTAACGGCGCGCTCGGAGACGGACGCTTTCTTCATGTCGGTGATTGGCTACAACAAGGTAAGCGCCAACGCCTCGGCTACCGCCTTCATGGGGGTCGCCATCAACACCCAGCAGAATATCGGCCTCATGCCCATCGGCTTCTTCACGGAAACGGAGCGGTTGGCTCAGCTACAGCCGGGACGGACTTACACGCTCATCAGCGGTAGCACCAAGCGAGGCTCCGGCAACTGGGGCTACGTGGACTTCAACGGAGACGGCAACCCCGCCCCCGTGGTGGACGCCTGGATCGCCTGCGGCTTCAACCCATCGCTCACCACCAACGCCCAGTGGCGCGAATGGTGCGCTAGCAAAGGCTACGGCGACTCGGAGCACGCTACCGAGTACCGAGCCAAGGGTGAGACCCAGTACTGGACCGGGAGCGCCGAGCCGTTGAAGGGGCCATATTACGAGCCGCGCTTCGACTACATGGCGGGCTGGTGGCTCGCGGGGTCGAGCGGCAGCACGAACAGCACCTGCCAGGTATTCCAGGAGCTAGCCCCCGCCATGCTGGGCAGGCAATTCCTCATCCCCGTGTTCGACCAGACGAACGGCAGGGGCGGCAACAACACCAAGTTCCACCTGATTGGGCTGGCCTGGTTCGAAATCACCGACGCCGACATCCAGTGCCACAAGAACGAAGCCGTACCAGGCACGCCCACCCCCATAGACGAGCACTGGGCCTTCGAGGGCAAGTTCGTCAACGTGTACACCGCAGGCGCGACCGGCAGCCACGGCGACATACGGCATACGTCGCAGCACGTGGTGTTCCTGGAACCGTGAGCCGATTTTGGATTTTAGATTTTGGATTTTAGATTAGTAAGAGTCCTTAATCCGAAATCTAAAATCCAAAATCCAAAATCAGAAGATTGGTCCCGTTTCCACCTCGGACTCCGGGTTGCGGCGCAGCCAGAGGGCGAAGGCTATACCCACCACGCAGACCAGCAGGGCAATCAGGAAGCCGGAGGTATAGACCTCAAGGGAGGCCGACTTGTAGGCCACGGTGTAATCGGCCGTGCGCTGGGCGAACTGCTCGGCGGTCTCGCCCTGGAAGGGTACGATGGGCGCGGGGTGGGCCGTCATTAGCTGCTGGAAGCGGTGCAGGCCGAGCACGGTGAGTATCGACAGGCTCACCATCATCCCCACCATCCTCGACAGGTTGACCGAGGCCGCAGAGAGGGCCGCCCGCTTGAGGCCGCCCCATTGGAGGGCCGTGGCGGTCACCGGCGACACCAGCAGGCCGAAGCCGAGGCCGTTGAGCGCAAGCCCCAGCCAGTTGAGGGGCGTATCGGGCGCGGCCAGGCTCCAGGCGCTCATCTCCCCGAAGCCGAGCGCGGTGACGATGAGGCCGAGCACGGCCACCCACCGGAACTGCACCCGCACCCCCAGCAAACCGCCCACTATCGCACCCACCGGGATAAGGGCCGTCATCCTGAGCAGCATGAAGCCGCCCTGCTCTGCCGTGCCGTCAAGCACGCTCGCCACGTAGAGGGGCACGTTGACCATCGTGATGATGAGGGCCGCACCTACCATGAAGTTGGTGATGTTGGCCGCCGAGAAGGGCCAGTTGCGCCGTGAGAAGAGTTCCAGCGGGATGAGGGGAGTAGACGCCCGCCGCTGCCAGATCACGAAGGCCAAGAACAGCACGAGCGAGAGGCCGAACAGTGCCAGGCTTTGGGGCGTGATAAGCTCGCCCGATGCGCCCGCCGTGGTCTGCGGGTTCAGGCCCGCCCACGCACCCACCGTGCCTGATGTGGAGAGGCCGAGCGAGAGGGACAGCAGCCCCATGCCCAGCAGCACGGCACCCGCCCAGTCCACCTTGCCGGGGAAGCGAGGCAGGGGAGGCGTGCGATACACCAGGAAGGCGAACAGGAGGCATAGGGGCACGTTCACCCAGAAGATCCAGCGCCAGCCGATTACCCCCAGCCAGCCGTCGAACCCCTTCATCACCAGCGCGCCCCAGAGCGGACCGATTACTCCGCCCGCCTCCGCCACGGCCCCGAGCACGCCCAGCATGAACGGCACCCGCTGCTCACGGAAGAGGTGGCGCACCATCGCCATGCCCACCGGCAGCACAGCCCCGCCCCCGATAGCTTGCAACGCCCGCGCCGCGATGAGGAACTCCAGCGAAGGGGCAATCGCGCACAGGATCGAGCCGAGCATGAACAGCCCCAGCGACACGAGGTAGATGCGCCGCTGCCCGTACACGTCGGCCACGCG
>DASVQO010000303.1:0-26739 GCA_036389075.1 Chloroflexia bacterium | reverse complement strand
CACCTTTTTGACGTCAGTAGTGGACATTGGTTGGTCCTCCTATCATTAAGCAGTGGCTTAAGCATTACGGGTTAATGTACTCAGCGCTGGGCTAGCGCACACAGATTGTAGCTCTTAATGACTTCTTTGTCAATGATTAATCGTATTAAAGCGGACCAATCTTTGAGAAGCCCGTAGCTTTGCGGCCAGAGGGCCACCGTGTGGGATTCGGGGTTGACGAACACCTCGCGCCGCTGACGCGTTACAGCCGTGTGGTAACGGTGTCGATTTTCGCTCGAAATGGAGGGTACCTGCAGCAGGCATGTCGCGCGACAACGGCCCCGCCACAATGTGGGAGGCCGAATCTAGTGCGTTCCTCATGATGGTGGCCGGCCACTCCGATGAGACCCACTACGGAATCTCTAGCCGTGAAGGTCGGCTGTTCGTCCGCAGAGCGAGCGGGTGCTAGTGTGGGGTCAAATCGCGGGGAATAACCCCGCACGGCTAGGAGCCGCCCCTGGCTACAGGTCTACGGCCAAGAACCTCAGTCCAGCCTGCGCATGTGGGGGAAGAGGATCACGTCGCGGATGGAGTACTTGTCGGTGAGGACCATGGTGAGGCGGTCTATGCCCACGCCCATACCGCCGGTGGGGGGCATGCCGACCATGAGGGCGGTGACATAGTCGAGGTCCATCTGGTGGGCCTCCTCGTCGCCGCCGCGCCCGGCCTCCGCCTGCTCGCGGAACCGCTCGTACTGGTCGAGGGGGTCGTTTAGCTCGCTGAAGGCGTTGGCGATCTCGAAGGTGGTCACGAAAGCTTCGAAGCGCTCGACCACGCTGGAATCGCCGGGCTTGCGCTTGGCGAGGGGCGACACTTCCACCGGGTAGTCTACCAGGAACGAGGGTTGGACCAATTGCGGCTCGATGAAGTGGCCCTGCAACTCGTCCAGCACCTTGGCGCGGCTGGCCCCGGTCTCCACGTCCACGCCCCTGCTCTGCGCGAGGGCCACCAACTCCTGCGTATCGGGGTAGCCGGCTATATCGATGCCGGACTGCTCGCGGAGGGTGGCGCGCCAGTCCACGCGGGGCCAGGGAGGGGTGAAGTCTAGCAGCTGGCCCTGGTACTCGAGCTGGTAGCTGCCGTGGACCGCCTGCACCACGCCTGAGACCATTTCCTCCAGCAGCGACATCATGGTGTTGTAGTCGGCGTAGGCCTGGTACAACTCGAGCATCGTGAACTCGGGGTTGTGCTTGATATCAATGCCCTCGTTGCGGAAGTCGTGGCCTATCTCGTACACGCGCTCGAAGCCGCCCACTATGAGACGCTTGAGGTAAAGCTCGTCCGCGATACGCAGGTAAAGCTCCTGGTCGAGGGCATTGTGGCGAGTGACGAAGGGGCGGGCGGCGGCGCCTCCGTAGAGAGGCTGGAGCACGGGGGTCTCTACTTCGAGGAAGCCGCGAGCGTCGAGGAAGCTACGTATGAAGGTGACCATACGGGAGCGCACGCGGAAGGTCTCGCGCACCTCTTCATTGGCCACGAGGTCGAGGTAACGCTGGCGGTAGCGGGTCTCGGTGTCGGTGAGGCCATGCCACTTGTCGGGGAGGGGTTGGAGGGCCTTTGAAATGAGGTGGTAGTTGAGGACGTGCAGGGTAGGCTCGCCGGTGCGGGTGCGGAACATGAAGCCCTCGGCCTGCACGAAGTCGCCCAGGTCGAGCAGGGTGTTGACGGCCTCGTAGTCCCAGGGCTTCTCCTGGAGGTCGTTGATGCGGAAGAAAAGCTGCAAGCGGCCCGATTCGTCCTCGATGTGAGCGAAGGTGACTTTGCCGCCGGGCCTGCGCAGCCTCAAGCGGCCCACCACCGTGGCGACGGGGTTGGTGCGCTCCTCCCCCTCGGCGGGTTGCGCGCCCGCGTTGGCCGCCTCCCACTCCTCGAAGGCGGCGAGGGCCTGGGATGCGGTGTGGGTGCGATGGGAGCGGGGCGGGTACGGTTCGAGGCCAAGCTCGCGCATCTCGGCTAGCTTGGCGAGGCGCACGCGCTCCTGCTCGCCCATGTTCAGGTCTTCGGCGTAGTCTCTCATAGGTTAGGTGTTACCTCTGGATGTGGTGCCTTGCATTGTAAGAAAAAGAGGAGAGCCGGGCAAGGCCGGCTCTCCTGACTTACCCAGTCGGGCACCGGCACGTTATTCGACTTTCAATATGGAGAATTCTTCGACGCCGCCGGGGGTGTTGGCGCGCACCTTGTCGCCTTTCTTGCGGCCCATGAGCGACTGGCCCACGGGCGACTCGTTGGAGATGCGGCCCTGGCGGGGGTTGGCCTCGGCGGAGCCGACGATCATCCACTCATAGGTATCGCCTTCGGAGTCTTTCACGGTGACGCGCGAGCCCAGGCCGATCATATCTTTGGGCGGGCCCGAGATGATCTGGGCGTGCTGCAAGATATGGTCGAGGGTGCGGATGCGGCCCTCGATGAAGGCCTGCTCGTTCTTGGCGTCCTCGTATTCGCCACTCTCGCTGACGTCGCCGTCGAGCTTGGCCTGCTGTATCCTGTAGGCCACCTCGGGGCGGCGCACTTCGATCAAGTTGTGCAGCTCTTCTTCGAGCTTGGCTTTCCCCTCGGCGGTGAGGTGAACCGGTTTGTCCATGACCATGATAGTACCTCTCTTGTAATCCCCGCCGTTGGCTGTGCATACCTGTAGGGCTGCATGCCTGCACATCGAGTAAAGAAAAAACTGAGAGGACGGGCGCTCTCAGCTCAAGGACCTCTTACAAGGTTGCGCGTATTATACGCAAAAGGGCACAAATGTGCAAGAGTTTCCACAAGCCTATTAGTACTACTACTTGTGGGACAATATGGTTCTATCTGTGGGCAAGCGGCTGTAGCATGTCGTGGCCTTCTCTGGTTTGCCCCTACTGAGGCCAAGAGTGCCGTTGGCGGGACTTGCCTCCCCCTGTCATCCTGAGCGTAGCGAAGGATCTAAGATGCGGACCTTGTAGCAAAGTCAAATTCAGCGGACCATTGTCACTTCATTGAACAGTGTCCCTACCCAGCTTCTTGAGATCCTTCGCTACGCTCAGGATGACAGGGGGAGCTTTGGCCGCGCTCTTCCAACGCCGAAAAAGGCATGAAGCAGTTGCCTAATAGAGACAGATGCGCTTGCGGCGCGTTAACTAGGAGTTGGGTGTGAATCGGTTGACGAGGGTTTCAAACTCGCGGGCTGTGAGCTTTTTGTGGGACATGACGCGCTTGCGGGTGGGGAGGACGCGGGGCCAGGTGAAGAGGCCGGCCAGAAGGCCACGAAGGCGGGCGCGGGCGGCGGCACCCCGGATGTGGCGGGCGGCTTCGAGGGCGAACCGGAGGTGGGCCTTGAGGATGCGCGGGAGGTGGCGCAGGATGAACGGGAGGGGGAGGTCTTTGGCGAGGAGGTAGATGAGGTTGCGGCCCACGTAGTAAGAGGCGAGGGTGCCGCCCCCGGTGGCGCTGAGACGGTGGCGCACGCGGGCGGTGGGCACGTAGACGGTGCGGTAGCCGCGCAGGCGGGCGCGCAGGTTGAGGTCCACGTCCTCGGCGTACATCCAGAGCTGGGGGTCGAGCACGCGGCCCTGGGGCTGAGTGCCGCCGGAGCGGGCGAGGTCGGCCAGCATAGCGCGCTTGTAGGCAGCAGCGGCGGCTGAGGGGCCGAACACTTCCTCTTCGGCGTCGTACTGGCCGGTATCGGGTTGCCACACGCCCCGGCTGTTGGGCACGCCGTCGGGGCCGTAGTAGTCGCCCGCCGAATGGAGGGTGGCGGGGCTGTCGTAAAGGAGCAGCTTGCTGGCCGCCATACCGGCCCAGGGGTTGCGGTCGAGGCCGCCGATTAGCTCGGCCAGCCAGGCGGGTTCGGGCACCGCGTCGTTGTTGAGCAGGACCAGTAGCTCGCCGCGCGCCTTTGCGAGGCCGAGGTTGCAGGCCGCTACGAAGCCGTGGCCTTTGCGGCCCGGCAGGCGCAAGGTAGTCACGTCGGGCAGTCGCGACAGCAGATCGCCCGTGCCGTCTGTGGAGGCGTCATCCACCACAATCGTCTCGAAATCGCGATAAGTCTGCCTGCCGAGGGCGTCCAGGCACTCGGCAAGCATATCGGCGCCGTTGTGGGTGGGGATGATGACGGACGCGCGGTAGGGGCGGGGATGCCCTCCGCCAACGGCACCGGAGTTGCTCACCTGGTGTGGGGCGGTCACGAGGGAGTTCCGACGTTGGGGGCGGTCGCAAGGTAGTCGGCAAGGGCCTCTTGCCAGGGGCGGAGGACGATACCGGCCTCGGCCCCGACTACGTTCTTGAGGGTGGAGTAGTGGGCGGTGGGGGCGGGGCGTTTGAAGTCGGCCAGGGCGCTGGGGGTAACGGGGATGTGCTCGCGGCCGGTGAGGCGCATGATCTCCCTGGCGTAGTCGAAGCGGGAGCACTCGCCTTCGTTGACGAGGTGGTACCAGCCATAGAGGCCGGTCTCGGAGAGTTGGAAGAGGGCCTGGGCGAGGTCTTCGGCGTAGGTGGGAGTGGCTATCTCGTCGGCTACCACGCTAAGGGCGCCGTTCTTGTCGGCGGCGCGCACGATCTTGTGGACGAAGCTATCGCCCTCCCTGCCGTAGAGCCAGGAGACGCGGGCGATGTAGAAGCGGGTCATGAGGCGCTCGACGTAGACCTCCCCGGCGCGCTTGCTGGAGGCGTACGCACCTAGCGGGTTGGGAGGTTCAAGCTCGGTGAAGGGGGTGCGGCGGTCCTGGTCGAAAAAGACCATGTTAGTGCTGACGTAGATGAGGGGGGCGTCTACCTGCTGGGAGGCAAGGGCCAGGTTGCGGGTGCCGAGGCCGTTCACCTTGAAAGCCACGTCCGGCTCGCTCTCGGCACCGTCCACATTGGTGTAGGCGGCGGGGTGTATGACGAGGTCAGGCCGGAACTCGCGTACCGCGGGGATGAGGGTAGAAGGGTCGGTGATATCGTGGTCGGGGCGGTTGAGGTGCAGTATAGTGTGCCCGGCTGCCTCGGCATGGCGGACGAGCGCCCTACCCAGCGTGCCCCTGGTGCCGCTTATCGCCACGCGCACCAGTTACGCTCCCCACCAGAGGCTGATTGCCAGGGCCAGCACGGACAGGGGCACGGCAGCCGACCAGAGCATACCGGCGGCCCCCCGCGCGCTCCTGCCCTGCCACAGGCGTTCCGGCAGCAGGCGCATGGCTGCGTAGGCCAGCATCGCGCCGCCGAGGAGGACGGCAATATGCCAGGGGAACGCGCCGGGCACGGGCAGCACGAGCAGCGCCCACAGCACGGCGAGCGCGACGTGTTGGAGCAGGCTCCCGGCGTAGAAGCCCGCGCTCTCGCTGTGCCTACCGGCGTCGCGGCCCCGCCACCATGGGAGGGTGATGAGGAGCACGCCCCCGGCGAGGAGACGGACGAGGGTTTGGGCGGCGGTTTCGGGGGCCGCACCTAGCTCCGCGAGCCGCAACGAACGGTTGCCCAGCACCTCGACCAAGGCGGCGATTGCGAGGAGCACGGGGAGCAGGGCCGTGAGCAGCCGCCCCAACTCGTGGGCAGCGTTGAGGGTGACGAGGCCGCCCTGGCGCAGCCTGTGCGCGGCGGCGGCGAGAGGCTGCACGGATATGAGGGCCAGGAGGGTGAGCATGTCGGCGGAGGCCGCGTCTGTGCCATTGGCGAGGGGGCTGCCGGGCAGGGGCATCAGCACGAGGGCGAGCAGCGGCCCCAGCATGGCGAGCAGGCCGAGGGCGTTTGTGAAGCTGGGGACTGGTGTTGCCGGCCGTTCGCGCCCCGCCAGCTTGAAGAGGTCGTAGGCGGGCTGGGCGAAGCCGTAACGCGGCACGGGGAGCCTGCTTCTCTGTCTCGACAGCCGGGAGCGTAGGGCTGCTAGCAGCCACTCGCCGGACAGGGCGAACAGCAAGCCGAAGAGCAGACCCGGGTAAAGCAACAGGGCCAGCACCCACTGTTGTAAAGTTGTGAATACCTCTGGCGGCAAGCGGCATACCCCTCTCTACAAGGAGGGAGTGTATCACATGAGGGTGAGGGTGGCAAGGCTGACGACCTAAGAGACGGAACAATAGACGGAACCGCCAAGACGCCAAGGACGCCAAGGGCGCGCCAAGAATAAAGAACGGTTCACCGCGGAGACGCAGAGGACGCAGAGGTTACGCAGAGATTAAGGTAGTGTTCTAAGCAAACGAACCAGGGTACTGTACTTGTACCCCGGTCCTTTTGTACTCTCCAAACCTACTCCTAGTCTTGGCGCGTTCTTGGCGTCCTTGGCGTCTTGGCGGTTCCGTCTATCTCAGATCCTACTCGCCGCCGGCCGTGAGGTATTCTTGCAGGGCGTCGGCGTAGGCTTGGGCGATGGTCTGGCGGACGGCGTCGCGGTTGAGGTATTCGGCCTCGGCGGGGGAGGTGACGTAGAAGGCTTCGACCAGGATGCCGGGCATTTTGGCGGCGCGTGGGTGGCGGGGTAGCTCTGCCGGGCCGAGCATGAAGAGGTGGCGCGGCTCCTCGCCGGGGCTATCGGCCCACAGGTCGCTGCGCAGTTCCGATTTTTCTATGGGGTAGCCCGCCCGCTCGAGTGTAGATGCCAGGTGGTCCAGCACGAGGCGGCCGAGGCGTTTGGTCTCGGAGGGGAAGGGGCAATCTTCGGTAGCGCAGTAGAGGGCCTGGATGCCCTTGCGCTTGGCGGGGTTGGCGGAGCTATTGGCGTGGATGCTGAGAAAGACCTCCGCGCCTGACTCGTTAATGATGTCGATGCGGTGCTGCAAGTCATCGCTCTGGCCTTGCTCTACGCCGTCGCCGTTGGCATCGAGCGGCCAGGGGACGGTGAACTCTTCCCGCGTCACCCTGGTAAGCCCGACCTCGGCACCGCGAGCTACCAGGATGTCGCGCAGGCGTAGAGCCACGTCGAGGTTGAGTTCGTGCTCGGCGAGGACCAGTTTGCGGGTGTCATCGTCCACGAGCACGGCCCCCATATCGTCGCGCGGGCCGTGGCCGGGGTCCAACGCGATGCGGCGCCCCAGCAAGGGTTTTGCGGGGTCGGCGGCAGGGGTTAGTGTGGCGGTTGGCGATGGCGGCAGGGTAGGAGAAGGGGGTGCGGCTTGCTCGGTCGGGGGTTGGGGGAGCGCGAGGGCTGCTGTGATGGTAGGCGAGGGGAGGGTGCCGGCGGGAGTTGGTGACGCGGGGACAGGCTCGGTTAGGCAGCCGGACAGCAACGAGGTTAAAAGGATAAGCAGGCAGATGCCCGCCGGTATTCGGGCGCGCTTACGATGCAATGTCGTGGGGGTGTTGTACGTCATGATAAGAGGTAGCAGTATGTTAGTGTGGAGGTGGCGCGTCAATGCCCCGGCACTCTGGCTCACGCCCGCAACCGACTGGGAGCAGGCACGGGCGTAGCAGCACGCTGGCATGACGCACGCGCGCATTGCAGGCTTTAGAGGGCTTACGGGATGGGGTGCTTTCGGGAGATAGGGAATGGTTTGGATAGACGGGGTAGTATAACACAACCCACGCGCTCGGGTAGCCAGTGCTGCACCCTCGGTTGCGGCTTTGCTTGAGCGGGATATGAGGACCAAAGCCCCACCCTTGTCATTTCGAACGTAGTGAGAAATCTCGTCCCTCACCCCGATGTTACCCTTTTCTCTGGGCACTATGACCCGATAAGAAAGGTGGTACTGGGGTGCTGAGGGACGAGATTTCTCGCTACGCTCGAAATGACATAGGAGGGGCATGGTCGCGCCAGTTGCCACGGGGATATTGCCGGGGCATGCTGGCGCGAGGTAAGCGCATTGGCTATGGAGGTAGCAAAGCGGGCTAGCGGAGGCGCGGGAGCACTTTGGTGATGAAGCGTTCGAGGTTGTCGGTGCGCGGGTAGTCCATGAAGCGGACCATGAAGTGGCCGGCACCGGCGTCGCGGTAGGACTCTAGCTCGCGGGTGACTTCGTCGGGGTTGCCTGCAACGATGTGCAGGTGACCCCAGCGGGTAGCGTGAGACGAGTCTTCTTCCACGCTGACCCAGGTGACCTGCCCGTGCACGATGTCGGCCGGGTCGCGGCCCACGTCGGCGCAGTGCCGGGCGAGGACGGACGCCTTGTGCGCGAACACGTCCACGGGGGCGAGGTCGGCGCACCACCAATCGCCGTACTCAGCTACGAGCCTGAGCAGCTTCTTCTCACCCATGCCGCCGATGCAGAGGGGTATCCAGGCGTCGGGGCGCGGGGAGCTATAGGCGTTCTCTACGCGGTAGTGCTTGCCGTGGAAGGTGGCGGGGCTGTCGTTCCAGAGGGCCTTGATGACCTTGATAGCCTCCTCGGTCTGCTCGATGCGCTCGGCGGGAGGGGCGAACTGGTAGCCGTATTCGTGGTGCTCGCCGGGGTTATTGCCCGCGCCGATGCCCAGGATGAACTTGCCCTCGGTGAGCAGGAACATATTGGTCGCCATCTTGGAGAGGAGGGCGGGATTGCGGAAGGCCTGGCCGCAGACCATCGTGCCGTAGGTGAGGCCGGTATGCCGCCCGGCGAGCCAGGCCATGTTGGTGAAGCATTCGAGGTGGGCCTTCTCGCCCCAGCCCATGTGGTCTTCCACCCAGATGGTGTCGAAGCCGCCTTCGCGGGCGATCTCGATGTGCCGCTCGTTGGCGGCTATCATGTCGCGGGCCAGGCTGACGTCGCGGGAGTCCACGCCATCGGGCGTATAGAAGAGGGCCGGCTGCATAACCCAGCCGAACGTCGGGTTGTCGTTAGCCAAGATAATTCCTCCTGTAATATCGGTACGGGGGTGTACAGCAGCAAGCAGGGTGCCAAGGGAGTAATGAGTGATGAGGACTGAGGACTGAGGACTGAGCGCAGGGGGACGGTGGCAGGACGTCATGCAGGGCACCCCCACGGGACGTCACCTTTGCACCCTTGCATCTAGTAGGGCTGTGGTGCATAATAGCGAAACGGCGCGCGGGCTGAGGGTAATTGAGCTACTCAGTCCTCAGTCCTCGTCACTCGTTACTGGTCACTCGTCAGAAAGGTCGCCTCGATGCGCTACCTGGGTAACAAAGACAGCTTGCTGCCCTTCATCGACGAAGTGCTTGCTATGCACGGCGTGAAGAGCACGCGGGACAAACCGCTGTGCGTGTGCGACCCGTTCACGGGCACCACTTCGGTAGCTCGCCACCTGAAGCGGCAGGAGTGGCAGACGGTCACGGGCGACCTGATGACCTATTCGTACGCGCTGCAACACGCTTACATCGGCCTCAACGAAGCCCCGGTGTTTGCCAACCTGGTGAACGCAGGCGTGCTCGACGGCAGCGTCAACCTTCCGGTACCTCTCCATCGCGTGATCGCGCACCTGAACAACCTGCGCGGGGTGGAGGGGTTCTTTTATTGGAACTACTCACCCGACGGGCCGGAGGGCAGGCGTTATTTCACCTCGGGTAACGCCCTGCGCATCGACGCTATCAGGAACACAATCAACTGGTGGTGGGAGCGGGGCTGGCTGACCGAGTCGGAGCGGTTTTTGCTTGCGGCGGCTTTGATCGAGGCGGTGTCGAGGGTAGCCAACATCGCGGGCACGTACGCGGCATACCTGAAGCGGTGGGACTCGCGGGCGCGCAAGCCGCTGATGCTGGCGGTGCCCCAGGTGGTGCATAGCGTGTACGAGCACCGGATCAACCTGGCGGATGCTAACGAGGTGGTGCCCAACACGGAGTGCGACCTGCTGTACGTCGATCCACCCTACAATACCCGGCAGTACTGCACCAATTACCACCTGCTAGAGACGATAGCGGTGGGGGACGAGCCGGAAACACGAGGGATAGCGGGCCTGCGCACCGACGGCGACACCAAGAAGTCGGCCTACTCGAAGGCCGGGACCGCCGAAGCGGCCCTGTCGAAGCTGGTGGCAGATTCGAAGGCGAAGTGGGTGCTGGTGAGCTACAACAGTGAGGGTGTGATCCCGCACGACAAGATGGTGGATATACTGTCGCAGCGAGGCAACGTGGAGATCTATGCGTGTGAGTACCGCCGCTTCCGCTCCGATGCCGACGGTGAAAACCGCCAGTACAAGCCGAACAATACGGTGCAGGAGATGCTGTACTGGGTGGGGTAGGGGGAGAGGTCAGAATTCTTAATTTTTAATTCTTAATTCTTAATTTTTAATTGGGTTTGGTACTGGTATGTTCCACTATGTGCTTGGAGGCGGGGATGCCGCAGCGTAGGGTTGATGGGGTGCGGGGGGGTAGGCGGGAAGCGGAGCCGAGTAAGAATTCAAAATTGAGAATTAAGAATTCGCCGCCCGCGGTGTCTCACCCTCGTAATAGGCTGAATGATTTGACGGGGAGCGAGTGGGTGCATTTCTTGTCGTCGGTGGAGGCTACGGCTTTTCCGACTACGGGGCCGCAGTCTTATGGGCACAATTTGCGGCGGGTGCACCCTTCTCCGAAGCCGCCCCAGTTGATGCGGCGGATCGTGGAGTTCTTTACCAAAGAGGGGGAGTGGGTGCTCGACCCGTTTATGGGGGTTGGGGGCACGCTGCTGGGGTGCTCGCTGGCGGGGCGCAACGCGGTGGGGCTGGACCTGTCGGCCGAGTACATCAGGGTGTACGGGGAGGTGGCGCGGCAGGAGGGATTGAGGCCGCAAGTCGCGCTAAATATGGACGCCCGCCATATGCTGGGGCACCCGGAGGTGGGGGGCCGCCTGTTCGATATGGTGCTCACCGACCCGCCTTATGGCGATATGATGCGGCGGCCGCAGAGTGGGGAGAAGAAGAAGCGGACGGGCCTTTCGTCACCCACGCCTTTCACGGCGAACCCGTCGGACCTGGGCAACCTTCCCTACGACCCTTTTCTGGACGAGTTGACGGGCATCATGGGCAAGTCGCTGGCTGTGCTCAAGCCGTCCGGGTACCTGGTGTTGTTCGCCAAGGACTTGCAGCCAACTGTGGAGCACCACAACCTGCTGCACGCCGATATCGTGGTGCGCCTCTCCGGCCTGCCCGACCTCGCCTACCGGGGCTGCAAAATCTGGTACGACCAGACGCCACGCCTCTACCCTTTCGGCTACCCGTACAGGTTCGTAGCCAACCAACTGCACCAGTACATACTCATCTTCCAGAAAACCTCACCTGCCCTATAAGTTACCAGGAGACGCTAAACGCCAAGACGCCAAGGACCACGCCAAGATATTAAGGGTTTGGAGAGTGCAAAAAGGACCAGGGTATGGATATTACATACCCTGGTCCTTTATCTTGAGCCACAGTCCTTAACTTGGCGTGGTCCTTGGCGTCTTGGCGTCTTGGCGTTTCCGTATTGACCCGGTTTGTTGTGCGGGGCACATTTGTTATACTAGGGAGCTATAAGACAGGAGGAGATGAGTGAGTAATTATCTGATTGACGTGCATCTCTACATGGAAAAGGGGATGTACGAGCGGCTGGTGGACCGGGCGCAGGAGCTTGGGGTGCCGCTCAGCGCGGTGGTGCGCGAGGCGGTGGTGGAGTATTTTGCCAACAGCCCAGAGGTGTCGGACCGCAGCAGCGATATGCCGCAGCCGGAAGACGCGATATGGCAGATCCCCACGCTGAGCGGCTCCTTCGGTGCGCTGAACGTGCCGGGTATGAGCGGCCAGGGAGGCAAGAGCTGATGCGCCGACACCACCGGCTGATATTCGTGAACACCAGCGGCTGGCTGGCACTTTATAATCCCAACGACCCCAACCATGCCGCCGCCCGCATGCTCTGGGACGACCTGCGCAACCAGCCTGTGCGCTTCGTGACTACCGACTACGTGCTGGACCAGGTGTTCACGGCGATGAAGTTCTTCGGGTCGCTCGACGCCGCGCAGGCCCTGAACACGGTGATCAACAACACGTCGCTGCTACGCTTCTTCATGACGGACAGCGTCATCTTCGAGCGGGCCTGGAAGGTGTTCGTGGCCGACGAGCACCCGCAGTTCACCTTCACCGACTGCATCAACTACGCGGTCATCCAGTACCTCGGGGCCGACGAGGTGTTCACCTTCGACCGCAACTTCTCCGCGCCCGGGTTGAGCACTATTCCATCGGCGGGTGGGGGCTAGTGACACTGCTTGCCGCACCTGGCGCGTGAATGCTACTCTGTTTCAATGGCGGGACTTGGTCCCGCCTTTGTCATTCTGAGCCCTTCGGTCGCGCTCAGGGTAAACTCCGCGAAGAATCTCGTACTTCAGCACCCAAGGAGCATTTTCCTTTACGCGAGTACAAGGCTGGGTCGCAATGGAAAAGGGCCACATCAAGGTAGAGGACGAGATTCTTCGCTGCGCTCAGAATGACAAAGGCGGGACTGGGTCCTGCTCTGCCAACTGTTTCGTACTCACGCACCAGCCTTACCGGGCCCCTTCTCTGTCAGCCGCCTATGTGGGACATCTCCACCTTGGAGCGTCGCACGGTTTCGAGGGTGCGCAGGTCGGAGTAGCGGTCGGCGCGGCGACGCCAGATTCTGGCTACGAAGGCGGATAGCTCCTCATCGGTCTTGCCGGTGCGGAGGAGGGCGCGGAGGTCGTGGCCGAAGTTGCCGAAGAGGCAGGTGAAGAGCTGGCCTTCGGGGGAGAGGCGGGCGCGGGTGCAGGTGGCGCAGAAGGGCTGGGTAATCGAGGAGATGATGCCGATTTCGCCGCCACCGTCGAGGTACCTGTAGCGGGAGGCCACCTCACCTACGTAGTTGCGCTCGGCCGGTTCGAGGGGCAGCTCGGCGTCTATCATGCGCACGATCTCGGAGGCGGGCACCACGTCGTCCATGCGCCAGCCGTTGGTGGTGCCCACGTCCATGAACTCGATGAAGCGCAGGATGTAGCCGGTGCCGTGAAAGTGGCGGGCCATCGGCAGGACGCTGGTGTCGTTGACGCCCCGCTTGACCACCATGTTGATCTTGATAGGCCACAATCCCGCCTCGCGCGCGGCCTCCAGACCCTCGAGCACCCGCCCGACGGGGAAGTCCACGTCGTTCATGGCGCGGAACACATGGTCGTCAAGCGAGTCGAGGCTCACGGTGAGGCGTTGCAGCCCGGCGGCCTTCAGGGCGTGGGCCTTCTTCACGAGCAGCGCGCCGTTGGTGGTGAGCGTGAGGTCTTTCAGCCCGGGGAGTGGGGCGAGCATGGCTATAAGCTTTTCCAGGTCGCGCCGCACCAATGGCTCACCGCCCGTGATGCGCAGCTTCTCCACGCCCAGGCCGATGAACAGGCGGGCCAGGCGGGTAATCTCCTCGAACGACAATAAATCGGCGCTTGGCAAGAACTGGAAGTCGCGCCCGAACACCTCTTTGGGCATGCAGTAGGTGCAGCGGAAATTGCACCTGTCAGTCACGGAGATGCGCAGGTCGTGGAGGGGCCTGTTTAGTTGGTCGGCTACGTTGTTCATTTTAGATTTTAGATTTTAGATTTTAGGTTTTGGATTGCTCAGACTGATCTAAAATCCAAAACCTAAAATCTAAAATCGGCTTATCCTGCTCCTATTCCTACCCAGTGTTCGCCGTCCTCGAAGTACTCTTTCTTCCATATGGGCACGCGCTCTTTCAGGAGGTCGAGGGCTTCGCTGCACGCTTCGAAGGCTTCGCGGCGGTGGGGGGAGGAGGCGGCTATGACCACGCTTGCCTCCCCTATCGCCAGCCTGCCGACGCGGTGGCGGATGGCGATGCCGTGGAGGCCCCACTTGGCCGCCATCTCGCTGCCGATGCGCGCCATCTCGGCTACGGCCATGTCGTCGTAGGCTTCGTATTCAAGGGCCACGACTTTGCGTCCCTCGGTGTTGTCGCGCACGGTGCCGGTGAAGGTCACTACCGCCCCGATGCTGCCGACCAGGACCACGTTCACAAGGTCGTCGGTGGACAAGGGTTCGCGGGTTATGTCAAATAAGGAGCGCACAGCCCGGAGGCCGCTTTGTGAGGTGGTTTCGAGGGCCATGTCAGCCTCCGCTCACGGGGGGGATGAAGGCCACAACGTCGCCCTCCGAGAGGGGGGTGGCGGGCGTGGCGTAGTGGCCGTTGACGGCGAACGCGGACACAGAGCCAAGGGGCCTCAGGGGCGGGTACTGGGTTTGGAGGGCGTCCCAGAGCTGGGCGACGGTAGTGCCCGGCTCGACCTGGGTGGCGCTCTCGGCAGTGCCTACGGCCTCGCGGAAGGAGGCGAACAATCGTATGGTGATTTTCATTGCGCTCTTATAATAACGTACGTTAGGTACGTCACGCCAGTTTTGCGCAACGGCCACCTGCGACTAGATACCTGGTAAGCTCGCTAAAGCCAGGTCCTATGCAGCGTATTTCAAAAGGCTATAGAGGCAGGCATGGGGCCTGCCTCTATAGCTCCCATCTTCGGGGTTTTTAAGGCAGTTCTCAGTAATACTTTAGTGATTTATCGACATGCTTCTAGCTTGTTCGGTGCATCATTGCGATTACAGCTTTTGGAGAAGCAACAGGTCGGTACCAAACTGGAAAGGTCCCGGCGGGTCTTGAAAGAATGATGTGTTACCCTTCACGACAGAGAAGCCACAGGTTTGGATGAGTTCTTCAATTCGGTCCCTCTTGTATTTACGCGAAAGAAACAAGCGGATCGTATCATCTGGATTGAACGTCATTATCTGGCGATCAGGTAGCATCACCGTCAGCTTTGTACCGGTCTCGTTACGATAGAGCACTTTGATGCGAATAGCTCTGTCGTCCTCGCGTTCACCCATAAAGTGCACGCTCTCAAGGTTGATGGGAATATCCGTATTCTGAAAGAGGGCGCTTGTAGCGAAGTGTTTGAAGTGAGGGCTGCTAGAGTACTCGATTGCCGCTTTGCGCAGAGCAGCATCTTCCAAGCTATCTGTGTGAGCTAGCTCGAGCAAGAAGCGATCTTGCGGGCGGACGAGGGTGGCCAAGGTGCTTAGCAATTCAACGTCTTCATCAAAATTCGCGATTGTGTTCCCAAGCAAAGAGAAAAGGATAGGTGCGTTGCCCAGGATGTCGTGCAACAAATTCCGCAGGCTCTCGACATTGCGACGGCTGGAAAAGTCGATCTGAACAGGTCGTAGCTGTCCAGGTGCGACCAAATTCCCGATATTCCCGAGGCCGATGCTCAACATCTCAAGACTCATATCTATGGGGACGTAGAAGACCTGGCTACCGAACTGGCGCAAGAGCTGTAGAATGCTCTTGTCCTTTTCACCGGTGCCAATACCCAGGCTGACATGATGGTACAGTTGGTCGCCCAGGGCAGAAGACACGTCTCTCCAACGGTCAGGAAAACTTGCTATGCTCCTGTGCATCACGACATAGAGCTGATCGTGGCATGCGTTAGCCCACGCAATCGTGGGGCCTGGCCCCCAGTAGGAGAAGCCCGAGACAAACTTCTTTCCATCACCGGTGGAGGAGTGTGCTTCCCTCAAGTCAGAGATAAGGTATATCAGTTGTGCGTATTGGTTCTCCCCGATAAAGCACAGGGTCCAACCCAAGGGTACGCCGAACGGTTTTTTCGGTTGCTCTGTTTTCTTTACAGGTGTCTGCACAACAGGCTCTATGTTCCTGGACTGACGGATTTCAGGAGTGCATAGAGTGTCTCTAAGCCGCCAACAAATCTCAACCAGTTTCTGTTCTCTCTGTGCAGGTCTCAATAAGCTTAAAGGCTGGTCGGGAGAGCATGCAGCTTGATAATGCTCTATCGCCGTTTCATTATAAAAGCTTGGCCGCAGGGGTATCCAAAAGATAGTGAGACCGCCTTGTGCGGCGGCTCCCAGTAATGGCGGCAGCTCGTTTTTTTTGATGAATTCAGAGCTCAAGAAATCAGGGCTTACGAGGAGGATAGCTAATCTTGCTGAAGCCAGAGCTTTACTTAGCTCCTCTCTCCACAACTGCCCCGGCTTGATCATGGTATCGTCCCAAATTACAGTGGGTACTTGCGTAGGGCACGACTTGACAACTTGCTCTATGCAGGGCCTGAGCCTATTCAGCCATATTTTATCTTTGTGGCTATAGCTGATGAAAATCTGGTTGCGTACCGGCTCCGACATGATTGCGCCCTCGCATAATGAGATTACGTTGCCACCCGTTCAGGCTATTTGCTTCGGTGCACAGATATGGAACTCTATGTTAACAAAAAATAGTATAGCTTGTAAAGCTAAGTTGCCTCCTGATTAAAGCGTTGCGGCAAAGAGAAAAGGGAGTAGGTGCTGACCTACTCCCTTTTGCATCCTGGTGCCTCGCATTGGCAATTCCCGCTACTTGCTGATAAAGACCTTCCAATCGGCTTCTTCGGGGACCTGGCCGTTGTCGAGGCGCTGGCGCCACTGCTCGTTGGTGAGGCGGTTACCGGAGGGCTGGATGAACTCGTACTGGCTGTAGATGCCGCCACGGGCGAGGACCAGATTGCCTTCTACGGGCACCACCACGTAGATTTCCATGATGCGGCCGGTAGCCTCTTCCAGGGCCTGGTCGAGTTGCGGGCCGCCCGTGGCTACGTCGGCTACGACGGCGGCGTCCTGGTCCTGTAGAGTGCCGCGACCTTCGCCGCCTTCCTGGTCCGAGGCGGCAATCGTCAGGGCTTCGATGCGGCCGCCGTAGAAGCGGATTAGCTGGTACTCTTCCTCGGTGAGGGCCTTGTTCTCCAGCTCCTTCTCGCTGATGCGCTTGAGATCGAGGGCCAGGCTCTCTATCTGGTTGAGGGTGTTGAAGTCGGAGGTGGCGAACTTGTCCTCCGTCTTTTCGAGCAGGCCGCGAGACAGCAGGCCGTCACGGGTCATGGCGGCGAGGGCGGCGATGCGGGCGTAGAACTCAGGCTCCGGCTCGACGTAGCCCTTGACGATCTCGGGCGGGCCGCCCCCGGCCTCGGCCATCACCTGCTTGGCGTACAGGATGGTATCGTGCTTTAGCTCGGTGTAGCTGCCCAGGACCGTGTTGAGGCCCTTGCGGGTCCAGGCGTCGTTGGTCATGAAGCTGGGGTAGCCGCTGCCGGGGGACTTGGGTTCGAGGAGCGGGCGGAAGGTGTAGAGCCACGACCAATAGAGGTTCTCGGTCCACTGGGAGGTGTCCAGGCCGGCGATTTGGCCGCGCACCTTGTCCAGTTGTAGATCGAACTTCTCATACTTGGTCTCGCCCATGTCCTTGAGGATGTTGTAAGCCTCCTCCGAACCGAAGGCGGCGGGCACGTCCAGTGCCTTGGGTAAGGTTCGAGGGGTCTCCTGGTTGCCGACGTTGCGCCAAATAAGCTGTCCGAACACGTACTCATCGAGGGTGAAGCGCTGGCCCATCACGCGCAGGCCCTTGGTCACGGTTTCTTTGTCCTCGGTGACATACACGAACATGGAGTTGATCCTCGGCCCGGCGAGGGATTTCGCGGCCTCCTGGAACTTCGCCACGTTGGCTTTGGACACGAGGTCTTCCAGGTTGGGGTTTGCGCCAACGGCCTGTTCGATAACGGGTGCGTAATCGCGGAAGGTCAGGTCGTCTGCCCCGCCCACGAAGAAGGCGGTCGGCTCGTAGATGCGGGACCAGGCCGCCTCAGCCGTGGTGTCGCTCGCGTCGGCGGTCTGTAGGGCCCGGGTGAGCAGCAAGGCCGACTGGGTTTCCTCCACCGACTTGAGGCGGAAGGTGATGCGGCCGTACCACATCATGGCGCGGAAGTAGCGGGACAGGTCCTCGGAGCGGGTGTAATGGCCGCGCGGCTTGTACTGGCCGTAGTCCTCCACGAACTGCTCCGGGTTGCCGATAGCCATGACAGCGGAGGGGGTGAGGCCCTCGTGCCGGTCTATCTGCTGAAGCTCCTGGGCCACCTCTGCCCGCACGTAGTCGGGCACGGGGGCGTTAGCATCGAGGAGGCGGGAGGCCACGGTGAAGTAGGCCACGTTGCGGCGGGCGGCCTGCTCGCCTTCGGTGCCCTTTAGCTGGTCGTACTGCGCCTGGCTGGCCTTGAGCAAGGCGTCGGTCAGCTTTTCCAGGTCGGAGATGAGGTACTGGGTCTCGGTGGAGCGCAGTATCTTGTCGAAGATGAGGTGGTATACATGGAGCACCGAGTCGGTGGTCACGAACACGGGCTGGCTGTCGTAGCGGCCGTCTTCGTATAGCTGGTAGAACTGCTTGTGGCTGGCTTCCCTGGGGAACTGCGCGGCGAAGGCGTACTGCGCGATAAGCCCCTTCATCTCGTCCGACAGGCCGAATCCGTCCGCGTTCTCCACGTTCGACAGATCGGGCGCCACAGTGTAGGGCGCAACCGCCGGGGTCACAGTGGAGGGCTGGAGGTTGTAGTCCGCGAAGCGCACGGCGTGGCGGACTGAGGGTGTTGCCCCTGCCTGAGGGGTACCCTGAGGTGTGCTTTCGGGGGTGGGTTCGGCGGTGGCCCCGCCTGTGGTCCCGCTGGTAGCGGTGGCTTGCGGGGCGGTCGCCGTGCCGGTGGGATTGGCGATGGGCGTGGGCGTGCTGGTATTCAGGTCGCAGCCGACGGTGGCGGCCAGCACTACGGCGCTCATGCCAAGGGCCAGGATGCGGTTTCTAATATAGCTTTTCATGCGCTTTGCTCCTTTTTTTGGTATTACGTCGTTGATCGTCATTTACGCTGGCTGAATGGTTATGTCTACTACTCACGTTTCTCATATCGGATACTGGAATGTGCAAGCCGCCGGATTACAGGGCCATACTTCCCCTCTGTCATCCTGAGCGTAGCGAAGCGAAGGATCAGTAGCCCGCTCTTGACTCTTGGTATTGAAGGTCCTATGTTCCTAATGCCATCAGCATCCTGTACGTTGCAGACTCTCGCCTAGCCACCTGATCCTTCGCTACGCTCAGGATGACAGGGGGGATTTGGTCTCCTTGCATGACCACCTTGCAATCTGTACCACTGGTCACTTGAGGAGGAGCATCTTGCCCTCTCCCCAGGTGGACGAGTAGGTGCCGGGGAGAGCCTTTAGAAGCTCGAAGCCGAAGCTGCCGGTCCAATGCCACAGGTTTACCTTGCCTGGGGGCTGTTCTTTCGTGGGGTCGGCGCTGTCGAACACGGCCAGAGTGGGCTTGGCGGCGGGGCCGAGGGGCACCACCGCTAGGTTGAGTATGGGCGAGGGGCGAGGGGAGCCGTGCCACAGGGGCATGAGGGCACCGTCGCGCCAGCTGTTGATGTAGATGTGGGGCAGGAAGTCGCCGCCCTCCATGTCCACCTGCATGCCGCCGTCGTCGGGGCGCTCCCAGGTGAGGCGGTTCTTCCAGAGCGAGTAGACGAGGTCGGGCTTGCCGTCGGCGTTGGCGTCGCCCACCGTGTAGCCGGTGACGCGCCAGGTAGGCTCCGTCTGCCAGACCGTCTTCCAGTTGCCCTTAGCGTCACCCGTCTGCACGGTAAGCAGGCCGTTGAGCAGTTCGACGCGGGTGGGCGCGCCCAGGCCCAGGTCCTCAATTGAAGCGCGTTCCTGCGACTGCGCGGCGCGCCGGTAGCCAATTGCAACGCCGGGCTGGGGCTGGATGGCGTCCCATATGGCCCGCCACTGCAAATCAAGGGGGGTGCTGAGGGCGGCGCGCTTTACGGTGGGCTGTCCGGAGGCATCGTCGGCCACGCGCATCTTGTAGCTGCCGGCGGTTATCTCCAGCGGCACCAGGCGGGCGCTCTTGACCCCGTAGCGGTCGGCGCGGACGGAGAGGGCGAGGCCCTGGCGCGTTTCCATGCGAGACATCTGGTCGAAGAGGGCGTTGCCGAGGGAATAGGCCACCACGGTGGAACGGCCGCCGCTGCCCTCAAGCTCCACTTTCATGCCCTGTGCGACGTGCGGGTGAGCGCCGACCACGAGATCGGCCCCGGAGCGAGCGGCGAGCTTGCCGAGGTCCACCACCCAGCTATCGGGCTGCGTCTTGTACTCGTTGCCCCAGTGCATGAACACGACTACGAGATCGGCTTTGGTCCGGGCCGAGGCGATTTGCTGGGCAAAAAGGTCTTTGTCGGCCTTGCTGGTGGGGTTGACGTAGCCGATGCCGGGGCGAAGCGTGCCATTGCTGCGCATGTCGTTAGTGATGATATTGAGCACGGTGGTGTAGCCGAGGAAGGCCACTTTCACGCCGCGCACCTCTCGAATGACCGGCGACTGAGCGCCCTGTTTGTCGGCAAGCCCGAACGGGACCACGCTCGATGCGCGGAGGGCGTTCACGGTGGATTGCAGGCCGAACGCACCGGAGTCGAGAGCGTGGTTGTTGGAGAGGGAGAGCAGGTCGAACCCGGCCCTGGAGAGGGCGGGGGCCGCGCGGTCGTCGCCGGTGAGGTTTAGCTCGTTGGGGGTGGGAGGGGGCACTCTGACGGAGCCTCGGCGCACCAGGGGCCCCTCGAGGTTGCCCACCGCGAGGTCGGCGGGTTGGAGCAGCGAGCGCACGCCCTCGAACGGGCTGTCGTAGCCCCTAGCGGCGACCGTGCTGCCCACGTAGCGCCCCAGCATGAGGTCGCCCACGAAGACCAGGCTCACCTCATCGTTGGAGGGGGCGGCACTGCCACCGGCCATGCGCGCTCCGCTCACCTGGGCAAAGGCCCCGGCGAGCAAGGCAACAACCAGCGATATGGCGATAGCGGTTCTGGGCAAAGTGGTTAGCTCTAGCGTGCGAAGCGGACACCGGGTGAGACACCCGTGAATGTGTAATGAAGTTGTAAGTAGAGGTCGGGAGTATTTTTGCCGACGCTGCAATTGTACCCTGTTGGTGGATGTGCATAAAGGGCAGGTCGGATTATGGGGTATACGACGAAGGGAGTATGTGAGAGGGAGAAAGCGAGCACGTGGCACGCGCCCTGTGGGGACGCCCTGTGGCTGAAGCCACGGGCTGGGAAGTAGCGAAGTCTCCTTCGGAGACTGGGGCTTATCTGCAAGCTATTCTAAGAATGATGGTCATGAGGATAGGCACCCAAGGCCCGCCCTTGTCATTTCGAGCGTAGCGAGAAATCTCGTCCTCCACCACCTAAGTATCTGCTTTCTTCCAACATAAAGTTTCGCCATAGAGTCGCCGGAGAAAAGCGTAACATCCCGGTGGAGGACGAGATTTCTCGCTACGCTCGAAATGACATAGGGGGAGCTTGGGTGCTGATGTTCGACTATTTGGCCCTTGAGAGGGCTTGCAAGAGAGGCTAGTCTCCTTCGGAGACTTTGCTGCTTGTCAGCCCGTGGCTTTAGCCACAGGGCGTCACCGCAGGGGACACGTGCCACATGTCCCCTGCGACCAGCTACAGCGCGGGCAATGCAAGCTGGAAGCTGGTGCCCTGGCCGGGGGAGGAGGTGACGGTGAGGGTACCGCCGTGGGCCTCGGCGATGCTGCGTGCCAGGTAGAGGCCCAGGCCGAGGCCGGCCGAGTCGGGGCCGGAGGCGAAGCGGGTAAACAGGCGAGGCATCAGTTCGGGGGCAATGCCGGGACCCTCGTCTCTGATGGTGAGGACCGCCCACTCGCCGTCGTCGCGGCGCTCGCCGGCTAGCTCAACATCTACGGGGACTCCCCTGGGGGAATGTCTCAGGGCGTTCGCGATGAGGTTTTCCAGGGCCTGCTTGAGACGCTCCGGGTCCGCTTCCACGCGCAACTCGTCGGGCACTCGGAGGAGGATGTCGAGCTTGCCGGTCTGCATGACGCCGGTGGCTTCTTCTACCAGCGTCACGAAGTTGAGTGGCTCGCGCGATAGGCTGAACACCCCCTGGTCGAGGCGGGCCACGTCCAGCAGGTCGGTTATAAGGGCTTGCAAGCGGCGCACGGCGCGCGTGGCGGCCTCGGCGTCTTCGATGTCGCGGGGCCTGTCCTCCCGGTGGGCGCGGTCCCGGATGATGGAGAGCCTGCCCTTGAGGGGAGTGATGTAGTTGCGCAGGTCGTGGGCGAGCACCGTTACAAGCTCCTCGGCCACCACCTGCCTGGCCTGCACCGCCGCGTCCTGGGCGATGCGCTCCACCAGCTCGGCGCGGTGAGCGATAGCGCCCACCCAGTGGCTCACGGCGTGGAGAAAGCTAAGGTCATCGCCGGAGAAAGCGTTTTCCCTGCTCGAGCAAGCCTGCAAGACCCCGCGTCGCTCGCCGTTGACAACGAGTGGCACGATCATCGTCGAACGAATGCCCAGCCCCTTCGTCATCCCAAGCGGCACAGAGGGGTCACTTTCCAACTGCCCATTGTTGTAAAACTCGCCCGTCAAGAATACCGCGGCCTCCGGCCCGCCATTTGCCAGGGGCAGGAGGTGCATGCCTATCTGGTGCTGCCGGACACCCATAGGGGTGTGGCTGGTGCCCTCGGCTACCAGTGTCTCTTTGGTGGGGTCGAGCATGAACGCATCGGCCTTCTCGGCGTCGATAGCACCCACGATGAGATCGCTGGCCTGGTCTAGCGCGGACTTGAGGTTGGTGGCCTCTATGGCGAGGAGTTGTTCCAGCGTGGAGAGAAGTCTTTGCTGGTCGTGGCGCTTGTCTTTCTTGTCCATATCGTGACCCCCGTTGTAGTAGAGACCTCAAACGGGAGCACTGGACTGCCAGGCAGATGCAGGCGAAGGAGGTTATGGAGCTGTCGTCATTACGATAGCCTATAAGTATACCAGACTTGTGCCAGGGTCCGTACGATAGCAGGCGAAGGTCAAATGCCCCGGATTGCGCTTGGCAGCCGCTTGGTGTAGAATGAGCGTCGGCACGGCTCTTCGGAGCACCTTTCGACGATTACTGCCGCCATCTCCGAGCGTGCGGCTAGAAAGAGTAGCACACATGGCCCCCGAGCCATACACACCCGAAGACCAGGGCAGCGCCCCAACCTCCGACTCCGCCTCTCCTTCCCGCCCCGTGTACGTTCTAATAGACCACCAGCTCGACGCCAGCTACATCGAGCAGATCGAGGCTGCCGGCCCCAACGTGCGGGTGCTCACCACGTTCCCGAACACGGGGGTGGCGGACCCAATGCGGGGTGGGGAGAACGCGCGGCGGCTGGAGGGGGAGCAGCTTGACGAGGTGCTGGGGCAGGCGGAGGTGCTGTTCGCGTTCGGCTTCCCGGTCGAGTGGCTGCACAGGGCGCCACGGCTCAAGTGGGTGCAACTGGCAAGCGCGGGGTCGGACCAGATGCAGAGGGCGGGCATATTCGACCTGCGCCCCAACCTGATACTCACCACAAGCAGCGGCGTGCACGCAGTGCCTATCTCCGAGCACATAGTGGGCATGCTGCTATACTTTGCCCGCAGCTTCCAGGTGGCGGTGCGCAACCAGCCGGAGCACAAGTGGGAGCGGTACCAGGCTAGCGAGGCGGCGGGCAGGACGGTGTGCTTCATCGGCTACGGCCCCATAGCGCGGCGGGCGGCCTTTCTGTGCAAGACGCTCGGTATGCGAGTGCTGGTGGTGAGGGCGTCCATCGCGGAGGAGCAGCCGGGCAGCGAGCACGTAGACTATTATTACCCGAGCCCTATGCTCGACCGGGCGCTGGCGCAGAGCGACTATATAGTAGTAGCCGCCCCGCGCACGCCCGCAACCGAGGGCATGATAGGTAGGGAGCAGTTCGCCTCGGCCAAAGAGGGGGCGGTGCTCATCAACATCAGCCGTGGGGCGCTGGTGGACGAAGACGCTCTGATTGACGCGCTACGAGAGGGGAAGCTGGGCGGGGCTGGGCTGGACGTGTTCAGGGAGGAGCCGCTGCCCGCGGACAGCCCCCTGTGGGACATGCCCAACGTGCTGATAACGCCCCACGTCTCCGGCTCCTCCCCCCACTACAACGAGCGCGCCACCGCCATCTTCGCCGACAACCTGGGCCGCTACACCAGGAACGAACCGTTGAGGAACATGGTCATCAAGGAGAGAGGATACTGAGGGATTTTGGATTTTAGATTTTGGATTTTGGATTCGCCTCCTCAATCTGAAATCTAAAATCTGAAATCCAAAATCTAAAATGGCAAGAGCTTACGTTGCATTTGACCTCGAAGCCACCGGGATGCAGCCGGAGCGGGACGAGGTAATCGAGATAGGGGCGGTGAAGTTCCGGGACGGGCAGGTTATTGGCCGTTGGGAGAGCTTCGTGCGCCCTTCGCAGCAGATACCGTATAAGGTGCAGCAGCTCACGGGGATAAAGCCTGCGGACGTAGCGCGCGCCCCTCGCATATCGGAGGTGGCGGGCGATTTCATCAAGTTCGTGGGGGACTCGCCGGTGATAGGGCAGTCGGTGGAGCTGGACCTGGCTATGCTGGAGCGGCATGGAGTGAGGCTGCGCAACGTGGCGTGGGACACCTTCGAGCTTGCCACGCTGCTGGTGCCTGAGGCGGCGGTATACAACCTGCGGAGCGTGGCAGAGAAGCTGGGGGTGAGCCAGGAGGTACGCGCCCACCGGGCCGTGGCCGACGCCGAGCTGACGATGAGGGTGTTCATCGCGTTGCGGGAGCGTATTGCCGAGCTACCGCTGGAGGTACTGAGCGAGATAGGCAAGGCGACCAACCGCAGCGAGTGGCCGTTGCGCCTGCTGTTCCAGGAGGTGGAGCACGAAAAGGCCCAGGTGGCCTTCTCGAGCAGCATCGGCTCTTCGATACGGGCGCAGTTGCAGGCCAAGGGGCTGACGGACGCGGAACTGGACGTGGGGCTGTTGAGGCAGCCGGACGAGGACGTGCAGTACGCACCCGTGGGGACCGGCTTCGAGGGCAAGTACCCGCTCGACCACACGGAGATAGAGAACATCTTCAAGCCGGGCGGGGCCATGTCCAGGACCTTCGCGGGGTACGAGTACCGCCCCCAACAGCTAGAGATGGCCAAGGCGGTGGCAAGCTCCCTCAACAAGGGGCGACATTTGATTGTGGAAGCGGGCACGGGCACGGGCAAGAGCCTGGGTTACCTACTGCCCGCCGTGCTCTACGCCCTGCGGACCGGAGAGCAGGTAGTGATCTCCACCAACACCATCAACCTGCAAGACCAGCTTTTCACCCAGGACCTCCCCCTCCTGCACCGCGTACTGGAAGGCCCGCCACCGGATAGCAAACAGGGCAAGAAACACAGCCAAAGCTTGCCCTTGAGCGAAGCGAAGGGTCCAAAATCCAAAATCCAGAATGGTGACGCGGTAATCGAAGAGCCTTTCCACGCGGCGCTGCTGAAGGGGAAGGGCAACTACATCTGCCTGCGGCGATGGTACCAGTTCCGGCGCAACGTGCCGTCTTCGGTGGAGCAGTTGCGGGTGATGGTGAAAGTGCTCATCTGGCTGCCGCAGACGGAGACGGGCGACCGCAACGAGCTGCTGTTACTCAACGAGGAGAACGACGCGTGGGGGCACCTGAGGGTGACCGAGGAGGGGTGCCCGCCGTTCGAGTGCAGGGTGCGCCAGAAGGGGCTGTGCTTCTTCGACCGGGCGCGGCGTCGTGCTTATGGGGCGAACGTGATCGTGGTGAACCACGCCCTGTTGCTGGCCGACCTGGCGATGGGCGGCGGGGTGCTGCCGGAGTACGAAAACCTCATCATCGACGAGGCGCACAACCTTGAGGACGAGGCGACCGACGCGCTCGGCTTCACGGTGGACAGGCGCGGGCTGGTGAGGCTGCTGGAGGACCTGAGCAGCGGCTCGGCGGCCCGGTATCGGGAGGACGACTTCCTCACCGCGCTACGCAACGCACTGGCAGCCGACATCTCGAAGGGGCTGAAGGCGAAGGGCGGCAGGACGGAGGCGGGGGCCACGCGCAACCTGCTCACGGGGGTGGACGAGGTTATCGCCAGGCTGCGGCCAAGCATAGAGCGTGCGAGGCAGTCGACGGTGGAACTGTTCACACAGCTAAACTCGGTGATGGAGGTGTACCAGGACGAGCAGAACGTGTACGACCTGCGGCAGCGCATCACGAACGAGGTGAGGCGGCACGCGACCTGGGGGCAGGTGGAGATCATCTGGGACAACCTGGGGCTGCAACTGAAAGAGATCGAGGACGGGCTGTCGCGCATCGGCACCGTGCTGGGGGACGTGGACTGGGACAACATCCCACGCTCCGGCACGGGGGACGTGCCCGCCTACGCCGACATGCTGATAGAGCTGCGGGGCCTCATCACCAACGTGCACAAGCTGCGAGCCGACGCCAACGCCGCGATTACCAACCCGGACGAGGGGGCGGTCTACTGGCTGGAGGCGCGGGTGAAGGGCGGGGACGTGGCGCTCCGGTGCGCGCCGCTGCACGTGGGAGAGCTGTTGGACCGGCACCTTTTCTCGAAGAAGCGGGCGGTGGTGCTCACCTCCGCCACCCTCTCGACCGACAACGACTTCTCGTACATATTGGAGCGGCTGGGGCTGCACAGTTGCGAGCAGTTGCAGCTATCGTCGCCGTTCGACTACCAGAAGGCCGCGCTGGTGTACCTGCCGACCGACATGCCGGAGCCTTCCACGCCGGGCTACCAGCGCAGCCTCGAACAGGCCCTTGTGGAGTTATGTAAAGCATCGCAGGGGCGAACGCTGGCGCTGTTCACCTCGCACAGCGCGGTGCGGACGACGTACAGGGCGATACAGAGGCCGCTGGAAGAGGCGGGCATCATGGTGCTGGGGCACAACATTGACGGCTCGCGGAAGCAGTTGTTGGAGCGGTTCAAGAACAACCCGCGCACGGTGCTGCTGGGCACGTCGTCCTTCTGGGAGGGGATAGACGTGGTGGGGGACGCACTGTCGGTGCTGGTGATCGCCAAGCTGCCGTTCGCGGTGCCGACCGACCCGGTGTTCGCGGCGCGGGCGGAGGGGTTCGAGGACGCGTTTTTGCAGTACTCGGTGCCCCAGGCCATCCTCAAGTTCAAGCAGGGCTTTGGCCGCCTCATCAGGAGCCGCAACGACCGGGGTGTGGTGGCCGTGCTGGACCGGCGGGT
>DASVQO010000302.1:0-9110 GCA_036389075.1 Chloroflexia bacterium | reverse complement strand
TGGCCGAAATCGAGGTCAACCACCACGGGCAGGTCTGTAAGCCCGAACTCGTCGCGGACGATGCGCAGGATTGTGGCATCGCGCTCTTGCACCTGTTCGGGGGTGTAATGGGCGGAGCGGCCCACCACCATGCCCGCCAGCCGGTGGAGGATACCCTGCATGCCGTAGTTGCGCAGCCACCAGGCGACCAGCGTGGGGCTTGGCGCGTCCTCGGACGTTTCCCAGTAGAAGATAGCGCCGTCCCACACGCCAGCTTCCGGCCACCAGGGCGTACCCTTCAGGAACTCCAGCACGTCCAGGCAACCCCCGACGAGGTGGCCCTCAACTCGCGCGTCGCCTTGCAACCACCGCCAGCCGGGGTTGGGCGTCATGGCGCGGCGTTGGCCCGCCAGACTCTCGTCTTCCCAGGGCACGTGCTCCTCGGTCCACTCGGGGGCAGGGGCAAGCTCGCCCACCGGCTCGGTTGACATCAGGGTGCGGCGAATCCAGCTTTCGGTGTAAGGGAAAGTGCCGCCGTTCTCGGCTATGCCCGCCAGCACGGAGGGGCCGTAGAAGGTCTGCAAGCCCGACAGCAACGACAGCACGTGCAAGGTCGTGGTGTCGGAGTAGCCCATAAAGACCTTAGGGTTGTCGGCTATGGCGCTCGTATCGACATAGGGGAGGATACGCACCGAATCGTCGCCGCCGATGCTGGCGATAATGGCATGGATAGAGGGGTCCGCAAAAGCGGCGTTCAGGTCGTCGGCGCGGGCCTGGGGGTTGCGCCAGATCCAATCGGCCTCGGCGCGGGCGTGGGGCATCTCAACCACGGTGAGGCCCAAACGCTCCCGAAGCTCGCGCAGCCCCCTCTCGAAGCGCAGGGGCACGGTTGCAGGGCCGCCCCACGAGGGGGAGACTACCGCTACACGATCGCCCGGCTGTAAGTGCTTCGGTTTCTTCAAGTTCAGCATTTCAGGCTCCGCCTTTGACATGCGTCGTTGCAAGGACAGCCATAACCGCTACTGCCGTGTCCTCTTGATGGTAGACGTACTATAGATGTACAAACGCAAGGCTGCTCCGCCCGCCAGCATAGCGAAGACGACAGCCAGGATGGAGGCGGCCAGGGAATCGAGCGCATTACCGCCGGTTCCCGGCATGCCAGGTGTGTTGGACGCAGGCGGCACGAGTTCGATAGAGGAAACCACCTTGTCGAGCCTGCTCAGATCGACATTGAAGTCGGCATTGCCAGCGTTGCCAAGCGCATCTACCATCTGCCTGACATGAACCATATAACTATCGTCGCCCGCGGGAGTAAAAGCCGGGGGCGAGGACAAGAAAACGGGGAACACAGCGGATACGTAGTATTGCCTGCCGTTTACCTTGTCGTCCAGGAGCCCCTGGAACATATAGAACGTGCTGTCAGGAGATGGCGCCGAGACGTCTTGAGTAATATACGATATGTACCGGACACCGGCACCATCAGGCAACGTGATATAGCGTTGCTTTGCCAGGTAGATATTTGCCGCGTTGACAGGAGGCAGGAGTGGTGGGCTGCTAAGCATCTCGCCAGGCTGCCAGGTGGGGGGTTTCCAGGTGGGCCGGGCGCTCAACGTGGCGCGCAGGTCGTTTACTCGCGCCAGCCACATATCTTGAGAACCGGGAGGGTAGAGCGATTGGTAATCGCTCCGTACGGGGAATAGGTATATAGCCGGTCCCATCTCGGATGCGTTCGGGTGGGGATAATAGCTGAACCTGTACCTGAAGTGGCAGGGGTACGCGGCCCACCAGGGTTCGTCAGTTGAGACGCGCTCTTCCGGCACTGCGTCAGTGACTACGGCGCTGCTGAGTGAGGCATCCTGCTCGAACCGGAGCGGACTATAGCCCGGGCAGCCGGTGTCGCTACCCTGCGCAGCCTGCGCCTGGCCGGGCTGAAGAGCCAGCGCCAGCCAAGCAAGCAGGCCAAAGATTGATAGAGAGGTAGCTATGCGAAGTTTCAACTGTGCTCCTTAGGGGTGCTCACCGGTTCAGCAGCGAGCCGACGTACTGCAACAGCGAGTTGGCGCACACCGCGCAGTAGCCGTGCTGCTCCACCAGGCGGTTGACCACCTCGTTGATGCGGCGAAGCTGCTCGGGGTCGGGGGTCCTGGCCGAGGTGGTGATCTTGACCACGTCGCGCAGGTCGGCGAACAGCTTGCGCTCTATGGCTTCGCGCAGGCGCTCGTTGGAGGTGTAGTCGAACTGCTGCCCGCGGCGGGCCAGGGAGGAGATGCGGATCAGGATCTCCTCCCGGAACGCCTTGCGGGAGGTATCGGTGACGCCAATCTGCTCCTCGATGGAGCGCATGAGCGTCTCGTCCGGCTCGCGGTCCTCGTCGGTCATCTGGTCGCGCATCTTCTGGCCGGAGCAAAAGGCCTCCACGTTATCGAGGTAGTTGTTGAACAGGGTGCGGGCGGCCTCCTCGAACGAGTAGACGAACGCCTTTTGCACCTCGCGCTTGGCGACCTCGTCGTACTCCTTGCGGGCCTCGCCTATGAGGTTCAGGTAGTGCTCGCGCTGCTCTCTCGACACGGACGTGTGCTGCTCCAGGCCGTCGCGGAGGGCGCGCAGGGCGTCGATGGGGGTGATGCAGGTGACGCCCTCTTTCACGAGCGCGTTGGACAGGCGGTTGATGACGTAGCGGGGGGAGATGCCGTCCATACCCTCGCGGTCGGACTCTTCTTGAAGCTCTTTTACATCCTTGGCCTTGAAGTCCTCTATGTCCTCGCCGTTGTAGAGCTTGAGCTTCTTCATCAGGCTGACACCGGCCTTCTTGCTCGGCTCGAGGCGGGTGAGCACGGCGAAGGTGGATGCCACGTCGAGGGTGTGGGGGGCGACGTGCACGGCCTGCAAGGCGCTCTGCTTGAGCAGCTTCTCGTAGATGCGCACCTCGTCGCTGACGCGCAGGTTGTAGGGCACCTTGACCAGGATGATGCGGTCCTGCAACGCCTCGCTCTTCTTGTTACCCACGAAGCCCTGGTACTCGGTCTCGTTGGTGTGGGCAACGATGATTTCGTCAGCGTAGATCATAGCGAAGCGGCCGGTCTTGATGTTTTGCTCCTGGGACAGGCTGAGTAAGACGTACAAGAATCTTTCGTCCGTTTTCAACAACTCAACCATTTCACATATGCCCCGGTTCGCCACGTTCAACTCACCATCGAAGCGGTAGGCGCGAGGGTCCGACTCGGAGCCGAATTCACCTATAGTGGACAAATCTATGGAGCCAGTCAACTCAGATATGTCTTGGCTCTTGGGGTCGCTCGGAGAGAACGTGCCTATGCCCACCCGCTTCTTCTCCGAGAAGGCGATACGCTTAACCGGCACTGTCTCGATGCGCCCGCCGTAGGTATGCTCCAGTTCGAAGCGGCACTTGGGGCACAGGTCGCCCTCGATGTAGATGCCGTACTCGCGCTGAAAGTCGGCGCGCAGTTCCTGGGGGATGAGGTGGAGTGGCTCTTCGTGCATGGGGCAGTCGCGTATGGCGTAGACGGCCCCGGCCTCGGTGCGGGTGTAGGCTTCGAGGCCGCGCTTGAGCAGGGTGACGATGGTGCTCTTGCCGCCGCCCACCGGGCCCATGAGCAGCAGGATGCGCTTGCGGACCTCCAGCCTCTGCGCAGACGAGTTGAAATACTCCACTATCTGCTGCAACGCCTTGTCCAGCCCGAATATCTCGCCGTCGAAGAACGTGTAGTGCGGCAGCCCGCGCGCCCCGCTGGTGACGCCCGCCGAGAGGATCATGTCGAAAATGCGCGCGTGGGCGAGGTTAGCCACCCTCGGGTTGGCCCTGACGATGTCGAAGTACTGCTCGAAGGTACCCGCCCACGACAGGGCTTGTTCGTGCGCTCTTAGCTCCTCAAGCTTCTTGATGAGGTCCATAGCCTTGTCCTTTCATGACCCGCACCGGCTATGCCAGTTCGCCGGGCGAAAAGTGGGAGACCAAGAAATATAGATATGGTGCGACCAGGGTGGGCGCGCCGCTGCTCCACGAAAGGCCGGGTATTCGGTTGTGAGTTGTTGAGAATGACCGTCAAACAGCGACGGAGGGGCAGATATGACACGTAGGGGTGCGTCTGGTGGAGGGTGGAACGTGTGTGGGAGTTATGAAGTTGGAAGAACTCCACATCGGGAGGAATGGCCGGCGGCACTGTCGTCGCCAGCGCGAAGATGATTGCCGGTGGGACCCTATATCCGGTGCAGATGCGCTTATCCAGGGCTTGATAATGCGCAAAGTCCCCACGGGCCGCGCCAGCGAGCTCTGGGGACAGGGGCTGCACCTTTGCCTATCCCGTTGCGGGACTGGCCCTTGCGAATATGTATGTCTGATTTATGTATACAATAGCCCGAACGGAAGCGGCAAGGTTTTCCACCGTTACTTGTGGGTACTGCCAGCAATCCATTTTGGCTATCGTGGTGCTCTTAACATTGTTAACGCCATTTCCCCGAAAAAGGTTGCGGCTCATGTCTAGGCTATGAGACGGAACCGCCAAGACGCCAAGGACGCCAAGGGCGCGCCAAGATTTAATAAGTGTTCTTAGCAAAAGGACCAGGGTACATGATGATGTACCCTGGTCCTCTTTGTGCGCTCATATAGTCTATTTTCTTGGCGTCGTTCTTGGCGTTCTTGGCGTTCTTGGCGTCTTGGCGGTTTCGTCTCTTACCTAGAGGCTCTTACTGCGAAGGGTCGTCGTACACGGCCCAGGTCTTGGCGTAGGCGTAGTAGAAGAACTCGGGGTTGAACATGGTGTAGATTTGGCCGGCGTCGGCGAACATGAGGCCGCTGGCGAAGAAGCTGTATTCTCCGGGCTTGAGGGGCTTTTCGGGGCCGGTGGCGTAGCCGAGGAGGGGCTTTATCTCCGCGTTGGTGCGCCAGACGTGGCCGAAGCCAAGCACGGGGGTAACGAGGCCGGGCGGGGCAGGCTCCGGGGTGGGTTCGGGCGCGTTGGGGTCGCGGTCGGGGTAAGTTCTAACTGTCGCGTCGTCCAGGAAGACGTAGATGAGCCGGGGGGACGTAGTGGTGCGAGGCGGGTTCTGCTTGAGGCCGACGTACAGCATGTGACCGCGCTCGAAATGCTGCACCGCCAGCGTCACGTTCTCGTCGCCGAGGGGCGGAGAGGCGGGGCAGTGCAGTTGGTATTGTATTACCACGTCGCTGGACCACAGCTTGGCGAAGCGGTCGTTGAAGTTCTGGGGAAGGGTGCAGGGGTACGGGAGCGGTCCCGGCTTGCCCGCGTCCTTGTAGCGCCAGTCGTAGTAGTGCTGGCCGATGTTGCCCATCTGCACCTTGTAGCCTTCGGGGGCGGAAGGGACGTAGGTGAGCACGCGGCGCTCGTAGGGCTGTATCAGCACGTCGGTGTCGGGCTTCCCGGCTATCTTTACGCTGGCCCAGAACGCCTCCGTGATGGGGTAGCCGGTGTTATAGAACCAGGGGTTGCTGAGTTGCGCGGTGGCGACCTTGCCGCCGACGAGCACAGGCCCGGTGGCGCTGAGGAAGTTCCAGAAGACGTCGGGCACGTTGTGCTCCGTGGCAGTCTCGAAGTGGAAGTACTTTACGTTGTACTTCATAAACTTGTCTGTGGTGCCGTTGGCCGCTGCTTTGCCAATGGCCTCGTAGACCACCTCGCCGGTCTTATCGGGGGTGAAGTGGTCCAGGTGGGAGGTGAAGCTGGCGTAGGTGGGGGCTTCCGGGTCGTCGGTGTCGCTGGCGAGGGGGATTCGGGCGGGCCAGCGGCTCACGTGCTTGCGGTTGCCTAGCTGCATGCGCCCCGTGATAAGCTCCACGGTCAGCAGGCCGTTGGTCACGAAGAAGGGGTTGTTGCGGTCCGCGTCCGGGTCGTTGATCTCCATGCGGCTCTTGTCGAAGTACTGCACCAGGTGAGTGCCGCCCGGCCCCTCCACGTACTGCTCCACCAATCCCTGGGTGTTGGGCTTCGGCCCCCAGAAGTAGCTGCGCGCCACCTTGCCGGTCGCCACGAGGTTGTCGGTGCGGTTCCACAGGGTGTAGAACGCCCTGTCCGCGAACTGTGACTCTGTCGGGACGGACTGCGCGGCCGCGATGGGCACCATGCCGAGAGGTAGCGCCCCCAGCAGGACTGTGGAGGCGAGCGATATGCGGGTGAGAATGCCTTTCAATTTGGGTCCCTCATGTATGCGAAATGCTCTCGTGGGTTTACGTCTATCGTCTAAAGCCACACATGTGACGTATATAGATGATAGAAAGTTGCACGCGTTTACTTGTTCCCGAAACGCGCCCAGGCGTTAGGGTCGGTGGCGCTCGCGCCATTCGCGGCGTACAGCACGAACACCTGGTTCCCCTGGCGCACCATGCGGCCCTTCTCGAAGTAGAGGAACAGGCTGCTCGAATTAGGGGCGTTCTCCCCTGCCTCCGGGGCAGTGGCGTAGCCGATCTTCTGCGACACCTGCGCGTTCTCCCGCCACAGCTTGCCGAAGCCACCCTGCGGCACGAGCAGACCGGCGGGGGCGGTGACGGGAGGGAGGGGAGTGCCATCGACGTAGGTGTCGGTGAAGCGTTGGGCGGTGCCGTCGTTGTAGAGCACGAAGATGTCTTTGGTCTGCTTGGAGCCGCCGCCACGAGGGCTGCCCTGGTCGGTGATGATCACGTCGAGCATGACGCCGTTCTGGAAGGGCTGGTATACCACGAGGGTGCTGAAGCCCGCGTAACCGGCCATGCAGCCAAGCTGCCGCTGCACGGAGGCGTTTTCGCTCCACACCTTGCTGAAGCGAGGGTCGGTAATCGCCATGTTGCACTGGAGGGTGGCAGGCTTACCCGCGTCCTTGTACCGCCAGTCGTGGTAGTGCCGCCCGATGTTGCCCATCTGCACCTTGAAGCCTTCAGGGGCCGAAGGGACGTAGGTGAGCACGCGGCGCTCGTAAGGCTGGACCAGCACGGCTACACCTTGCTTGCCCTCGATCTTGACCGTGGCCCAGTAAGCCTCGGCAATGGGGTAGCCGGTGGCGTAGAAGTAGGGCTTGTTCAGGAGGGCGGTAACGGTCTTGCCGTTCTCTATTACAGGCCCTGTCGCGTTGAGGAACTGCCAGAACACGTCGGGTATGTTATGTTTAGTAGCAGGCTCGTAGTAGGCGTTTCTCACCCCGTGCTTCGAGAAGCTGGGGTCCTGGGACACGACCCCATCCCTGCCGACTCTCTCGTCCAGGGTCAGGCCCGCCTTGACGGGGGCGGGTCGGGTAATGAGATTGCGGAAGCTGGCGTAGGTGGGGGCGGTAGCGTCGTCCGCGTCCGAGGCGAGGGGTATTTCGGCGGGCCACCTCTCGACGAACTTGCTGTTGCCGACCTGCATCGACCCGGTGGCTAGCTCCCTGGTGAGCAGGCCATTGGTGACGAAGAAGGGGTTTTTCCTGTCGCCGTTAGGGTTGTTGATCTCCATGCGGCTCTTGTCGAAGTACTGCACGAGGTGCTGCCCGCCCGGGCCCTCGGCGTACTCTTCCGTGCGGGCGGGTTCAAAAGGCCCCGGACCCCAGTAGAAGCTCCGCTTGACCTGGCCGCTGTCAACCAGGCGGTCGGTGCGGTCCCAGGTAGCCTGGAAAGCGGGATCGCCAAACTTGTAGTCACTTGCTTGCGCGGAGGCTACCCTGACGGCGCTGCCTGCATGCAAGCCCAATAACAACGTCAGCAATAATGCGCCCGCTAGTAGTCCTTTTGCCCCTGTTCGCTTATGTGTCACGGTCATGGTATGCGACTCCTTCTCCTTGCGCGATGCTTTTATGTTGTGCGTATGTGGTGCACAGAGCAGCAGCCCCGGCGAATATAGTGTAGCAGTAGTGGGAGAGGGGTACATCGCTTGAAACAATTAAGTTGGGGGTTGGGAGTAATTAAGTTGTGCCTGAGCCGCGCCTGCCAGCCAGGGGTCGCCCCGCATGGACGCCCTGTGGCTAAAGCCACGGGCTGGGAAGTAGCGAAGTCTCCTTCGGAGACTAAGGCCAGGCTGTTTCGTGTAGGAAGTAAGAGAATAAAGGTGGCCCCTGTCATTCTGAGCGTAGCGAAGAATCTAAGATGCTGGTAGACGGAGGCTGTTGAATATAACATCCTAGGGTGCTGACGTTCGACGTAGAGGTATAGGTGGCATCCTGGATTCTTCGCTAGGCTCAGAATGACAAAGGCCGGGTTTGGTACTGCACGGGCGGCACTTCGCAAGTGGGCGCGTCCTCATGGTAGTCCCCGCAGGGGACTTCGCTACTTCTCAGCCTGTCGCTTCAGCCACAGGGCGTCATGCCTGGCTATCGCGCTGAGCTACAGCAACCCACCCTACGGCCTGGCCCCGTACCTGCCCTGGTAGGTCTGCACCCCCAGCAGGCCGAGCAGCACCTCGAAGGCCGTGCCTTTGTTCTCCGGGTGGTATTCGAGGCGGTTGCGCTCGAAGTACTGCACAAGGTAGGTCTTGCCGTCGGTGGGGCTGCGCTCCTGGAAGCCTTCGGAGAGCGGGTAGCCGAATACGGGGATGCCACCGTTGAGGGACCAGTACTCGGCAAGCTGCGGGTGGAGGGCGTGCTTCGTTTCGGGGAAGAAGAGCTGGCCGCAGTTCTGGCAGGGCTGCACCGGCTTGAAAGGCTGCTCTGCGGCCCTGGGGGCTGCAAGCTCCACCCCCAGCCTGCCCAGCAACACCTCGTACTGGGTACCTTTGTTCTCGGGGTGGTATTCGAGGCGGGCGCGCTCGGTGTACTGCACCGTGTAGGTCTTGCCGTCGCCTAGCTGCTCGCTCAGTTCGTTCGTGAGGGGCAGGCCGAACTGTTGCAGGCCGCCGTGCCGGAACCAGTAGTTGAGGAACGCGCCCCGCAGGCACTTGCCGGTCTGCTGGAAGCACCTTGAAGCGCCGGGTAGCTGGGCCGCCAGGCGGACTGCGGGCTTACCGGTGACCGCGGTGGGGGCCACACCTGTGGCGGGCACGGGGGTGGGGGCCGGGCCTGTGTAAGTTATGCGGTAGATCGTGCCGTTGCGGTCCTGGGTGGCGAACAGCGCGCCGTCGTAAGGGTCTACCGCGAGGCCGACCCAGGTATCCCCGGTAGCCTGGAAGGTCTGCGGCGGGCCGGAGGGCTTGCCGTCCTTGAACGGCACGAACACG
>DASVQO010000301.1:0-2468 GCA_036389075.1 Chloroflexia bacterium | reverse complement strand
TCTACGCGGAGAGGCCACCATTGCCAGGTATGAGGCTGGCCGAATCCTTCCCCTTGGGGCTGGGTGGGGCACCGCGCGGTTTGCCGGTTGCCGGGTAGGTCTGCGAGCCAGTTCTCTCTCTACCACTCTCGATTTCTATTCAGTTCTTCTAGTAGTCTACACGAGCCGTGCGGCACTGTCAAGACGAGCACCGCCAGGAGGGCAGGGTCTGGCGGGTTCAGGCCGGTATCCCCTGACACCTTCGTCCCGCACGGACGCCCTGTGGCTGAAGCCACGGGCTGGGAAGTAGCAAAGTCCCCTGCGGGGACTGAGGAACGTGAGGGTGAGTCTCCGAAGGAGACTTCGCTACTTCCCAGCCCGTGGCTTCAGCCACAGGGCGTCCGTGCGGGGCGAAGGTGGTCGCTCATCACCGCAGGTTGAGACGCCGCTAGCGCCACTTTGTAAGTATGTTCTCCCGCCCGAAAAGCTGCACCGTGAATGCCAGCACCATCGCGTCGAGCACCATCAGCCCCACCGCCGTGCCCGCAATCAGCCCGACGTTTATCCGCAACGCCCCAGTAAGCTGCCCCACCAACGCCCCGACCACCGGCAGTATGACCAGGGAGCCGAGTTGTTGCGCGCTCTGAGGGTCGCGCACCTTCGACGAGATCATTATGCCCAGGCTCACCGCTAGCAGAGTGAACAGCGGCGTCAAAATCGCCATGCTCAACACCCAGGAACGGCTCAGCACCACCTCCCGGAACACCATGTCGCTCACCGTGAGGCGGGCCACGACCACGAACATCAGGTAGCTGTACCACGTAGCCAGCACGCCCGGTATGGCCGCCGCCAGCGCCTTGCCCAGCAGCAGCTCCCAGGTGCGTATCGGCGTGGCAAGCAGCGCCTCCAGGGAACGGCTCTGCTTCTCGCCCACAATCGAGTAGCTGGCGATGGTTATGGGCACCACGAGGGGAATTAGCTGGAAGAGCAGTACGAAGGGGCTAACTAACGCGGCCTGTACCGAGTCGGCCCCGCTCAATTCCAACAGCTTGGAGCCTTCGCCCGAAATCAGCCCCGCAGCCGAGGTACCCACGCCCGAAATGTTCTCGTCTATGAACGTGGATAGCAGCAGCACCGCGATACTCAGCAGCACGACCAGCAGCGGAGGCGCAATCGTCGTGAAAATGATCACCTTGTTGCGCAGTAGCTGGTTCCACTCGTTCTCAATTACGGCCTTCACCCGGTAATTGAGCAGGGGGCGCGATTTCATACCGCAGCCTCCTGCAACACCCGCTCCGGCACGCGCTCGGCCCCAAGCTCCCCAGTGTCATAGCGGGATACCAGGTCGAGATAGGCGGTTTCCAGCGGGTACTCCACTTCGGCTACCCGCGAAACGTCAGCCCCCCGCAGCACCAACTCCCGAACCACGCGGGGGGTGATGGCCTCCGGGTCGGGCATGGAAACCAGCAGCCGCTCCCCGGCCACCACCACGTCGCCCACCCCGGGCAGCGAAGCCGCGAGGATCGCCAGGTCGTTCATCGTCATCTCCTCGCCACCCTCGTACCCGTCCGACCCGTAGTACCCGTGTGCGGCGTTGGTAACACATATCTCGACTTTGCGCCCGTAGAGGGCCTGCTGAAGCTCGCGGGGCGTGCCGACACGTATCAGCGCGCGCTTGATAATCGCCACCCTGTCGCAAAGGCTCTGCGCCTCCGCTAGATTGTGCGTGCAGTAGATGACCGTGCGGCCCTCGCCCTTCAGCGTCTGCACGAAGTCGCGCACCTGTTTGGCACCCTCCGGGTCCAGCGCAGCCGTCGGCTCGTCCAGTATGAGCACGGGCGGCTCGTGGAGCAGCGCGCGCGCCATGCTCAGCTTCTGCTTCATGCCCTTCGAGAAGGTGCCGCTGGGGTCCTTACGTCGCTCCCACAGCCCGAGCAGTCGCAGGTACCGCTCTATCTGGCTGCGCGCCCGGTCTCGGTCCATGCCGTACAGCTTGGCGAAGAATTCGAGGTTTTTCTCCGCCGACAGGTTCTCGTACAGCCCCGGCGACTCGGTCAGGATGCCCACGCGCTCCCGCACGGCGGTGGTCTGCGCCATCACGTCGTAGCCGCACACTAAAGCCCGCCCGTTACTCGGCGCGATGAGGCCCGCTAGCATGCGCATGGTGGTCGTCTTGCCCGCGCCGTTGGGACCGAGCAGGCCGAACACCTCGCCAAGCTCGATTTCCAGGTTCAAGTCGCGCACCGCCCAGCGGTCGCCAAATTGTCTGCCCAAGCCTTCAGCTATGATAGAGTGCAATGGATGGGGTACCTGCAAGCAAAATGAGAGATAAGGCTGCTCTTAGCGATGGTGGCAGTCCAACACCCCTACATTATAAACGCGCCGGGGCGATACGAGAATAGTACTACCGGAGCATATTGCAGCCATAAAGGTGGTACGTTGAATCTACCACCTTTAAGCACTCGCCAGGTGTAATCACATTCGGCGGG
>DASVQO010000300.1:0-4810 GCA_036389075.1 Chloroflexia bacterium | reverse complement strand
GGACGAGATTTCTCGCTACGCTCGAAATGACAAGGGTGGAGCTTGGTCCTTCATTCGCATCTGTCAAGAACGGGTGGCTGATCCTTCGCTACGCTCAGGATGACAGAGGGTTGTTTGGCCCCTCTATTCGAGACGATTACAGCCGTGCACCGGGTCCGGCCGTCCCGGTACGGCTTAAGCCGGGCACCCGGTAGGCAAGCTACTGGCTGGTGTTGTAATTGATCCTCGGGTCGGCCACGGCGTAGAAGATGTCGGCCAGCATGTTGGCGAAGGTGACCACGAAGATGAGGATGAGGGTCAGCGTGAGGGCCAGTGGGGTGTCGGGGAAGGCGCTGTTGGGCGGGCAGGGGGTCTCCGAGCCGGGGGTGGGTGTGCAGCCGCCCAGCGAGAAGAAGAGCAGGTAGCCCAGGCCGGGGTAGCCGAACAGCTTCTCCACCACGATAGCCCCCGTCGCCAGGGCGGGCACCGACAGCCCGATGATGGTGATGAGCGGGATGAGGGCGTTGCGGAAGGCGTGCTTGGAGATCACCCGCCAGCCGCGCACGCCCTTGGCACGCGCGGTGCGCACGTAGTCGCGCCGTAGCACGTCGAGCATAGAGAAGCGCACGTGCCGTGACATCCAGGCTATCTGCCCCAGCGCCAGCGTGATAGCGGGCAGGGCCAGGTGGTACAGCCGGTTGATGACGCTCTGCTCCTGCCCCAGGCTGGACACCGCGCCGGGCGGGAAGTAGGGCAGCCACTCCCAGCCGTTGTTCAGGCGCAGCTGGAACGGTATCACCGCCAGGAAGATAATCAGGATGAGGCCCAGGGCGAAGGGCGGCACCGACATGCCGAGGAACGAGAAGAAGGTCAGCGAGTGGTCCAGCTTCGAGTTGTGGCGAACCGCGCCGATGAGGCCCACGGGTATGGCGACGACCAGCGACATGAAGAAGGCCAGCCCCAGCAGCGACACGGTGTTGCCCCAGCGGCTGCCTATCAACTCGCGCACTGGCTGGCCCCTGTACACGTAGAACGAGTTGCCAAGCTCTCCCAGCAACGCCCCGTCGCCCCTGATGTGGAGGCCGCCTATCACGATGTCAGCGCCCTTGGGCACCTCCTGCTCGGTCAGCGGGTCGATGGTCATGGTATCGTTGGGGTCGTACAGCCAGGCGAGAAAGCTGAGGGGCCAGGGCTTATCGACAGGGTAGGCCACTGTGATTTGCTTGAGGAAACGCTGGTTGTCGGGGTTGTCGCGGAAGGGCAGCACGCTCTTGTAGACCTGATACGGCCCGTTCGGCATGACGTACACCAGCAGGGTGAAGATGAGCAGCGAGGCGAGCGCACCGAATGCCAGGCTCTGCGCGAACCGCCGGACGATGTAGGTGGTCATACGTGTTTACCTCTTGCAAAGCGAAAGCATAGGTCTAAATCAAGCCTTACCAAAGCACCCGGTCCGCTAATCCCCGCACCGGTTGCCGCACCAACTGCGGCGACCATACTCTCCCCTGTCATCCTGAGCGCAGCGAAGGATCTAAGATGTTGGCCCTGCCTCTGTGATGGACCGCCAGCAACATGGTCCCTCACCTCCAACAGTATCACCTTACCAGCTTCTTGAAATCCTTCGCTACGCTCAGGATGACAAGGGTAGCATCGTACAGCACAAGAGACGGCAGTCGGGTCAAGCGTGCTCGTGCGGGTCCAGCGCGTCTCTGAGGGCATCGCCAATGTAGTTAAAGGAGAGCACCGTGAACAGGATCATGAAGCTGGGCATGAGGATGGTGAACGCCTTGACGTTCTCGAACGGGTTGAGGCTGGTGAGGTACCAGACGTTCTCCTCGGACACGGCCAGCAGGTTGCCCCAGGAGGGCGCGAACGTGTCGGTCGCCCCCTGCCCCATGTAGGAGAGGAGCGACTCGATAATCACGAAGTCGCCCACCGCGAAGGTCGCCGCCACCAGGATGGGGGCCATGGCGTTGGGCAGCAGGTGACGGAAGATGATGCGTCGGTCGCTCGCCCCAAGCGCCCTTGCGGCCTCCACGAAAGGCTGGCTGCGCAGCGACAGGATGGAGCCTCGCACCAGCCTGCTCACGCCCATCCAGCCGTACATGGTGAACACGAGCACGGTCAGCCCCAATATGACAATTGTGTTCTCGGCCAGGCGCTGGGTGTTGAGGGGCTCGCCCGTCTGGGGGATGAAGGTGGCCTTGAGGAACTGGCTGGTGTAGAGGTACATCGGGATGAGGGGCAGGGAGAGCAGGAAGTCGGTGGCGCGCATGAGCACCGCGTCGATGAGGCCGCCGTAGAAGCCCGCTATGGCCCCGATAATGCAGCCGAGCAGCATCACGCCCAGGGCCGAGGGCACCGCGATGGAGAGGGAGATGCGCCCGGCGAAGAAGAGGCGGGTCATCAGGTCGCGCCCCAGCGAGTCGGTGCCGAGCAGGTGGGCATGGCCGGAGGGGTCGGGCGCGCCGAAGGGGGCGTACCAGAGCTGCGGGCCGCTGGTGGCGCTGTGGTCGAACGGCGAGAAGATGGGCACCGCGACGGACAGCCCCAGCATCAGCCCCAGCATCACCAGCCCGATAATGCCCACCTTACGCCTGCGGAAGTTGCGCCAGACTATCGCGACCTGGCTCTGCCCTACCGCGTCCTCGCGCCGCCTGCCGGGTACTTCCGCCTGCACCTCCGTGGAGATAGCAGTAGCCATCCTCACCTCCTGCATGGTGATGCTGCTGTGAATGGGCCGCGCACTTACGCCAGGAGGGCATAAAATTGGCGGCTCACCTGTATATATGCAAGGGGTGCTAAAGAAGGTTCGGCGGTGCGCATAGAAACTAGAACGTGAGTTGAACAGCATTGATTGAGTGGCACAAAGCCCCTACCTTGTCATTTCGAGCGCAGTGAGAAATCTCGTCCTCCAGCACGTAGCTCCACTTTTCCTCTGGCACAGTGCGACTGAAAGGGGTCACATTCCGGTGTAGGACGAGATTTCTCGCTACGCTCGAATGACGAGGGCGGGGCTTTCTCTCGAAGTCCGGCACCGGGAGTTGCCCACTCCACAGCCAAGGTCCGAATGGAGTTTGGGAAACAAAAAGGGAGGCCCGTCTGGGTCTCCCTTTAATTTTCACCTCTAGACCGTTACTTCTTCACCGTGGCCTGTTGCCCTCCGGTGCTGATGGAGCAGTTCGGGAAGAAGGTGTTGGATACGATCTTCGCGGACTGGGCCCTGGTCACGAGGTTGTTGGGCCGGAAGTACGGCCTGTTCTGGTTGTCGCAGGTTTCGCCGGGGCTGCCGCACGGGTAGCCGCCCATCACGCCGCGAGAGGAGAGCCGTTCGATGTACTGGTAGTACGACGACACTTCGCTGCTCGGCGGTACGTCCGTGTAGGTCTGGCCTTCCGGTGCCTCGTTGAAGCCCGCGGCGTTACTCACGATCTTCGATAGCTGACCGCGCGTGGCGTTGGCGTTGGGCCGGAAGTACGGCCTGTTGCTGCCATCGCAAGGCTCGCCGGGGCCGCCGCAGGGGTACCCACCCATGTGGTGCCTGCGCGACAGGCGGTTCACCCACGGGTAGAACGGGTCGCCCGGCTTCACGTCGGTGTATATCTGCGCCCCGGGGTCCTCGTTGAAGCCCGCAGAGTTGGACACGATCTTGGAGATCTGCCCGCGCGTGATGTTGGCGTTGGGCCTGTAGTACGGGTCGCCGGTCAGGCCGCAAGGCTCGCCGGGGCCGCCGCAGGGGTAGCCACCGAGGATGTGCTGGCAGGCGAGGCAGCGCACGTAGGGGTAGAAGGACGACACGTCGGTGCTCGGCGGCACGTCCTGGAACTCGATCTCGCAAGGCGGGAGCACGGGGCCGGGGCCTCCGCCGCCGCAAGGCTCGATCTCCTCAGGCTGGGCCTGGGGGTTCACGTTGAAGTAGAAGATTTGCCCGGCCTCCACCAGCTTGGGGTTGGAGGTGTTGCCCGGCAGCTGAGGCACGCCACGCGCCGCCAGGGAGGCGTTGCGGGCCGCGTACTCTGCGTGCAGGTAGTCGCCAGCCTTGAACAGGACCGAGGCCTGCGCGCGCCACTGCTTCATCCGCTCGAAGTCGGCGGTCCAGGCAGCGGAAGGCGTCGTGTTGCCGAGGCCCGTTTCGTCCACGAGGCGCTGCTTGAGGGCCTCCTGGCCCAGCACCAGGTACTCGGCAACGCGGCCGCGCTGCAGGTTGTCCTGGTCCTCCACCTCATACGGGCGATAGCTCATGGCGTAGGTAGTGGGAGCGGCCGAGATGTCGTACATCCAGCCGAGACCCGACCAGTAGCACGCCCACTTTCCGCGCCGCGCCTCGTTGGGGTCGTCGGCGGGGCAGCGGTCTATGCCATACGAGCCGTCGTGCGGGTGAGACAGGCCCAGGTTGTGGGCGGCCTCATGCTCGATGGTGTAGGAGAAACCGCCACCACTGCGCGCGCCCGGGTCGGCCACAGTGGACTGCTTGGGGCAGTTCCACGGGGCTTCGGTGCGGGTGGGGGCGGGGCAATTGGCCGCGGGGTTCGCCGGGTAGTCGGACAGGGGCGACTTGGCGCGGTCGTTGACGTTGTTCATCACGCCCCAGGCCTCGCCATCAGACGTACCCACCGCGATACCACCCACGATAGCGGGTAGCGCCCAGGTGTACCCCTTCTCGAACACCATATTGATGGCCGGGATGGTGTTCACCAGTGAGAACTGCGAGATGCCGTTCGTGCCGGTCACGATGTCCGCAATGCCGGGCCTATGCGCGTCGAAGTAGTCTCGCATATACTCGTGCGGCACCGAGAGGTCATAAGTTAGCCCGACAAAGCCCCTGGACTTG
>DASVQO010000299.1:0-19519 GCA_036389075.1 Chloroflexia bacterium | reverse complement strand
GGGACTGGTTCTGCACGTGCAGCGAGCCTGTGGAGAGGGAGGGGGCGACTTCGCTCAAAAAGAGCCAGAGGTCGCCGGGCCTCCCCACCAAGGCCGCCAGGGTGAGAAGCGCGACCGCCGTGACGGCGGCCCCCAGCACGGCCTTGTGCTTACCCCTGAGCAGGAGGTAGAGCAGCAGCAGGCCGGGGCTGATCTTGAGCAGGGCCGCGAAGCCTATCGCCGCGCCCGCCAGCCACCACCGCTCCCGGCCCGCCGCCCAGACGCCCGCCGCCAACGCCAGCATCACAAAGGCGTCCACTTGCCCCAGGCCCAGCGACAGGACCACCGGCTGGAAGCAGAGCAGCGCAAGCCCGCCCACGCTCCAACCGGTCAGCCTGCTGTTGGTAGGGAGCGCCAGGCCCGCCAGGTAGACTGATGCGGCAAACGCCAGCACTACCAGGACCCGGTAGACCGTAATGGAGGCGGCGAACGGAAGAAAGGTCAGGGGCAGGAGCAGCAGGGCGGTGGAGGGCGGGCCGATGTAGCTGGTAAAGGGGTCGAGGAAGAGGCTTTGCGCGTAAGGGCCGGTGAGGGACAGCCCCAGGTCGTGCAGTTGGGGCGGGGAGTAGAGGGAGATGCCCTGTCGCAGCCCCTGCGCGGCCACCCAGTTGACCGTGTAGTCCCAGGGGGGCTGCCGGCTGATGTGCTGGTATAAGGAGAGGGCGAAGTAAAGCGCGCATGCGAGGTAAAGCAGGGGGAGCAGCCGGCGTGGCGCTTTGCGTGAGGGCATATCAAAAGACCTAGTGCCGGTTCCAGGTGGTGTGTGGTCGGTGGGACGACATTTGGGCTATTATACCGGCACCGAGAGCGGAAGTACAAAAGACATAGCCTGGTTCGACCTGCACTTTGGAGCGTGTGGAACTGATGCGGACGTGGTATGGGCTTGCCAGCACCTCAGCTGGTTGATAGTTGATGGACCCGTGGTGGCTAAGTAACCCGGTCCAAAAGCATCAACCACTTGTATCAGAGCAATTGAGGATCCTCAACTTGAGCTTACGCGATTGTACCTATATATTCAACGCATTCAACATGTTGCGTAAGGTAAACTAATCAAGCAATATCGTATCAGGCTCATACAATACTTTCATGAGGATCATCTGCAGCTCTGCTCGTAAACTACTGATGTTTTTGGGTAGAGCCTGCAAAGCCTCTATCCCCTTCCCGTACCTCACAGTAGGGCCAGGATAGAGCACCCCTGCATACTCAACCGCGCGCTCGCCGTCGGCGTCGCGGATAGCATCCCTATATGCATGCATCTTATCTATGTCTACTTTCTTTGGCTTAGAGACAGGGTTGGCATCAGAGAGATTGTCGACATCAACGTCTCCCTGTGCCTCTTCCAGATCCTCGTCCAACGCTTCTGCAATCTCACCTGCTTCTCCTCGGCTGCTCTTGTTTGGCAGTCCACCCAGCCGCGTCTCGCTGATCAACTTGTATTTCGGATCAAACAAATACACTCGTCTCTTCCCGTTCGCAGTCTGCACCTCCACCACCACGTCAGGCCGCTGCGTATAGCTCACGCTCCTGAGCGGATAAGAGTTTCGGCTGTAACTTCTCTCAGGTATAAGCCTCACAACCGTCCCGTCGTCCGCTCGCCTCAGCGCTACTGCAACTCTATTGTCGCTCAGCGCCAGCATGTACAGTCCCGTCCTGTCTGGCCTCACCAAGCTCTGCTCCACGACCTCATATCCAAGCTCCTCGCCCACCTGTAACAGCACACTAATCACTTCCAAGGTGCCCCACACTTGATACAACTTCGGTAGATTGTTCAGCGGACTGTCTAGTAACGGCTCGTCCATCTGAACCACTATGCTCTTGTTGAACCTTAGATACCCTTCCAGGGCTGCCCTGTACACAGGCCTCTTCAAAAGTACCATTGTTAACTGCTTGGGAGAATGGTCTAAGGTCTTGACGCCGTCTAAGAACCCCGCCTCTCGCCTTGACCTCTGTAGTCTTCGCGTTAACCCCTGTGCTTCTTCAATAAGTGCCTTGTCACCGTGTGCTTCCACCCGCCACTTCACGCCACGCAGCCGCCTTGCCACGACGTCGTGATAGGTCTTGACTATCCGGTTCTCGTACACGTCAAGATTCTGCTCGACCCTTGTATCTAGCACCTTCAAGGGCTGCCCACCCTCGTCCAAATTGTGACCCTTAGCATATGCATGTGCCAATCGCGCTGGGTGAGGTCTCCTTGCCTGCTCCCGCCTCGTCCATATCTCTATCGTCCGGAGCATGTGGTGCGGGTTATTGCTCACCTCCGGCAGGATCGTCGCCAACCCCGGCCCGCCTCCTGATCCGTCTATTGCCCTCCGCAGCCGCTCTACCTCTTGTTCTAGTGTGGTCATCTCCTGGGGTGGTAGCTCAACCCCGCCCAATCCACCTAGCCTCTGAAGCGCCAGGGCCAACGAGACCGGCAGCCTGCTCTCCAGGTCGTCCACCAACTGCACGAACTCTTCACGAGCGATCTTCTGGGGCCAGATCTCTACGCTCGACCTACTCTCTACCTCCCCAACTCTGATCCACAATTTGTATTGACCAACGCCCGATCTCGGCCACTCTGCTACCACGCGCACTCGTCCACCAATCGGCCTGGGCACTACAAGCAGCTCGCCATCGTGACGCCTTACCTTCACAATTAGCCAATCCTCGATGGCAACAGGCACTTCGATGTAGGCCAGTTCCCATTCGCCGGGAGCAGCCATCTCATGACCTTTGCCGTCGAGGAATAGCAAAGGCGAACCAGCACCTTCTGAGAGTAGCTCAGAAGTAGGAAACGAATCCATTCTCTTTGTACCCGTACCTCATCTTGCGCACCTTGCCGACTGCGAGCGGATATTGCTCTTCTCCCAAACTTTCGATCCTCCCCAGTGCCACTTCCACTCTATAGTCGGCTCCCTTCAATTTGGGCAGCACTTTTTGCAAGATCTGCTCGTCGAGCGCCTGCTGCCAACTCACCCCCAAGGTGCCAGCTTCTTCGATGTACCTCTTCATTTCCTCAATGACCCGGTAGGCAAACGGCGCGACCTCTTGTACGGCGTCCCACACCTGCATCAAGACGTCGCCGAAAGCCTCGCCCTCAAGCTTAGAGGCCAACGACTCTCTTGACGCCACTATCTCTACTAGCTGTGCCCTGTCGTACACTTTGTCGGCGAAGCCATGCGTAGTCTCATCGATGTTTACCGTGCCAATGAAGAAGAGGTTAGGCGTGAGCGCCACATCCTCTTCGCCCATCTCCACAGTGGTCACACCTTCACGCATCCTCACTTCCATTAGCGATAAGAACTTGGCAAAGTAATACTCCACCCTAGCCAGGTTCATCTCGTCGAGCACCAGGTGGTAAGGCGTTGACCTCTTTCCTGTACCTTCCGCACGCGCATACTCAGCAGCTGCAGACCTCAAGAACAAACTGAATTCCGTGTCGTGATACTTTCCATCAATGGGGCTGAGATAGCCCAGTAAGTCCTCGTTCGTGTTCCAATTAGGTGCAACCTCAACCTGCCGGTACACCGCCCCCACCGCATCCGAGTACACCTTCGTCAGCCATGTCTTCCCCGTACCACTCACGCCAGACAGGATTACAAACTTCCGCGTCTTCAGCGACAGGTGATATCTCCTTAGCGTCTGCTCGTCAATTACCAACCCCGACTCTGACACCCTCGCAGAGATCACCTCAAAGCTCGGCTCCTCATAGTCAGGTACCGCAGTCACCACAGGTGGTGCCTCTCCCATTAGCTCCAGCAGCGCGTTCCACTGCTCTTCTGTCACCTTGAAATTCGTTGCGTTAGCGAACCTAAATACCTCTAGACCTCTGAGGACAGGATGGTCTTGAAGTAATGCTCGCCCTATCGGCTCCTCACGTATCCTCGTGTACCTGAAATCTACCCTCCTGATCCGTTTCACGCCGTCCTTGTCAGGCTTGACCCATGGGGCCTCGTCTGGTTCAAACTCATGCCAGTATGGCTCACTAACAAGTTCCCCCGTACCGAACACTCCACCATGTGGCCCCGCCAACCATAACACAACTTGATCCCCAGGTTTCATCCGCTTGTAGGAGGATGTCACCGTCCAATGATCGATATCATCCACCTGCATCTTCTTTATCTCTTCGGCGAGGTCGAATAGCTTTGCGTTAGCTTGGAATAGCCATATGTTCTCCCCTGGTGTCGCCTCAGACCCAGTGTCAGATGCATCTGCCGATGCCTCGAAATCTGCTCTGACGGGCTGCGGCAGCTGTTCGCCATACACATCAGTGAGCCCGGCGACGAATTGATCGGACAACGGGTATAAGTACCCTTGATTGACACCACCATTTCTACTGAATGGGCCCCCAAATACATACCTGCGAATCTCCTGAGGCACCCCTGCAAGGGGAATGGGAGACTCGAGGTCGAAATATTCTATTTCCACGCGCCATCCCTCACGTTCCCACTCTTGCCCCTCCAGCCTTGCGGGCCGCATATCATCCTTTGCCTCACTTAGTACCCTGCCCACAGCACGCAAAGACCCATTGCTATAGTGCAGCACTAGGTCGCCTGTCTTGACCTTCGTCATATTATTCCAGTCGCGACTTTCCCCTCCTCGCTTATCCCGTTTCGGTGCCCAAATATACCCTCCAGCTTTCTCCTGGGCAAACGTAGCACCTTGATTTACCCACCAGAAGTGAGGCTCACCACCTCTAGTCTTATCAGCACCTTCATCTGGCTGAGCCTCCATGATTCTACTTACCTGACGCGTCGCCACTTCCTTCAGCACCTCGTAATCCCCTGTAGTCCACACGTAGAACCTATAGACTGGAATGCCATATCTGCCAGGTTTTGAATCCCAGATTTTTACCTGAGTTGGTTTGCTCAGTTTGTTCCGCAACAATTCTATGTCTGATGACATAAGATCAAACAAGCGTACGTACACAAAGCCCTTCCCAGGATTAAACCAACATACATGGAGCTCTTTGCCACCAGCTCGGAAACTCAGTCCGGTGTTGTCTAAAGGCACCACATGAACTTCCGCATGGGTCTGCTGCATCCAGCGAGGGTAATCTAAGGCTAGTTGCCGTGTAAATTCGTGCTTTGCCGGGTACGCCTTGAGCCAGTCATCTAAGTGACCAGAACCAGCACTTCCCTTCTCATATGAAACGTATACGCCATCGGCATATCGGTCTTCTACTGCTTCGTCCTCAGCGCCCTCTTCTGCATCATCTTCCCGTAGCTTGGAAATGCTAAAGCCCAGTTTTTCTAAATGCCTGCGCAGCCCCTCCCTCTGGCTGAAGTCACTTACCTCCCTGCCTGTCGCCCAGGCGACTAGCTTCTTGACCGGATAGAGCTTGCCGTCCTGCTGCAATGCGTAACGATACGTCCGGTCCTGGAGCCATCTATCTGCACCAGTCGTAGATCGCTCCGTTTCGTCGTACCACTTTAGGGCACTTTCCATCTGCTCACGAGTCGGCCTGGGTATCATCGATCCCTCCGCTTCTAGATCTTTCCGTAGTCACTGTTCTAGTGTGGCTCAATATACAATCTCTTCTTGCTCTAAGGCAACCTAGTTCATTCCTATTGTTTTTCTGTAGCAGGTCTGCGACAAATGTCGTAATGGCAGCGTTACACTGTTGAAGGGAGAGCAGCTCTTTGACTCGCCCTCAAGTTTGTGCTTGCCATATGCAGCAGTGGCCTCAACCTTCCCTGTCATCAACTTCTCGAACGAGGATAAGCGCGCTCGCAGAGAACCTAACAACGCTCAAGTAATAGATTTTGCGCAGGCCCTTACCCCGGGTAGCACTCTCGTCCTATTTCAGGTAAGACTCTCGGTGGAAGTAGCCGGTTGGGCAATCCGGAGTGACGTCAACATCCTCCGCATGCACCGCGACGACGCAGGCGCTCTCCATCTGCTCATCGCCGATATGAAAAGCTCTACCACTGCCAAGGTGGAGCACCGCCTGCAAATCGCCTTCTACCACGTCATGATCGCCACCCTCCTGGAGCAGCAAGGTGTTGCCTACTCCAGTATTAATAAGTCACGAGATCATTGAGTTCGACTACATTACCGTCAAGGAATCGAAGCTTGCTGCTAGACGGACAACCGCTGGGAACCAAATGTAGGCGCATGGACCCTCGAGACCTGGTCGCCAGGCGACGGCTGGACACGTTGCCGCATAACGCAGGTGACCGCGAACTTTGGCGAGCAGCCACTCTTTCCCTATTAGATGAGCCCCACCGAACTCTATCAGGCAATCAACTTTACCCTCGCCGTGCTCGACGTTGTATCAAAACTACTTAACATAATAGACGGCGTGGACTGCGCAGTCCAAGCCTTTTGCATATCTGCCAACATTATGCCTACAACCGGTCTCCAGGCGATAACCTCCGGTGTGCATCTCGTGCTCTCAAATACCTGTCCAACGCACGGTCAGCAGCTTTCCCGAATGGACACGCTCTCTGTTTACGCCCTTTACCCAGCATCAGTACCACATCGTTCTGCCAGTCAATATCCTCGAACTTCAACCTGCCCAGCTCCGCTCGGCGCAAACCACAGCCCCACAGCAGCATTATGATAGCCGTGTCATGACGTGCCGCGAACTCTTTCCCCACTACACGCCTTCAGCAACCTCTTCATATCCTCCGGCTTGATCACCTCCGGCGCCTCCACCGGTACATGTGGCGGCTTGGTGCGCTCCATCGGCGAACGCTTGATTTCCCCTTCCTCCATACACCACTTGAAGAAAGAGTTCATTGCTCGATACCTGTTACCGGCTGTGGCCGGCTTATACCTGGTAAGGAGATCCCCGATGAAGGCCGCCAAGTGCCCTCACCTGATGTTCTCAATTTCCAGAGGCATACCTTGCTCCTGGAGGAACTCGCCAAACAACCGTAGAGACTTTAGATAAGTCTGAACCGTACGAGCAAATTTTCCTGCGCTAACAGTGGTCTGCGGAAACTCTCCGTCGGCATTCCATAACTACCAGGCACCGGCTTATCTTGACTCACTGACCAACTATCTTCTCCACAACAACCTGCTGAACGTCTTCCCTCTTTACTTGCTTCGTTATACGCGACATGGGACTGCTCCTTTCGGAAATCGCACAGTTAGAGTGTCTTCACTCGGTGTGCTAGCAGCCCCATGTAGTCAATTTTCCAGCTAGAGAGTCTTCTGATGCACAACTTAAACCAAAAGAGCGGGTGATGGGACTCGAACCCACGACATCCTGCTTGGGAAGCAGACACTCTACCGACTGAGTTACACCCGCGCTCGGTAGCTCAATTATAGCAGAAGCCCAACCCTACTTCAAGGGCCTAGCTGCCGCCCCCATCCCGCGCGGAGGACCTACGCCTGCGTACCAGGAAGAAGGCCCCCAGGGCCAGTACGGCTATGCCGCCGACTACTATGGCGATCTGCGGGGCCAGCATCTGGTAACCCTCCGGAACGTTGCGGACCTCCGGCTTGCGCAGGTCTTCTGGTATCTGCTGCCCAGGCTCCACTATGTAAGCGCCGCCGGGACGCAGTGGTTGCTGAGTGTCCTTGTAGATGCGCCATATAGCGCCCGAGAGAGGCGTTAGCTTGAGGCCCTCGGCGGCCAGGGTAGACGCGCCCCAATCGACCACGTAGAGGCTGCTGTCAGGCCCGAACACCAGGTCCGACGGGCGGTCGAAGCCGCCTGCCTGGTTGATGTACGCGGGGCCGGGCAGTTGGTTCGTGGCGAAGTCCTCCACCTTGCCTTCGCTGCCGCCGGTGCCGCTCACCCGTATGATGCGGTAGCCCGCCGGGTCGGCGTTGGTGCCGGAGGTCACGGGCAGGAAGCTGCCGAACGCCGCGACGAACGCGTCCCCTTTGAAGCCGAACTCGCCCCCCGGCGATATGTCGAGGCCGTTGATGCCGCTGTGGGAGCGAAACACCGCGAACGGCCTGGCGAGCGGGGGATGCTCCTCCCAGAGGAATTGAGGCTGTTCTTTGGTGGGGTCTTTCAGGCTCGGGTCGGTAGCGGGCTTGCCCTCGAAGAACTCGGGCCACCCGTACCAGGCGCCCTCCTCGACCTTTACCAGGTAGTCTGGGTCGTTGTAGATGTTGCGGCTGCCCCGCACATCGGCTCCGTGGTAGGTAGCCCAAAGCTGACCGCTGTCATCGAACTCCAGGCCGAAGGGGTTGCGCAGGCCCCAGGCCACCATCTCGTAGTTCGAGCCGTCCGGGTCGAAGCGGGCTATCGAGCCTCCGCACTTGGGGTCGCCCTTTATCACCTCGCCGGGCCTGCTCGCCTCCCCGTAGCCTTTGTAGGCCCCCGTGACGCGCTTCTCGTTCGTAACCGGGTCTTCGGTCTCGAAGTTCTGGCCGGTAAGCGTAATGTCCTTGCAGGGGACCTCGTGCAGGCCCGGGGCCTCGGTGAGCCAGCCGAAGATATAGTTGTCGATGCCCACTACCCCGGAGTTGGTAGTCGTGCCCTGGCCTATGTAGATCTTGCCGTCGGGGCCGAGCACGATGTTGTTGTTCTGGTGGTCGCCGCTGGAGGGTAGCGCGGTCACTATGTCCTTCAGCGAGCCGTCGGGCTGCACGATGGAGACGGTGCCTTTGTGGGAGACATATAGCTGGCCGTCTACGACCAGGAGGCCCGTGACCGGGCTGCGCAGCCCCGCGCTTGCCACCACGCTCATCGTCCAGTCGGGCTTGATGCGGATAACGCGGGGAGGCGCGGTGTTGGCCCAACCCGATTCCGCGACAAGCAGGTCCGCCCCGTCAAATATGGCCGTGGTAGGCACGCTCAGGCCCGCGACTGCTACCTCGATCTTGTAGCCCGGCGGCAGGTTGATATGCGAGGCATCGAACAGCCGGGGCTTCGGGCCGGGCGCGGTGGGTGTGGGGGTAGTCTCCTGCGCTCGCGTGTCGCCGGCGCTTACCAGGCCAAGCAGAAGCAAGACGCAAACGAATTGGCTCGCGAGCCTGAGTAGTGGTCTCCCGCCCGGTGTGCTCCTCCTTGCGTGCATGATGTCCCCCCTTCAGCGTGTTTACTTTGCAAATCCTAGATCTGTCACGCCCCGCGCCCTTGCACCTGCTGCCCCGGGTGCGTGGACTTGCCGGTGAGGGAATTGGGGGCGTTCAAGTTCGCGTCCTCGTCCACGCCAACACCCAGGCGGTCCACCAGTTCACCTCCGAGCCAGCCGGTTACGGCGCCGATACCCGCGCCCACCAGGCCAAGCCCAATAGCTACGATGTCGGGGGTGTTGCCCGGCGCGCCCATGCGGAGCAGCCAGCTTACCGCGAACAGGGCAACGACTACTACGTTGCCCGCTCCATGCCAGAGGCCCACCGATTTAGCCCTGGTGCCCGAAGGTATGGCGAGCCAATCGACCAACCCGAAGACTGCCGCCGCCAGGCCGCCAATCACGCCTCCCGCTATGTTCCAGAAGGAGACGGTGGCAAACGCCGCGTTGCCGGTTACCAGGTACAAGATGTCGAATGCCACAGCCGCGACCAGCAGCCCCAGAGGGAAGACGATAAGCATCGGGTGAATAGGGTGCCCCAGCGCTTTGGCCTTGCTTTCCATTGTCAGCCTCCTTTATATAGAAAGTATCGTATCTACCAGTCAGGTTTGAGCATCAATCGTGCCATTAGCCAAACTTTTATTTGACTTATTGTGTTACCTTGACAATTGGAGATGCCTTTGCTAGCATGTGTGAATTGAGCGGGACGCGGAATGCAAGGCGGCGTGGGAGGTTTACTGAGAATGTCGGGCTGGGACGAGCGATTACTGGCAAGCACGCGCGGGCGGATAATGGCCCTGTTGCGGCGGAGAGGCCACACCGTGGAAGAGCTCGCGCAGGCATTAGACGTGACCGACAACGCCATCCGCGCTCAATTGACCGCTTTGGAGCGGGACGGGCTGGTGCAACAGCACGGCGTGCGGCGGGGTGGCAGCAGACCGGCTGCCGTCTACCGGCTTGGCCCCCAGGCCGAAAGGCTCTTCCCTAAAGCATACGAGACCTCGTTACGCCACCTGGTGAGCGTGCTGCTAGAGCGGTTTTCGCCGGAGGAATGCGAGCAGTTGCTACGTTTGACTGGCCGCCGTATCGCGCGAGAGCAGGGACTGGCGGCAGGTGACGCGAACGAACGGCTGCAACGCTCGGTAGCCGTGCTTGGCAGCCTGGGCGCTCTTGTGGAAGTGGAAGAGCACGAGGGCGCCACCTATATCTGTGGCTACAGCTGCCCGCTCGCCAACGTGACTGCAAAGCACAGGGAAGCATGCAAGCTCCTGGAGGCGATGCTCGCGGAGTTGACCGGGCTGCCCGTCAAGGAGCGGTGCCAGGAGAGCGAAGAAGCTGCGTGCTGGTTTGAAGTGTCCCCGCCGGTACTCCACGCCTAGCTAACACCAGGGCCTATCTGCAAATAGCTGGAAACAAGGGCACAAAGGTCGTCTTTGTCATTCTGAGCGCAGCGAAGAATCTCGTCCTCTATGTAGGTGTTCCCCTTTTCTTTAGCACCCGGCAGCACATGGCACCGTGTGGACGTGAAGAAAGGTGGTACCTGGATGCTGTAGGACGAGATTCTTCGCTGCGCTCAGAATGACAAGGGGGTGCTTGGTACCACGGGCGCGCCACTTTGCAGATAGGCCCTGGGCTGCCTGATCTACGCTAACGCGTGGCCTCTTGCGAGCGACACGTAAGAGTCACAAGCTTGAGTTGTAGATATCGAGCGCTACCGGAAGGTCGAGTGCTGCCAGGCGATTGATCAGGGCGGCGCTGAATTCAACCCCGTCGTTCATCTTCTCCATCTCGAAGAAGCACAAAATCCGCGCCTTCACTCGTTCTTCTGTGAGTACATTGACCAATTCCGACTTCTCAGGCTCAAGTTGGTGCAGCAGCCAGGCTATATGCGCCTCAAGGTCATCCGCTTCGACTACGCCCTCGGTGCTGATGCTCCAAAGGCCGTGACTCCATCTGTCGTCGCCCGTGCCCTTCTTGTCGCCTGCCTTGAAGGCCCTGTAGGGTGAGAGACTTAGCGCGGCGCTTACTTCCTCAGGGTCGAGGCTCTTCCCCGTTATGGTGAAACTGGCAAACCGCCGTTGGTGGTGTGGCGCGTCCGGGGAAGCTGTCACTCGCCCTCTTCCGACGGGCGCCCCGACGCGAAGAAGCCCCGCAGGTTACGCAGCGCCTCGTCGGTCATGGCCTGTATCTCCTTGTTGAACAGGCTGGCGGCGAGGCCGGTGAACAGGCCGCCCAGCGCGCCGCCCACCTTGTAGTCCACCGTGAAGGTCACCCGGGTGGTATGGGGGTCGTGCTCCAGGGGCTGTAGCTCCCAGACGTTGCGGCTGAGGACCGTGCCCTCGCTGATGCTGGCGAGCCGGTAGGGCGGCGAGTAGGTGACGATGCGGTTCTGCACCTGCATGGGCACGCCACGGAACCGCCCCACAAGCTCCACGCAGGCCCCCACGCACCGCTCGCGGTCGCCCACCAGCCGGGCGGCGTTGAACTGCGGCTGCACGCGGGGGATGTTGCGGTAGTCGGCCAGGAAGTCGAACACCTCCTGCGCGCTCCCCTTGATATTCGCGGTGGCCTGTACGGTGGGCATGGATTAGAGGTTTGGGGCGGGGGGGTGAGGGTTGGTTGCTCCCGCGTGGGCCGGCCTGCGGCGGCGCACCAGTATTATCGCTGTGAGCAGGCCCCCCGCGCTGAAGAGCAGCAGGCCAATGGAGGCGGCGATCCAGACGAGCAGGTCGAGGGCCGAGGCGGCCACCGTTTCCCTGTCCGGCGCGATTTCATACGGGAGGGAGGCGAGCCACTGTTGGTCGATCTCGTCCACGGTCACCCCCAGCCCGGCCTGGAACGCCTCGTCGTAGGTGACGCCCTCGCGGAAGGCGGCCACCGTGCGCGCTAGCTTATCGGGGCCGTAGCGGCTGTCGGTCAGCAGGAACTCCACCGCGCTGTGGCTCTGGGCGTAGGCCAGCAGGGCCGCATCCTCGTCCGCCCCGAACGAGCCTGAGAGCGAGTTGAGGGGCAGGATCGCTCCGTGCTCGGCGGCCCAGCGCAAAGCCTCTTCCTCGGCGGGGTCGTGGGCCTCCTGGTTGTAGACCGCCAGCCCCTCGTCCAGCCAGGCGGGGGGCGCGTTGTAGGGGTTGCGGGTGGCCTGGTAGAGCACGAGGTGGCTCAACTCGTGGGGTATGGTGCGCTTGATCTCAAGCTCGGCCATGTTGTCGTCGGCAATCGCTGCCATAACCAGCGCCAGCTGGGGGAACGCCTTGCCGCCCACCCACTCAGGTATGTTGGCGGGCAGCGCGTCGAGTAGCTCGTCCTGCGAGGCGTAGACCCACACCTCCGCGGGGCGGGTCAACCCGGCGTCGATGTCGTTTTGCAGCCGGTCGAGCGCCTCCGTTGCCACGCCCAGCAACGTCTTGCCAAAGCCGCTCCCGCCCTCGTACCAGTTCACAGTCACCCGCCCCTGCGCGTCGGTGAGGCTCTTCCACCTGTACCGCTCGTCAATTAGCTTGAAAGACTGAGTGGGTGTTTCGGCGGTGTTGCCCAGCGGGTCGGTGAGCGTCCAGTAGTACTCCACCTGGGTGCCGGGCGGCAGGTAAGCGGTGGTGAGGTCGAGCGTCACGCCCAGGTCGGGGGAAGAAGTGACCTCCTCCACCTCGGCCTGTATACCCGCCGTGACCGAATCGCCCACCAGCCTGTAATTCAGCTCCGCCCGAGCCGTCTCGAAGCCTCTGGCCTCCAACCGGAACTCCACGCTGGCCGGAAAGTCGGCCTCGGCAGTCTGCTCCTCGATAAGTACCGAGTGCCGGGTGCTGAGTACCGAGCGCTGAGTGCTGAGGGGCGCCTGAGATTGGGCGAAGCTACGGGCAGGGAGAAGCAGAATGCAGGCGAGTAGCAACAGTCTTAGCGGCCCTGTCGGGCGCGCTCGAACGCTACTCGGCACTCGGCATTCGGCACTCGGCACTCTCACCCTCCCAGCTTCCAGCGCAAGTATGCCTCGATGAAGCCGTCGAGGCTGCCGTCTAGCACGGCGGCGGGGTTGGTGTCCTCGTGCCCGGTACGGTGGTCCTTGACGAGGTTGTAGGGGTGCAGCACGTAGGAGCGTATCTGGCTGCCCCAGCCGACGGACACGTGCTCGCCCCGCAGGCGGGCCTGCTCCTCGGCGCGGCGGGCCTCCTCGATCTCCCACAGCCGGGCGCGCAGGATGCGCATAGCGGTCTCGCGGTTTTGCAACTGGCTGCGCTCGTTCTGGCAGGTGACCACGATGCCGGTGGGCAGGTGCCGCAGGCGCACGGCGGTGGAGGTCTTGTTCACGTTCTGGCCGCCCGCCCCGGTGGCCCTGTAGAAGTCCTCCTCTATCTCGTCGGGGTTTAGCTCGATTTCGCCCTCGTCCTCCAGCTCGGGCAGCACCTCCACCAGCGCGAACGAGGTATGCCGTCGGTGGGCCGAATCGAAGGGGGAGAGGCGCACCAGGCGGTGGGCCCCCGACTCGGCGCGGGCGTAGCCAAAGGCGTTCAGCCCCTTGATGAGGATGGTGACGCTCTTGATGCCCGCCTCGTCGCCCTCGGTGTGGTCGAGCACCTCGGTGGCGTAGCCGCGCTGCTCGGCCCAGCGCAGGTACATGCGCATGAGCATCTGCGCCCAGTCCTGCGCCTCGGTGCCCCCCTCGCGGGCGTAGACCGAGAGGATGGCGTTGCTAGCGTCGTGGGGGCCGCTAAGCATGAGGGATAGCTCGATGCGGTCCAGTTCGGTGAGCATGCGGGCCGCATCCGCCGCCACTTCGAGCACTATCGACTCGTCGCCCTCCTCAGTGGCAAGCTGCAAAAGCTCGTCCATGTCGAGGGCGCGTTGGGCGAGGCCGCGCCAGCGGTCCACCTGGTCCTGTAGCACGGTAAGCTGGCGCATGCTGGCCTGGGCGGCCCGCTGGTCGTCCCAGAAGCCGGGCTGCTGCGACTGCTCGGCAAGCTGCGCTATCTGACTTTCGAGGCCGGGTAAGTCAAAGACGCACCTCGATGTCGTGGATGCGGGTGCGCAGGCCCTGGATCGTCTCGTTGAGACTCTCGGCTGAGATGGGAGTTATAGACATAGATTCGTCGCCTTCTTCCATGTTTGATGCTGATTATACACGCAAGCGCGGTGCCCCGCCTGGGGCTAACGGCTTATGCAGAGTATATCATCCGGCATATCGAGGCCACAACGCACCGCCCCAGGGTGCCTCCGGCATGAAGACCTACCGTGTAACCTTGTCGCTACTTCTAGCAAGCTATCTCAAAAGCACGAAAGTCGAGCATCAGCACCCAGGCCCCAGCCCTGTCATTTCGAGCGCAGTGAGAAATCTCGTCCCACACCTCGATGTGCCCCCTTTTCTCCTGGGACTCTGTGCTGTAAGAAAGCTGCTACTTGGGTGCACAAGGACGAGATTTCACACTGCGTTCGAAATGACATTGGGGGGCCTGGGTGCTCATTCCCCATTTTCGAGATGGCTTTTAGTTACACAATCCCATGCTATAGTGCGGTTACAAATTCAGGCCGCTGATCGCGAGGTCGCGCGGGAAATCGACCTCGAAGCCGAAGGTGAGCGTCTGCTTTTGCTGAGGAGGCAGGGCCAGCTCCCACTTGAGGATGTTCAGCTCGCTCTGCTCTACCGGGGCTGGCCTGACTTCCAGCAGCTTGCTCTTTATCTGCTCGTTGCGCGAGACGGGGAACTGGTCGTAGAGGGTTACGCGGGTGGGCCAGGCAAGGAAGCTGCTTACCGTGATTTTGAAGCCAAAGACGTTCTTCCTGGTGTTGCCAATCAGCGTCTTCGATATTTCGCGCGTGGTCAGCTCGCGCTCCACCTTTATCCTGTCGTCAACGCCAAGCTGCGCTTCGAACTCCTGGTTTGGCACCACCGTCTCCAGCCGGGTAGCGCCCACGAAATTGCCCTCGTGGAAGATGCTTGCCTGGCCCGGCAGCAGGATGTAGGGCGATGTGTTGGTGATTTTGGCCCGCAGGTAGGCTTCCTCGGCCAGGCGGGGCACGGAAACGTAGTCGAGCTGGCTGTCCAGGTCGAGGCTGGTGACGGTGGTCTTGTGGGGCGAGCCATCGGAGGGGATGGCGACGGGGCGCGCTACTTTGAAGGTGACCGACGCGCCCGTGCTCTCCACCGTGGCCTGCGCCACCTGCATCGGCGGCGGTGGCACGGCGGCCCTCATGGCCTGCGGCGCGGCGAAAGCTTCTGAGGCCCCACCTCCCGACACCTCGCCCGCAAAGCGTGCGGCCTGCGCGGCCATAGGAGGCAAAGGCACGACCGGCCGGGGTACGTCCAGGTACCAGGGGTTCAGTTCGGGGATGGTAGTGCTTACAGCCGGGCGAGCGGTGGACAGGGACAGTTGCACGGCGGGCCAGTCCTCGCCGGTCTGCTGGGTGACGTTCGCCAGGTAGCTCAGGCTGACTTTGCTCTCCACCAGGCGGATGTCGTAGAGCGGCTGCCAGGAAGCCCCCGTGACGCCATAGATCACCTCTATCTCGGCGTCCACCTCGGCGGCGGCTTCAACGTAGACGTTGACCTGCTTCCTCTCTATCGAGTCGTAGGGCGGGGCCTGTCTGCCTACCAGGGCCGCTATCTGCCGCGCCAACTCTCGCCTCTGAACGGCGATCTCGCGACGCCGGGCGAGGGTGCCGGCCCACTCCCTCGATAGGTAGTCCACCAGGGACTGCACGTCCTCCAACTTGGAGCGGCCGGTGGAGATGCCGCGCGGCATCGTGGCCGCGGTGGACTCGCGCAGGGACTTGAGGAATTCCAGCTGAGCGCCTATAGCCTCGTCCTCGTCGGCCAGGGCGGCGTCCTGGTCCTGCAATGCCTCTATCTCTTTCTGCAACTCGGCTACGTTTGCCTCGGGGGCCTGCGTGACGAACTGCCGGACTACCTCCACCCCCAGTATGCGCACCCCCTCGCCCCGGCCACCGGCGCGCACCGAGTCGTCCTGGATAGCGGCAGGCAGGTTGTCGAGCGACACCCGCTGCTCTCCCGCTTGCAAGCGGACGCTGCCTCTGCGGGTGATGCGCGCCCTGTCGGTGTACACGGTCACCTCGGACACGCGCGATTCCATTGTGACATCTGCCATGATGCTCCCCCGTTACATTCTAGAAGTCGGTAACTCTATCCCGGTCCCGCCGCTTGTTGGTTCATTTCACGAGCGAGATACCCAGGCCGTCCACGCTCTCGCGCACGATGGGCAGTATGACCGTTTCGAGGCGCGGGTGTGCGAACAGGGTGCGGTTGTAGTGGTGGATCACCTGGGCGATAGTGTTGTCGGGCGGGGGGTCGATGACCGCGCCGTCGCGAACGAGGTTGTCGGAGAGGATGACGCTGCCGGGGCGCGACAGCCGCACGCACCAGTCGAGATAGCCGGGGTAGTTGTCTTTGTCGGCGTCGATGAAGAAGAGGTCGAACGGCCCCTCCCCATTGGCTTCTAACTGGGGCAGCAGGTCCAGGCCCGCGCCGATACGCACCTCCACCCTGTCCGACAACCCGGCACGCTCGATGTTGGCGCGGGCCACTTCGGCGTGCTTGGGGCTGTACTCAAGCGTGATTAGCTTGCCGCCATCCGGCAGGGCGCGGGCCAGGTTGATGGTGCTGAAGCCGCCGAGCGTGCCGATTTCGAGGATGCTCCTCGCGCCGCACAGCCTCGCCAGCAGGTAGAGCAGCCTGCCCTCGTTGGGCGAGACGTTGATGGGGGGCAGCTCGTTGCGCTGGCTGTTGTCGAGGGCGTGCAGCAGCGCCTCGTCGGGCGGAAAGAGGTCCTGTATGTAGTCGTCTATCACGCGCAGCTTGTTCTGTGGGGAATTGTCGCTCATATGCTCACCTCCGTAAGGTCCTTTGGTGGCAGGATCATAGGCAGCCTGTCGCGCAGCATGTCCCTGATGATGCCCTGCCCCGCTCTGTCATTTGCCACTACTCGCGTTACCTCGAACTCAGCGATACGCAGGGTGGGATTAAGGCCGTGTATCGGCGGCAGCAAGTCCCTCACCGCGTCAAAATAAGCCCGCTGTGCCGTGCGGCCGCCCGCGAATGGGAAGTCGTCGGTGGTCTTGGCCTGCCTGTAGCTGTTCGCTTCGACCATATGCTTCTTGCAATAGTCCTTGTACCTCTCCAGGTTATAACTGAGCTTGAGGCCCTGCGGGTAGAAGTCGAACGTCTTCAGCCTGAACGAACTGAAATGCTGAATTTCATCGAACTCGAAGATGAAGTTGTAGCTGCCCGCGAAAAAGGCATCGCAGTTCAGGGGCCGCTCTCTCTTGAGCGCGTGCGCCTCGGCATTGCCCCGTAAAGCCTTGAAAATGGCTCGTAGGGAGACGTAGGGTTCGCCGCTATCGTCCTCTGCCTGTTTGTTGGTCATCCAACCGAAGCTTGGATTGCCGGGAGGCTGCCCCAGCACGGTCGTGAGAATGTCCGTAATCAGCCGCTGCCTATCGCGAACGGGCATGTTTAGACCTCCTGTGCCGGACCTGCGGCAAGCGGGCGTATGTCGTCCCAGCCGTAGCCAATCTCGTCGAGCACCACGTCGTCGGCCTGCTCCTGCCGCACGTAGGCCTTGCGCCCGCCCATCGCCTCGTAGAAGCCGCAGGCGGGGTTGTCGGCTATCACCCAGAGGGCCATAGAGTGCAGGCCCATGCGCGCAAGCTCGCGCACCACGGCCTCGAACAGGCGACGGCCTACGCCCCGGCCCTGGTGCTCCTGGAGTATGTATATGGAGTAGAGTTGGCCCGCGTGGTTGGGGGCCTCATCTTCCCGCGCGGGGCCGCCACAGGCGAAGCCCACGACCTCCCCCTCCTCTTCAGCTACGTACACGAAGGAGGCATTGTCGGGGCTTAGCACCCTGCGCCAGAGTTCCTCGCGCCCTTCGTACGACAACTGGTCGAGGATGCGCTGCGGGACGATGCCCTTGTAGGTGGTGCGCCAGCTATCGACGTGCACGCGGGCTATGGCGGGCACGTCTTCGATTGTGGCTTCTCTTATTGTCATGGATTGTCCCTCGTGAATTGCCTGCTGAGTTAAAGCTGTGGGTGAGCGAGCACCAATTGCGTCCAATGCTTCTGGAGGACCATGCCCTCGCCTGGCGGTATGGCTGCGTCCGCCGGGTACGCCACGACTTGCAGGCGTTCTGTGGGAGGGCGGCCCTGCCTGTCCCACGAGCGTACCTGGGCTATCAGGCGCATCGCCAGCGTGTCGTCCGGCTCGTGGGTAGCGGCGCTGCTTTCAGGGGCGCGGGCCAGCATGCAGAGCGCGCCATCTTCGTACAGGCCCAGGGTAGCCAGGTACACCGATTTGCTGCCGGGGCTGCTCAGGAGCGCGGGCACCAGGCCGGAGGCGAGCCACTCACCTTCCGCGAACACGCTGCAAGCGCCCTCCTCGCGCAGGGCGAGCCATAGGCTGAGCGACCCGAAGAAGTCGCCCAGAGTGACGCTTACACCCACCGGCAAGTCGCGGCGGGGGCCTGTCAGGAGCTTGTAGGCCAACGCCGGGTCTACCTGCTCGGCACGCTCGCTCGCCATGCGCAGGCCGGGCGCCTCGCCAAGCTCTATCACTGTGTCAGGCCCGGCGAACGCGCCCCGCAGCCCGATAAAGCCGCAGTCGCGGGCCGAGAGGCTTACCAGGCGGCCCTCCTCGCGCCTGAAGGCGATGCACTTCTGTGGCCCCCGTAGCGACAGCGGCATCACCAGCAGCCCTCCCGGGCGAAGTTGGTCCCACCAGGCAGGGGCGATGTCCCACGCCCCTACGGTCAGGATAATGCGGTCGTAGGGCGCGCCGCTCTCGTAGCCGAGGCCGCCATCCCCACAAATCACCTCCACGCGCTCGAACCCGGCCTCCGACAGACGCTGCCGGGCGAGGGCGATGAGGTCTTCCTCGATGTCCACCGTGACGACGTGGCCCCGCTCACCCACGATGTGCGACATAAGGGCGGCGTTGTAACCGCTGCCGGTGCCTATCTCCAGCACGCGCTGCCCCGGCTCTAGCTCAAGCTGCTCCAACATGATAGCCATCATGGAAGGTTGGGAGGAGGAACTGAGCAGGCGGGCGTTCTCGCTCTTGATGGGGATGAACTCGTCCCGGTAGACGACTTCGAGGGGCACGCCGGGCACGAACAGGTGCCTGGGCACGGCGCGGAAGGCCGCCTCCACAGCGGGGGAACGCAGCGTCCCATTGGTCCTCAGCCCATCCACCAGGGCGCTTTGCAGGGCCTCTATACTTATGTCGGTCTGCATGGGCAAGCTACTCTACGCGCTCCTAATAACCAACTGAGGTCGGAGCAACAGCCACCAGAAGGTATCCTAAAGACAAAAGTATCGACGCCAGCACCCAAAGAGGCCCCTGTCATTCTGAGCGCAGCGAAGAATCTAAGAGCCTGTCTGAAAAGTCATTGGAGGTCCACAGAGGAAAGGCATTGAGGCATTTGCATGCCTCTCATAGATCGTCATTTGAACACGGCACAACCCTTGAAGGCTCTGTTTGCGGGTCACAGTAGGTACCTAACCAGTGCTCCCTGTAC
>DASVQO010000298.1:0-39140 GCA_036389075.1 Chloroflexia bacterium | reverse complement strand
AGCCTGAGTTGCGCGGGCCGAGGCAAGCCGAGTGGCTGGAGAGGCTGGAGGTCGAGCACGACAACCTGCGGGCGGCCATACGCTGGGCTACCGAGCAGGGGCGCACCGAGATGGCCCTGAGGCTGGGGGCCGCGCTGGTGGAGTTCTGGAAGGCGCGCGGCCATTTGACCGAGGGCCGCACCTGGCTGGAAGCCGCCCTCGAAACCAGCAGCACGCCCACGCAAGCCCGCGCCAAGGCCCTCATGTCGGCCGGCAACCTGGCGTCGGCCCAGGGCGACTACGCACGCGCTAGCTCGGTGCTATTGGAGAGCCTGGAACTGTTCAGGCAGCTTGGCGACAAGGTGCGCATCGCCTCCACGCTGAAGAACCTGGGCAACGACGCTCGGCTCCAGGGCAACTACGACGCGGCTTACACCTATTTCGAGGAAGGGCTGCAAATCGCGAGGGAGCTTGGCAACCGCCAGGAGACAGGCACGATGCTGGGCGATATAGGCATTGTCGCGCAGAGCCTGGGCGACCAGGAAGCGGCCCGCGCCTACTACGAAGAAAGCCTCCAAATCCGGCGTGAACTGAAGGACAGGCGCGGCATCGCGATGATGCTGGTGAACCTGGGGGAGCTTGCGCGCGGCGAGGGCGACTACGACACGGCGCAGGGGCTGTACGAGGAGGGGCTGGCGATAGCGCGGGAGCTTGGCGACAAGTGGGGCGTGGGTATGGTGCTGCACAACCTGGGGCACGTGGCCTACCACCGCCAGAAGTACGGCCAGGCGCTCGACCTGTTCACCCAGAGCATGAGCATCTTCTACGAAATGCGCAACAAGCGCGACATCGCCTACTGCCTGGCCGCGCTCGGGGGCGTGTACGCGGCGCAACGTCTGCCGGAGCGGGCGGCTATCCTCTTCTCCGCCGCGCAGTCGCTGTCCAACACCATCAGCGCGCACCTCGACCCCGCCGACCTGATAGAGTACCAGCGCAACCTGGCGACCGCGCGCTCGCAGATGTCGCTGGAGGGCTGGGAGCGGGCCTGGCGGCAGGGGCAGCGCATGACGCTGGACGAGGCGGTGGCGTACGGGCTGGAGAGGGTGCAGCAGGTCAAGGCGACGGCGCCCCTCTCGCCCCTGCTCACCACGCCCTTGCAGACGATGAACACGGGGCCGATGCCCGACTTACCCTCGGCACCGCTCAATACCGCGAACCTGAATACAGGCCAGCTAAGCGAGCACCCCGCGGGCTTGAGCGAGCGCGAGGTGGAAGTGCTGCGCCTGGTCGCCACGGGCCTCACCGACGGGCAGGTAGCCGACAGGCTGATGATCAGCCCCCGCACGGTGAACCGCCACCTCTCCTCCATCTACAGCAAGCTGAACGTAACCTCCCGCACCGCGGCGACCCGGTGGGCGGTTGAGACGAAGCTCGTCTGATTTTAGATTTTAGATTTTGGATTTTGGATTTTAGATTGGCCAGGATGCCAGGCAATCCAAAATCTAAAATCCAAAATCTAAAATCTAAAATGCGGATGGGTAATCTTACCCATTACTTTAGTCCTACAATTGGGTAATCCTGCTGATGTGGCAGACCGCGCCTGGCGGTAGACTGAAGCTGTCCAGGAGATGAAGAGAAAGTACGGTCAACCCACTATTCCATACCGAACCGAAGGAGCAGGAGCAATGAAAAAGGTACTCGCCACCGTAGCCGCAATCGCCGCCGTCGCATTCACCCTCGCCGCCGCTTTCGCACCCAGCAGCGTCAATTGGAATGCAGCGCCGAAAGCGCAGGCAAGCGTAAACTGGAACAAGGCAGATAGCGTGAACTGGTCCAGCGTCAATTGGAACAAGGCCAACAGCGTGAACTGGGGCAGCGTCAACTGGAATGCCCCCAGCAGCGTCAACTGGGGTAGCGTGAACTGGAACAAGGCCAACAGCGTCAATTGGGGCAGCGTCAATTGGAACGCTCCGAGCAGCGTCAACTGGGGTAGCGTGAACTGGAATGCCCCCAGTAGCGTCAACTGGGGCAGCGTCAACTGGAACCGGGCACCGCTCGCCAGCGGCAGCGTCAATTGGAACGCCGCCGGTAGCGTGAACTGGAACTAGTTCCCTCCTGGCTTCGCAAAGTGGTGCCGTACAAGGGCCTGGGCAGGCAAGCCAATTACCTAAGCTAACGATCCACTCCGGCTTACAATCACACATTGGGCGCGACGAGACCCCCCGCTTCATTGAGCAGGGGGTCTTTTTCGTCTGAATTACGAATTACTAATTACGGATTACTAATTAGCCTGTGCCTGTAGGGGGGTTTGTGCTTGCAGGTTGCAATGAGCAGAATTTGAGCAGTTTGTGGGCTGGAAAGCGGCTGGCGCAGCGGGTATATTGGTCCATAGACGTTAGAGCGTCTTTCAAGACCGAAGGTATGTAGGGGCAGGCATGGGGCCTACCCTGGGCGGCAGGCGTACACAGGTGCAAATCTTCACCAGGGCAGGCACGGGGGCCTGCCCCTACAAGTAATTGCCTGATGTTTTGAAAGGCACCCTTAGTATGGGGCAAGACTACATTCGGTAGGGAGCGCACTATGTCTCGTTCCAGGGTGTTGAAGCAGATAGAGCGGTTGGACCCGGAGAAGGACCACCACAGGATTGCTTTCCTCAGTGGTTTCTACGACTTCCCGTTCGATACTACCAGGGCGTTGGAGTTCGCGCTGTACCGTACGTACTGCGTGCCCAGCATCTCGGCCATTCTCGACAGCACGGGCGAGTTCCAGCACCGCGCCCAGAAGCGCTACGACGACACCGACCTGATACTCAGCGAGATACTGGAGGATGGCTACGACGGCGAGCGGGGTAGGGCGGCGTTGCGGCGCATGAACCAGATGCACGGGCGGTATGCTATCTCCAACGAGGACATGCTGTACGTGCTTTCGACCTTCGTGTTCGAGCCGTCGCGCTGGATAGAGCGGTTCGGCTGGAGGCGGCTGACGAGGCGGGAGAAGCTGGCGGCCTTCTACTACTGGCGCGAGGTGGGCCGCCGCATGAACATCAAGGACATTCCGGCCACCTACGAGGAGTTCGAGCGGTACAACGTCGAGTACGAGCGCGACAATTTCTGCTACTCGGACACGAACCGGCGCGTGGGTGAGGCCACCCGCGACATGTTCCTCGACTGGTTCCTACCCCGCTTCCTGCACCCGCTGGGCCGCCCCTTCATCTATGCGCTGATGGACGAGCCGTTGCTGCGGGCGTTCGGCTTCCCTATGCCGTCAAGGGCGATGCGGCGCGTGGTAGAGGGCACGCTCAAGCTGCGAGCGCGGGCGCTGCGTTTCTTTCCCACCAGGCGCACCCCTCGGCTGCGCACGGCGATAAAGCACCGCACCTACCCAAAGGGCTACCGGATCGAGGAGCTTGGCCCCAGCGAGCCTGCCCGCTCAAGCCCGTTCTTGCGCAAGCGCGAGCCTGAAGCGTTGGTGGAGGCGGGCGAGGCGGAACCCCTGGAAGTGGTTACATAGGCAGGGTGGGTTGCTGCACGGAGTCTGCCGTGTGGTAGAGACCAAACTGCCCTGCCCATCGACATTCCTTAAGTGGGCAGGGCAGTTTTTGCTCCTGGATTCTCTTCTTTATTGCCTTTCCGGGCGCAGGTCCTCTTCAGGGTGGTTCATATCAGAAGCCGTCCCAGGAATAGGAGTGTCGGGGAGAGGTACCCAAAGCTCCGCCCCTGTCATTTCGAACCCTTCGGCTAGGCTCAGGGTAAACTCCGTGAGGAATCGCGTCCTCCACCGGGATGTGGCTCTTTCTCAGGGTACTCGCCTGGTTATTCTCTTGCTGGTTGCTTCAGGGGATAAGAAAGGTGACACTTGGGTGTTGAGGGACGAGATTTCTCACTGCGTTCGAAATGACATGGTGGGACTTTGGGTGTTGTTTCCCGGCCGCGGTCGTTTGACGTTTTCTGGGGCATAAAGGCGAATCAAAAAGCCGCACTCGAAAGTGCGGCTTCTTGGTTCCTTTTTGCCAACGCAAAACCCGTAGAGGTGTGTGTAAGATTAGAGTGTAGTAGTGAAGGGGTTTTGCGTTACGAGCATGTGATAATTACTCATACGCATCACCTCCTTATTCTTAGCGAAGCTTCGATGAAGATTTTTGCTACCGGGAAGCTTCCGTGATTTGAGTATACCAAACCCGCCGAACAAATGTCAAGGCGCAGCGGTAGGAGAATCTGTAGTTCCTGGGGCGGACGACTCTCCCTCTCCAGGCTCGTCTATGGGCGGACCTTGCGGGGGCGTAGCGTCAGGCGGCAGGGTGCCCGCCGGGACGATCACGGGCGTTACGCTGCCCACCGCGCCGGGGGTGGAAGTGGCCTGTGCCTGGGCGGTGCCGGTGGCGTTGGCCGCCGCCTCGGTCTGCTTGCGGCCGGGGATGGTCAGCACCTGCCCCACCTGCAAGGCGTTGGGGTCGGCTATGTTGTTGACGCGCACGATGTCGTCCACGGTGACGCCGAACATATCGGCGATGCCGGAGAGGGTGTCGCCCGTCTTCACCACATAGGTGACAGGGGCGGCGGTGGGCTGAGCCTGGGGCGTGGCGGTAGGGGTGGGCACGGGGGTGAGTAGCAGCCGCACGTCCTCTGTCGCCCCCGTGGTGTTGGCCCCGTTCTGGCACCCGGCGGCCAGGCCGAGCAGCACAGTCATGAAAGCCACGCGGAGGGTGCGCGTGGCTCTGTCTGTAACTGCCATGTATGCGGTGCGTGGCGGCATGGGACTATCGTTTCTTGTTGATACCCGTATTAGGCATATCGGGCACCTGCGGCTCGTCGGGGTCTACAGGGGCGGGCGGGGCGTCCGGTTGGGTGCCCTCCTGCTGGCCCCCGGTTGCCGGTGGTTCGGCGGGCTGCTGGGACTGGGGCGTAGCTTCCGCCGGTGGCTGGGCTTGCCCGCCTCCTTCCGGCGGCAGGTAGAGCAACTGGTCGGGGTAGATCGTATCGTCCCCTAGATTATTTACACCAACGAGGGCATTCACGTCCACTCCGAATTGCTGGGCTATATCGAAGAGGGTATCACCCGGCTGCACGACGTAGAACGGCGTGGAGGCCTCGCCCGTGATTACGCCGCCCTGCGCCTGGACCGGAGTATATTCCTGGGGCGCAACGTAGGCTGTATCGGGTGGGTTGCCGGACGGCACGGGCGGGGTGGGTTGCTCGGGTTGTACCGCGAGCGTCGGCATAGGGGGCGCGGGTGTGGCCGTTGGCACGAGGCCGCCGGCGGGTACGTTGTCCGGGCTGCTGTTGTCGGGCTGTACGACGTTGGGGAGGGCCTGCTGGTCCGCCTGGGGGGCTACGCTCAGGGAATCGGGGGCGATATTGCCGCCCGCCTGCTGGGAGCCCTGGGAGCCCTGGGAGCCCTGGGTGGTCTGCACGTTAGCGGGTTGTTGTGTGTTGGCCCCAAAGCGCGCGGACATGCCGCCCAGGCCGAACATCGTGATAGCCACGATGGCGGCGAGCGCCACGAAATAGACCATGCAGCCCCTGGCGCAACTGTTTCCAAACGCGCTTTTCATCGGCTAACACGCCCCATTTTAGCTTCACTCTTACACATCCTGTTTGAATTGTACCACCGTTGCCCCATTTGGCTCACGCTTTCCACATGGAGGGTGGAGGCGTTGGAAATGATGTAGCGTCGAGAAGGGACGCCTTGTGGGGGTGCCCTGTGGCTGAAGCCACGGGCTGACAAAGGGCGAAGTCTCCTTCGGAGACTACATGACGTTCCTTAGTCTCCGAAGGAGACTTTGTCCCTTGCCAGCCCGCCACTTATGAAGATTAACAACTTAACAAGGTAATAGCCTGTAGGGGAAGGCCCCGTGCCTGCACTTGTTGGAGTTTTGCACATGGTACGCCAGCAGGAGGGCAGCCACCAGGGCAGGCACGGGGGCCTGCCCCTACATAGCCGTCTTTCTCCCTCTGACGATTACCTCATTAACCAGTTAATCTTCATTAGTGGCAGGGCGACCGCCACAGGGCGTCCCCTTGCGACTCTTGTTATAATCCAGCAGCACAGCCACGGAAGCGCGAGATATGAGATTGTTCCTCAGTATCCTGGCTCTGTGCCAGGCACGTTGTAGTCTTTTCGAGGTCCGCCCGTTGCGCGTAGGTGAGGAACCATGCAAGACAAACCGCGTTACACCTTCCATTACACGCCCGAAGAGTACTTCACCGGCCTCGACCCGGCTGCCGATTACGTGCCGCCGGAGTTCGAGGAGGAGGGCTTCATCCACTGCACGGACGGCGCGGAGAACGTCGCCAGGGTAGCCACGGCTTACTTCCGCTACGACGAACGGAGCTTCCTCGTGCTGTACATCGACAAGACGCTGGTCACCAGCCCCATCAAGTACGAAGATCCCGGCGAGATTTACCCGCACATCTACGGCCCCCTCCAGCGCGAGGCCATAGTGCGCGTGCTCACTGCCTGGCGCGACCACGACGGCTTCTTCCTGCCGATGCCGGACATGTAGGGGAGGGCGCGGCCTACCGGGCTACCTGTCGTCCAGGGAGTACCGCTGCAACCATATGCCCTGCTCTTCCGCCAGGGGAGACTCGGCGCGGAGACCCGGTATGCTTTGCCGCCACGGGCCGGAGTAGACCGCCGGGTTATCGCTCATAAGGCCGAAGGTGGTGACGCCTCGCTCCCTCATTAGCCTCGCCCATTCGCCCAGGCGTGCGTCACCCTCCGCTAGCATGATGGGCCTGGTGTAGAAGACGGGGGCGAGGTTCAGGGGCAGCCACCATACATCCGTTACGAGCGGCTCCCTGCCGGGCAGCGTACCCGCGAGCGCCTGCCAGGCTACCACCTGCCTGCGCTCCGTGAGCGTGGCCGCGTACCCTCTCACGCTCAAAAGCACGCCCATGAGCGCCAGGGCGCTGCTTGCCAGCGCCAGCGTGACCCTGTGGGTTGCCCAGCGCCTGCCGCCATGAGCCTCCGCGATGCGGGAGATCGCCAGCAGCGACAGCACCACCAGGGCCGGGTAGGCGGGCAGCAGGTAGCGCTGGCCCCACTCGTGCCTGCTGATTGGCCCCAGGCCACTCAAGACGCTGATGATGAGAGCGTGCAGCCCCACGTACAGTAGCGTGACGGTTTGCAGCCAGGCACTGGGCGTAATAGGGTGCAGCCCGTCCACGCTCGCACCCGCGCGTGTTGGGGCCTGGCGGGTGGGCCACAGCGCCAGAACCAGGAAAGGGCTGGCAAGCAGGAAGCCGTGCAGGTTGTAGTACAACTCGCCGGAAAGCAGGGCGAACAGCGACGGCACCGCCACCAGCAGCAGTCCCACCGCCACCACAGGCAGCCGCCACCGGCCCATAGCGCCAGGCGCGCGCAGCAACCTCATGAGGCCGGGCAGAGCGCACAGGGCCAGTCCCAGCAGCCCCAGCATCTCCGCCCAGGCGGGGAAGCGCGGAGAAGATGGGAAGGACTGCGGGCCAAAGAGAAAATCGGGCACCACGCGCCACCCCGCCGAGGCCAGGTAGCGCACGGCGGGAAGCTCCAGACCGCCGGAAGAGGAGGCGTCGCTGCCCTGGAAGTACCAGATGGCATGCAGGGGGAGTATCGTACCTTCGGTGATGGCGTAGAAAGCCCACAGCGGCACCAGCGACACCGCGAAGGCCGCGCCCCACCGCACGAGCGCCCGCCGCCAGGCCCCGTCACGCCAGCCCATGTATGCGTATGCCAGGCCCATAGCCAGCGCCAGCACGTATAGCTCGGAGCGAAAGTAGATGGCGACGGAAAGGAGGGCGGCGTTCAGCCAGAGGGCGCGGGAAGCGGGCCGCTCCGAAGCCAGGGCCACGACGCCTGAGAGGAGGCTGAGCGACACGAGCAGGGCGGCCAGCGTGTGCTCGAAAAAGAGGAGCGAGTAGATAGAGAGGGGGGTTGCCAGGCCAAGCAGCGGGACGGCAGCCCAGGCCAGGCGGGGCCCGATACCCAGCTTCAAAGCGAGCAGGTAAGCGGCCCAGAGCGTCCCCAGGCCGGCCAGTAGCGGCACCACATACAGGCCCCAGAAGCCGAGGACCTTCCAGGGTATACGCGTGAGCAGCCCCAGGAAGATAGGCCATTGCAGGTAGATGCGGTCGCCGTCTATGTAGTGCTGCCTGTCGCGGAAGGGCACAAATCGCAGCTCAGGGTCGAGGGGGCGGGCCGGGTAGTTGATCGACCAGTCGAGGCTGGGGGAGGCGAGCCGCAGGTTGCGCACTTGCAGGTACTTGGCCCCCGCGTCGTGCTGGGTGAGTCCCTCCGGCGGCATCGAGGCGAGGGCCGCCAGGTAGAGAGCAGCAATGAGTACGAGGGAGAGGATGGCGCGCCGGTGGTCCTGAAGCCTGAAACGTGAGAGGCGAGGCGGCTTGCTCAACAGGGTGCGTGAATGCGACTGCGTAGAATCGGCAGGACTCACTACCCCTCTGTCATTCTGAGCCCTTCGGCTACGCTCAGGGTAAACTCTGCGAAGAATCTCGTCCTCCACGAAGGTGTGACACCTTTCTTGAATGCAAGCGCTCCCTACAGGAAAGGGGCTGTTTGGGTGCTGTGGGACGAGCATCTTCGCGGAGTTTACCCTGCGCGCAGCCGAAGGGCTCAGAATGACAGAGGGGGACAGGGTCCTGTAGCAGAAGTAGCCTCATATTCACGCACCTTATGGCAGCCCCGTATTCGCGTACCCTGTGGAGCAAAGTACACTAGAGCAAACCGCCTCGCCTCTCACGTTTCAGTGAGCACGAACTGCTTGAGGTCGTCAAAGGCCCGCTCGGCGCTGGGCCAGCGTACGGTATATTTGCTCTCGCGCCCCCGGCCTCCCACTTCCAGGCGGATGAGGCCCGCGCCCCGCAATTCGCGGATGTGGTGCGATACGGTGGGCAGGCTGAGCTTGACCTCCTGCGCTAGCGACTGTAGCGATCTCGGCTCGGCTGCTATGAGTCGCAGCAGACGGAGGCGGGTGGGGTCGGCGAGAGCGCGCAGCACCAGCAGGGCGTCCTCGGGCACCGACTCGCCCGGCACGACCCTGTGCCCCGGCGGGTGCGCGCCCCAGACCACGAGCAATTCGCTCTCCGCGATCTCTACCCTTAAAACGTAGGGGTGGAGCCACACCGAGGGGACCAGCACCAGGCGATCGAGCTCTATATCGGGGCTGAGCGTGAAGCCGTTGGACAGGCGCTCGATGAGATCGGGCACGGTGGTCTTTCGAGCGAGGGCCCTAGCGTCGTCCAGCATCCGCTCCAGGATGGGCAGCAAGCGTTTCTCTTCGTCGGCGAAGAAGACGGCATGGTACTCGCGCATGACGTTGAGCCAGCGTTGCTTGGTGGCCTCGGGGTTAGCCATGTCCTCGAACAGGCGGCGCACGTCGGCCACCGAGGGGGTAGAGCCGATAGCCGAGCGGGCTATGCCCCGGCGGAACTCCTCCACATCGGCGTCGCTCAGCCTCTTGCCCGCCAGCGCCCGGTCCTTTATGTCGGCGGAAATGTCCGGGAACCTGGTAGGTGTGAAGCTGCGCCTCATGAACTCGGGGCCGGGTATCCCCTCCACATACTCGAAGAAGCGCTCGACCGTCTTGGGAGGCTCCATCTCGAGCACGAGGTGGATTGGCAAGTAGGAGATCACCGCGAAGGAGGGATTGAAGAAGTCCTTGAGGTCGTGCTGGCCGGCGGGGGAGAGGCGCTTGCGCACGCCGGCGGCCCAGGGCGCGGGGATGCCATAGTCCTTTGGCAGGAAGATGGCCCGCAGGCTGAGCAGAAGCTCGTACGCGGCACTCACATCCCAGTCCAGCACATCAGCGAGAGAATTGATGCGGCCCGAAGGCGCGGCGTCTGTAGTCATGCGTCCTTTCTAATGCGAACGTCACACCTCGACACGACCCGGAGGCACCGGCCCCGGATTTTGCTAGATTATAGCGGCACGGGCGCAGGATGGCAAATAGAGGGGAATTTTTAATTTTTAATTCTTAATTCTTAATTCTTAATTGCGGAAACGGCTGGTCGAAACGTCAATTAAGAATTAAGAATTAAGAATTAAGAATTAAAATTCCCCTCAGGGGTTCTCTTCCGCGAACGCCACTCGCTCGGCTATGGTGGGGTGGCTGTGGAAGAGGAGGCGCACCCAGGCTGGGGGTTCGGCTTCGGCGAGGTTTTGGCCGGCGAGCTTGAGCATTACGGAGCGGAAGGCGTGGGGCTTGCCGGTGGCGCGGATGGCGTAGCGGTCGGCGGCGCGCTCCATCCGGCGGGTGAGGAAGTTGGCGAGGGGCATGGCTACTATGCCGACGACGGCCAGGGCGACCATGAAGAGGGGCAGGGCGGCCACGTCGTCTATGTCCCGGAAGCCGAACGCGGGCACGCCCCAGTCCAGCAGCAGGGCGGCGGCCCCCATGCTTGCCAGCAGGATAGCAGCTTCGGCGGCGAGGCCACGGGGCAGGTCGTTGTGGACGTGGTGGGCCAGTTCGTGGGCGAGCACCGTCTCTATCTCGTCGTAGGTGTAGTTGCCCAGGAGGGTATCGCCCAGGATGATGCGGCGGGTCGCGCCCAGGCCGGTGAGCATGGCGTTGGCAGCGGTGGTGCGGCTGCTCATGTCCATGACGTACACGCCGCGCACCTTTGCGCCCGCTCCCTCGGCCAGCCGGGTCAGGCGGGCCACGAGCTCGGCGTCCTCCAGCGGGCGGAACTTGTAGAAGAGGGGCATCAGCAGCACGGGGGCCAGCTGGGTCATCGCCACCATGAACAGCCAGGCCATGCCCGCCATGACCACCCACCACCAGCCGGGCAGGGTGCGCAACAGCCAGTAGAGCACTTCCATCGCGCCCAGCCCGAACACCGCCGTAATCGCAAGCTCTTTCACGGTGTCGCTGGCCCACCCGCCGAGACTCTGAGTGGAGAGGCCGTAACGATGGGGCAGCACGTGCCCCGCGTAGAAGCCGAGGGGCAGCGACAGGAGGGTGTAGCCCGCACCCAGCGCCACCGAATAGAGCGCAACCACCAGCCACGGGCTGCCTGAGGAGATGCTTTCAGCCCAGTCCCGCACGCCCACCGACCAGCCGAGGAAGAGCAGGGCCAGCACCAGCAACACAGCCAGCGCGAGGTCTACGAAAAAGAGCCGCCGCTTGATGCCCGCGTACTCTCTGGCCGTGCGCTGGCGTTCGGGGTCAAGCTCCGTGGTGAGGGTGCCGGATGTGGGTGGCTGGGGGTTGCTAGTCATGTGGTGCGAGTGGCGAGTGGCGAGTGGTCAGTGGTCAGTAGTCAGCGGTCGGTGGCCAGGGTATCGGCATGGTCGCAGGGGGTGCCCTGTGGCTAAAGCCACGGGCTTACAAGTAGCGAAGTCTCCTTCGGAGACTACCCTCACGTTCCTTAGTCCCCGTAGGGGACTTTGCCCCTTGCCAGCCCGTGGCTTTAGCCACAGGGCTACCGTGACGAGGCCAACTTGGCTGCCGTCACATACTGAGCTAATAGCAGGGCATATTGAACGAAATAAGCCAGGCCGCGGGCATGCGCCCACCGCGCTATTCGGCCTGCTCCTCGCCCTGCCAGCTTGCCACCCAGCCGCGTTGCACGATGTATGGGTCGGCGGCGCCGGCTTCACTACCTTCACCGCTGTCGGGCACCAGGGCCACCGCCTCGCGGGAGAACCAGTCGATCTTGCCCGACACTGCCTCGCCGCTTTCCAGGGTGAGCGTCACCTGGCTCTCCTTGCGCTTGCTGTCCTCCAGGAACTGGGTGAGCAGCTTGCGGTAGCTTTCCCTGCGGGTAGTGAGGTCTTCCAGGGGCACGCCGAAGTAGCCGGCCAGCTTGGAGAGTATTTCGTCGTCCTCGCCCACGCGGCGGTGCTTCACCTCTATCAGGTGCACCTCAGAGGCAGGTACCCCGCTGGCTTCCGCTATCTCCCAGGGCGTGACCCCGCCCTTTACCGCCCGCAGGTACTTGATGTAATCGCTCAGGCTCATGCTAGACCCCCCGGTCCTCGTCCATGTTGTCTTCCTCGGGCACGTCCGGCTCGCCTACGTGGTCCGAGTCGGTGTCCGTGACGACAGGCTGGTGGTGGTCGTCGCGTGCGTGGTCGTGGCTCTGTTGCGCGGGGGTCGCTGCCGTGGCCTCGGAGGCTTCCGGGGCCTGGGCTGCGGCTGGCACCAGTAGCGCATCCTCGCCCAGGTTGGTGGCCACGAACCCGCTGGGCGAGGTGCCTCTGCCTTCGCCCTGCCCTGTGCGGCGGTAGTATGCAATCGCCAGCTTGCGCAACACGACCTCGTCGCCATCGCTCGGCCTCACCGTGATGGTGTAGGGCGTGAAGTCCACCAGGGTACCGTCGAACTGCTCGCCGTTGAAGAGCTTGAAGCTGAACGTGGCGTTGGAGTCGCGCTGTTGGCGCAGGTAAGCGGCCTCTCGGTCCTCGTGGGCCTCCGGCCACACGCCGTAATGCACCCTCTGGCTGGGGGCTATCTCGTCGGCTATGGAGCGCAGCTTTTTGATCCAGTCCCTCGCCTCGGGGCGGGTGAGGTCCGCTAGCTGCTTGCCGATGCGGGCTTCCATCTGCTGCTGGTCGATCTCCAACCGAGCGGCGAGGCGGGATAGCTCCTGCAACTGCCCTTCGCTGATGGGGCCGGGCGGGTGCGGCACCGACCGGGCGGGGCGGGTCTGCCGGGCGTCTCCACCGGCCCCTCTCGCGCCCTGTTGCACCCCTCGCGTCCTGCCGCCTTCCGGCGACCGCTGCTCGCGCGGGGCAGGCGGCGCCTGCATGGGGGCCGGACCCTGGGAGGGTTGCGCCGGTGTGTAAGTGGGGGCCTCGTTGCGAGCGGCGGGGGCCACTTGCTGGCCGACGGCGGCGGTATCGGTGCGTGGTTGGGCCGTGGCGTACTGGGGCGGCATGGAAGAAGTGGGCGCGGGGGGCGGCACCGAGCCTGCCGGGGGCATGAGGTCCTCGATTGGCACCCAGAGGGCCTTGGCGATGAGCCTCGCGTGGTTCAACGGCATGGCAAGGCGGCCTTCTTCGTAGTCGGCTATCACCCTGGACGGTATGCTGGCCCTCGCGGCCAGTTGCGACAGCGTCAGGCCCTTTCTTTCACGTATGCTGCGAAGCATTGTCATGTCTATAGCTCCTGGGACCGGTTTCGGGCACGCCGGACGTGCAAAGTAACCAATAAGATATATAGTCGCGGTGGAGGGTGATTACCGGCTCTTTAAGTAAAACGCCGGGTCGTAGCTTTGGATAGTCCTTGCCGCAGCCGTGCGTGACTTCTACTATGTGGGGCAATCCATTATATCACCCGGCCGCACTCCCGGCAGCCAGGCTACAGCTAAATACGCGCCGCGTTTCACGCATCCCGCCGGGCGGCTTGTCCCATCGCTTGCTGTACGGCCTGTGCCTCTTCCTCGGACAGCGACGACTGGGCGGCGCTCGCCTTTATGGGCCGGGCGTAGAAGCGGGTGCTCGTGCGGCTGTGGAGGCTGCTGATAACGACCCCGTCGCCCCTTTTGTCGAGCAGGGCCAGGGCGAAACTCTGGTCGCCGCCGGTTTCCTGGAAGGGGTTGAAGCGTACGAGGCCGACGTTCTGCACGCTGCCGGCCACCGAGGCATCGAGGGCGTTCACGGTGAGGCGCAGGGCTTCCGTCTGCTCTCGCACCGCCTCTAGCCGCTCGCCCTGTCTCGTTATGACCTCACCGAGGGAGAGGGAGGCCGTGCCCGGCCCGGCTCCACGGGTGAGCGCTCGCAACTGCCGCTCGACCCGCCCGACGCGCACGATGAGCACGATTACCAGCACCCCGAGGAGCACCGCTACACCGAGAGCCGCCGTGCCCAGCATCTCGCTCAGCGTCACCGGCGTCGCGCTCCTATCACTTTGTTATACGTAGTGTGTAACATTTCAGATGTAAGCCAAGCCGGACGACCCACACGAGTACAAGGCGCTAATTGCATCTACCCGGCTACAAGCAAGAGCACAGTCGCTAGCTTCCCGGACCATCAGCAGATTGTATCCCAGGGGCCGTGCCTTGTCAATCAAACGGCCATAGTGACTGGGGCTTGGGTCCTGGTGTCGCAGATGCATGACTCTATCGTGGCAGCGTTCAATGGCTTCACCGTGTGGGGGAGATGGGGTACAATATCAAGTGTACGGCCTGCGCGTTACGCTTCACGTGTTACGAGCCAGGCACCACAACTAGGAGGAACAACTATGATAAAGCAATCGGTGCAAGATGCGATCAACGAGCAGATCAAGGAAGAGTTTTACTCGGCCTTTGTGTACCTGTCGATGTCGGCCTATTTCGAGTCGATAAGCCTGGGCGGGCTGGCCCACTGGATGCGGGTGCAGTACCAGGAGGAGGAGCAGCACGCCCTGCGGCTGTTCGATTACCTCAACGAGCGAGGCGGCACGGTGGAGCTGAAGGAGATACCGGCCGCGCCTACGGGGTTCAAGTCGCCCATCTCGGTGATGGAGCAGGCACTGGCCCACGAGCGGCACGTCACCAGCCTGATAGAGAGCCTCTACGAGAAGGCCGCCCAGGAGAACGACTACGCTACCCAGGCCGCCTTGCAGTGGTTCATCACCGAGCAGGTGGAGGAGGAGAACAACGCGGGCACCATAGTGGAGCAGCTACGCATGATAGGCGACAACCGCGCCGCCCTCCTCATGCTCGACATGGAACTGGGCAAACGCACCCCCGAAGCGGCGGCATAGACTCGGTCCAACAGCTTCAGAGACGAAAACCGCAAAGGCGCAAAGAACGCAAAGGACACGGGAGATAAAGAGGGTGTTCTAAGCAAAAGGACCAGGGTACGATATCATGTACTCTGCTCCTTTTGTACGCTATTACCTTCATTTTCTGGTGTCCTTTGCGCTCTTTGCGCCTTTGCGGTTTCCACTCTAAACCAGTGCTATTAGCCGGATGCTGGAACTTGACAGCCTCTGTCCCACCTGCTAACATGGGGCTACCTCAGTAGAAGCCCCACACGCACCATACTCTGACAAAGGATAAACCCTTATGGAGAGCCAGCCGCTCTCGGTTGTAGTTTTGGCGGCGGGGCTGGGCAAGCGGATGCAGTCGCGGCAGCCGAAGGTGCTGCACCGCCTGGCCGGCCTACCTCTCGCTGCCCATGTTCTGCGCGCGCTCGCGCCCCTCTCTCCCACGCATACCGTGCTCGTCGTCGGGCACGGGGCCGAGCAGGTCGAGGCCACCCTCGGCAATTCCTACGGCCTTAGCGGCTCCCTCCCGATTACCTACGCTAACCAGCCGGCGCAACTGGGCACCGGGCATGCCGTGCTCATGGCGCGGGAAGCACTGCGCGGCTATCACGGCCCCGTGCTGGTGCTGTATGGCGATACCCCCCTCATCCGCACCGACACGCTGAACCAGCTTCTCTCCCGGCATCGCCAGAACCGCCCCCACGTCACCATGCTCAGCGCCATAGTGGAAGACCCTACCGGCTACGGGCGGGTCATGCGCGACAAGGACCAGAACGTGCTGGCGGTGGTCGAGGAGCGCAACGCCTCCCTCACGCAGCGCGCCATAAACGAGATCAACAGCGGCGTGTACGTGTTCGAGTCGGACTGGCTGTGGAACAGCCTCCAGGCCCTTCAGCCCAACCCGCCGAGCGGCGAGTACTACCTGACCGACCTCATTGGCATGGCCATCAAAGAGGAGCGCGGCACCGGCACTACTAGTTCGCTGGCGATAGGGGCGCGGGGCAAGCGCCGCCTGCTGACCTTTACGCTAGACGGCATGGAAGAGGCGATGGGCATCAACAGCCGCGCCCAGCTTGCCGAGGCTGAGGCGATAGTGCAGGGCCGCCTGCGCCGCCAGTGGCTAGAGGCGGGCGTGACCATGCTCCTGCCCGAAAGCATCTATCTCGGCATGGACGTGCACCTGGACCCCGATACGGTGCTCTACCCGGGTGTGGTACTCGAAGGCACCACCCGCGTGGCTACAGGCTGCACGCTGGGTCCGAACACCCATATAGTCGACTCCACGATTGGCGAGAACTGCCGTATCGTCTCGTCCATGCTCGAGGGGAGCACGGTGGAGCGCAACGTAACGGTTGGCCCCTACAGCCATCTTCGCCCCGGCGCGCACCTCATGGAGGGCGTGCGCATGGGCAATTTTGGGGAGGTCGTGCGCTCCACGCTCGAGCCGAACGTGAACATGAACCACTTCAGCTACGTGGGCGATGCAACGGTAGGCGAGGGCACCAACATCGGGGCGGGCACGATCACCGCCAATTACGACGGCGTGAAGAAGAACAGGACCACCGTGGGCAAGAACGTCTTCCTCGGCAGCGACACGATGCTGCGCGCCCCCATAGAGGTGGGGGACGGGGCCATAACGGGCCTGGGCAGCGTAGTCACCAAAGACGTGCAGCCGTATACGATGGTGGTGGGCGTCCCCGCTCGCATGATACGCAGGCTGGAGCAGCCACCACAAGAACCGGGAGAACCACAGGGATCAGAGGCAAGCACAACCGACGAGACGCAGGCAGAGCAGGAGAAGGGCTAGGATGCAGCAAGTCCAGAATCCAAAATCCAAAATCCAAAACTCGTGGAGGGGTGATATGTCTGGTCGATTGCAGCTGTTCACCGGAAACGCGCACCCCGCGCTGGCCCAGGCCATAGCCGAGCACCTGGGCATGAAGGTCGGAGAGGCGATGGTCACGCAGTACCGCAACGGCGAGACGCGGGTGGTGATCGAGGAGAACGTGCGCGGCAACGACGTATTCATCATCCAGCCCACCTGCCACCCCGTGAACCATCACCTGATGGAAATGCTCATCATGGTGGACGCTATCAAGCGGGCCTCCGCGCAGCGCATTACGGCGGTGATACCCTATTACGGCTACGCCAAGCAGGAGAAGAAGAGCCGCGCCCGCGAGCCTATCACCGCCAAGCTGGTGGCCGACCTGTTGCAGGTGGCGGGCGTGGACCGCATACTCACCTGCGACCTGCACGCCCCCGCGATTGAGGGCTTTTTCAACATCCCGGTGGACCACTTGCAGGGCCGCCGCCTGCTGGCCGACCGCTGCCGCGAGCTTGACCTGCCCGACCCCGTGGTGGTCACCCCCGATCAGGGCCGCATAGGCTGGGCGATGGAGGTGCGCGAGCGGCTGGGCGGCCACGTGGACCTCGCCATCATCGCCAAGCAGCGCCCCACCGCCGACCGCTCGTACGCGGTGGAGATGGTGGGCGACGTGCGGGGCAAGACGGCCCTGCTCATCGACGACATGATTATGACGGGCGGCACCCTCTGCGCCGCCGCCGAGATGCTGCTGGACAGGGGCGCCCGCGCTGTGTACGCCTGCGCCACTCACGCCGCCTTCGCCCCCGGCACGCTCGAACTGCTGGAAACGTCCTCCTTCACCAGGGTGCTCATCAGCGACACGATACCCGTGCCCGGCGTAAACCGCCACGAAACGAGCAAGATCGAGGTGGTAAGCATCGCGCAGTTGTTTGGGGAAGCGATCCTCCACATCCACGAGGACAGGTCGGTGAGCGCGCTGTTCCGGTAATTCTTAATTTTTAATTCTTAATTCTTAATTGCTACGGTTTGGAAGTAACTTGGTATACTATGGGGACGTAGCAGTTAAGGAAGTACGTATCACGAGTTCGAGGTTACGCGTTACGAGTTACGTGATACGTTTAGGTCTAGTAGGAGTTCTCCCACAGTTTGGAGCCTGACAGTTGGATAGCATTGGTCGCGGCCGTGCTATGCCTTGGACTTGTAGCCGTCGATTCCGCGGTTGAAACCGCCCTCACCCACATATCCGGCCTGAGATTGCGCCAGCTTATAGAACGAGGGGTGCCCCGCGCCCAGGCAATCAACGACATGCTGGCCGAACCGCAGCGCTTCTCTAATGTAATCCTCTTCGTGAACGTCCTGGGCCTCATAGCTATAGGGTCGCTGGCCCTGTACGTGTCGGGGCACTTCGTGTCCTGGTGGTCGCACGTGGTGGCTGTGGCGCTGGCGGCGTTGCTGGTGCTCGTATTCGGGGTGGCGGTGCCCAAGGCGCTGGCCGTGCGCAACCCCGAGCGCACCGCCCTCGCCCTCTACGGCCCCATCAACACGATTCGGCGCGTGGTGGGGCCGTTGGTGTCGCTCTCCTCCTTCGTGGCTAGCCCGTTCGTGCGCCTGCTGGGCGGGCGCACCAGCCCTGCCGGCCGCTTCGTGACCGAGGAAGAGCTACGCATGCTGGTAAACGTGGGCGAGGAAGAGGGGGTCATCCAGCAGGAGGAGGAGGAGCTAATCCACTCCATATTCGAGTTCGGCGACACGGTGGTGCGCGAGGTGATGGCCCCTCGCCCCTATATCGTGGCGGTGGAGGACGACTGCCGGGTGTCGGACGCCGCCGACGTGGCGCTGCAATCGGGGCATACCCGCATCCCGGTGTACCACGAGTCTATCGACCAGGTGCTCGGGGTGGCGACCGTGCAGGACATGATGCGCGCCCTGCGCAGCAACCAGATTGACGAGCCTGTGACCTCGGTCATGCGCCCGGTGCACTACGTGCCGGAAACCAAGAAGGTGGACGAGCTGCTGCGGGAGCTACAGAAGACCCGCATGCACCTGGCTATCGTGATTGACGAGTACGGCGGCACGGCGGGGCTGGTGACAATCGAGGACCTGTTGGAGGAGATAGTAGGCGAAATACGGGACGAGTACGACGTCGAGCCGCAGATGATAGAGGTGATAAGCGATACCAAGGCCCACGTCGATGCTCGCGTGCCTTTGGACGACGTAAACGAGTTGTTCCACGTGCAGTGGGAGGCGGAGGACTCGGACACGATAGGCGGCTTCGTCTACGAGGAGCTTGGCAGGGTGCCCGACCCGGGCGATCTCGTGCAGGTGGGCAATCACACCATTACGGTGCTGAGCACGGAGGGCACGCGCATCAAGAAGCTAGCTATCGTGCGCCACGGCCCCGAAGAAGCCGAGGACCAGGCGGAATCGGAAGTAGAGGGGTAAGTAATTACGAATTACGAATTGCGGATTGCGAAGAAGGAGACGAAAACGCAAAGAGCGCAAAGGACGCGCAAAGAGGATGTTGATTTGGATGGCAATGCGTGAGAGCAGGGTCTATCTGCAACGTGTAGAAACGAGCGAACAAGGGTGACCCCTGTCATTCTGAGCGTAGCGAAGAATCTAAGCTGCTGGCATGGCCCCTACGTTGAACGTCAGCACCATAATCATATCACGAATCGTTCAACAGCTAACCTCTACCACCTTCTTGAGATTCTTCGCTAAGCTCAGAATGACAGAGGCGGGGCTTTGGTCCTGCATGGGCGGCACTTTGCAGATGAGACCCGGTAATTCGTAATTCCTGAAGGGTAAGCTATGAGCGATGAAGAACTTATACAGTTGGCCCTTGACGCTCGTTCGAGGGCATACGTACCCTACTCGCATTTCAGGGTGGGGGCGGCTTTGCTGGCGGGGAACGGCAAGGTGTACACGGGCTGCAATATCGAGAACGCGGCCTACTCGCCTACCATCTGCGCCGAGCGGGTGGCAATAGGGTCTGCTATCGCGGCGGGGGAGGAGCCCGGCGGCTTCACAACGATAGCCGTGGCCGCCGACAACTCGGTGCCGACCACCCCTTGCGGTGTGTGCAGGCAGGTGCTGTTTGAGCTTGCACCTGGACTGCGGGTAATCATGGTGGCCGCGCCGGAGTTGGGCGAAGGCAAACTGGAGATGTCGATAGAGGAGTTGCTGCCGAGGGGATTTCGCTTCCACGACGAGCAGGGCTGAGGGCAAGAGCCGGACGTCGTACCCTGCTTCCTAATTCCCGCTACCGAAAGGGGTTATAAATGGCTATAGACAAGACCGGGTACGAGCACGTTGTCTTGAACAATCAGGGCGTGCCAGAGATAGCGGGCACTAACATGAAAATCGTGGAGCTTGTGGCCGAGTACAACTCCTTCGGCTGGAGTCCTGAGGAAGTCCAATTCAATCACCCGTATCTCACGCTCGGCCAGATTTACTCGGCGCTGGCGTATTACTGGGACCACAAGGTGGAATTGGATGCTGATATACGAGCGCGCTCTGATTTTGCCGACCAACTCAGACAGGCTGCCGGACCATCCCCACTTCAAGCGCGTGCGCGATTACTAAGAACAAAGGGTAGCAGCTAGATGCCCGTTTCGCTCTACATGGATGTTCACATTCCCAGGGCGATCTCAAATAGGCTACGGCGTGATGGCGTAGATATCCTTACTGCTCAAGAAGATGGCACAACGACTATTTCTGATGCTGCTCTCCTGGACCGCGCTACCGCGCTGAGCCGTGTTCTGGTCACCTTTGACAGCGATCTGCTGATTGAGGCCCACCGCCGCCAGCAAGCTTCAATTGCATTCTTAGGTGTTGTTTACGTGAATACCAACCGTAGTTCTATAGGTGAGATCATCGACCATCTAGAGCTACTTGCAATGGCCCTGGATGAGGGCGATCTACTAAGCAGAATAGAATACCTTCCGCTTTGACCAATATGGCAGGGTACCTGTTACGGAATGCCAGCCCTGAGTCAGGTAAATTATTGATGCCCAGCACTAATGACAACGATACTTTAGGGCCTTACAGGCTGCCGGTGCCGAATGGCGGCACCACATTGCCGCGCACGCTGGACGAGGCCCGCCTGTCCAAAGACAACTTCGTGATACTTGAGGGCAGCGAGCGGGGGCAGGTATACCTCACCTGCCAGGCGGTCCTGGTGGTCTGCTGGGAGCCTGTGCTCAAGCTGTTGCTGCGCGACCTCGATGCTATTGCTTTTCCTCACCGGGGCGGGCAGGCTAGCGTTCGCTACGAGCGTCTACCTTCCGGGCTAGCTGGAATAGGGCTGGCCGAACAGGGTCGGGAGGCGTCCGGCCTGTGGATACACGAGCACTTCACAACGCTTGGCCTCGACGCGCCGATTCGTGCCATCCTGAAGGGTAGGTTGGGGCGAATACCGTGGAGCGAGCGTCTGCGGCACAACGCGCTGACCCGGGCACGGTACGGAGTGCAGGTGGCGAGAGACCGAGTGCTGGGGTAGTTGTATGGAGAGTAGCTATGGTAGGTGAAGTTTTGACCTGGGAGCAGATAGAGGACCTGTATCACGGTGAGTGGGTCTTGCTTGAGGACCCGCAGTCAGAGGAAAACTTGCAGGTGCTGGGTGGCAAGTTGCTATGCCATAGCAAGAGCAGAGAGGAAATTGGAAAGAAACTCCTGGAGTTGCGGCCGAAGTCCTCGGCCCTGGTATACGTCGGTTCACCGCCAGCGGACTCAGTTTTCCTGTTGTGATGTTGCCATTCGATCCGAGAGTCGGGCTTATCGTCGCACCAGCACGCATATACGGTCCGGCCGGTGAGATTATAGCTCGGCTGGCTATAGACACCGGCTCCACAACCTCCACCCTATCTCGTGACATGCTAGCTAACGTAGGCTATGACGTCGATGAAGCTCCCAGGGAGGTCCTCGTTACCACCGCAAGTGGTACAGAACTGGTTTCACGACACTGGCTGAGACGGATATTGGTAATGAACCAGGAGCGCCAACATTTTCCAGTCTTGAGCTATACACTTCCTGAGAGCACTACCGTAGATGGGGTGCTTGGTCTCGATTTCTTCCAGGGCACCCGTCTTACTCTCGACTTCCAAACCGGCTGGATTACGCTGGAATAGGCGGCAACCACCCGTGCAAGACTACACAGCTGCCGCGATCAAGTCCCGCCTGACCACCAACATCCTGGGCCGCCGTATCGAGCTACACCCACAGGTCGGCTCGACAAACGACCTGGCGAAGCAGGCGGGGCGATCAGGCGAGCCGGAAGGGCTGGTCGTGCTGGCGGAAGAGCAGCTTACGGGCAGGGGACGATTGGGGCGGGCATGGGTAGCGCCTCCCGGTTGCTGCGTGCTGTGCTCCGTCTTACTACGGCCTCGCTTCTCTCCCCAGCAGGCTTTCTATATTACGATAGCCGCGGCTGTAGCCATTCACCGTGCCCTTAGGGGTATAGGGGGCGGCGAACTATCCCCGGCCATCAAGTGGTCTAACGACGTGCTGCTCAACGGCCGCAAGGTGTCGGGGATACTTAGCGAGGGCGAGTTCAGCGGGGGCGAGTGGGCCTTCTCGGTGCTGGGCTTCGGCATCAACGTCAATTTGCAGAGGGCGCAGTTTGGCGAGCTGCGCGACACGGCTACCTCCATTTCCGTCGAGCTAGGGCGGGAGGTAGACAGGGTAGAAGTGCTTGCCAGGGTACTGGGCGAGCTGGAGGGCCTGTACCTGCTTTTACAAGGTGGGCAATTTGGCACGGTGCATGCCGAGTGGGCGGCGGCTTTGGAGACGATTGGCAGGCGCGTATCGATTGCAGAGGCGGGGCGGGATGGCCCGGTGCAGGGCAGGGCGTTGCGCGTGGATGCTGATGGGGCGCTGGTGGTGCTCACCGATGGCGGGGTGGAGCGGCGGGTGCTGGCGGGTGACGTGTCGGGTTCGTTGGCCGCAGAGAGAGGCGGTGGGTAGCCCTGCACCATCGACCTGTGGGGGTGCCCTGCCACTGAAGTGGCGGGCTGGCAAGGGGCGAAGTCTCCTTCGGAGACTGGTACAGGTTCTTTAGTCCCCGCAGGGGACTTTGCTGCTTGTCAGCCCGTGGCTTCAGCCACAGGCCTTTCCCAAGACGATGGTGGTGGGGCGGTCCCACCCGGCGATGTTGCCTCAAATCTCCACAGATGTTGCCCTGTGGCTGTTGACTCCGGCCCGCCGCCCGGCTATACTTGACATCTACACCAGGTGGTACCGGCACGTGAATATGGCCCACACCGTATATGCGCGTCTTATGACTGTGGGGGAGTATGCACGCTATCGGGCATCGTGCGTTCTCCGTGCCTGGTGCCCGGTCCTATATTACTCGCAATCGTTCCAGCTAAGAGAGGGAGGGAATAATGGCAGGTAAAAGTTCATCGTCATTGCGCCAGATGGTGGCGCGTTGTGCTTCGGTCGCGCTCGGCACGAGCCTGTTCCTGGGCATGGCTTTTTACGCCACCGGCGCGCAGGGCGCGGTTGCGGCACCCAGTACCGCCGCTACTGCCGCGACCACGACCGTGCTGCGCTGCGCCACGGGGGACGTAAGCCCCACCGAGGCGGCGGCAGTCGAGCAGGAGGTCAAGACCCGCACCGGCTACAAGACGCCGAGCGCGCCCAAGTCCACCGCCAGCTACGTCATCAGCGTCTATTTCCACGTGATTACCAGCTCGTCGGGCGAGGGCAACGTATCTGATGCTCGTATCGCTCGCCAGATGAAGGTGCTCAACGACGGCTTCATAGGTACGGGCTTCTCGTTCGTGCTGGCAGGCACGGACCGCACCGCCAACGACGAGTGGTACAACATGGGCTATAACTCCCAGGCCGAGCGCCGCGCCAAGACGGCCCTGCGCAAGGGCACCGCGGACGACCTGAACTTCTACACGACCAATGGCGGGGGCTTCCTCGGCTGGGCCACGTGGCCGCACAAGTACAAGAGCAACTCCAACCTCGACGGTGTGGTGCTCAACCACGGCTCGCTGCCGGGTGGGGCTATAACGGGCTTCAACGAGGGCGACACCGCTACCCACGAGGTGGGCCACTGGGTGGGCCTCTACCACACCTTCCAGAATGGCTGCTCCAACGTGGGCGACTACGTGGACGACACCCCTTCGGAGCGCTACCCGGCCAGCGGCTGCCCGGTGGGCATCGACACCTGCCCCGGCCCCGGCCTCGACCCCGTCCACAACTTCATGGACTACAGCGACGACCCCTGCATGACCGAGTTCACCACCGGCCAGGCCCAGCGCATGAGCTTCTACTTCCTCACCTACAGGCAGGGGCAGTAAGAAGAATAGACGGAACCGCCAAGACGCCAAGGACGCCAAGAACGCGCCAAGATTGAGATAAAGGTGTTCTGAGGAAAGAAGCAGGGTACGACAAAACGTACCCTGCTTCTTTTTGTATCCTCTAAACCCTCTTAATCTTGGGGCGCTCTTGGCGTTCTTGGCGTCTTGGCGGTTCCGTCTCCTCCTTAAGGCACCTGGCAGTTGGGGTAGAAGGTGTTGGAGACGATTTTGGCCGTCTGGCCCCGGGTGAGGGTGTTATTGGGGCGGAAGTAGGACCTGTTCTCGCCGTCGCAAGGCTCGTTCGTCCTGCCGCAGGGGTAGCCGCCCATGACGTTGGGGCGGTTGGCTAGCAGGCGCTCGGTGTAGACGTAGAAGGGGCTGTTGGGGAGCACGTCGGCAAAGGTGTACTGGCCCTGGGGTGGGGTGTCGCTGAAACCGGCGGCGTTGGCGACTATCTTGGTGAGCTGGCCGCGCGTGGCGTCACCTTGCGGGCGGAAGTAGGTGCTGTCTGGCACGACACAAGGCTCCATGTCGCCGCCGCATGGGTAGCCGCTCATTACGCCCCTGGCGGTGAGCCGCTCTACCCAGAGCCAGAAGGGGTTGTCGGGTGGCACGTCCTGGTAGGTACGGCGGGCCGGGGGGATGCTGTCGTCGAAGCCCGCGCTCTCCGACACTATCTTCGATAGCTGGCCGCGCGTGACGTTGTTGGCGGGGCGGAAGTAGGGGTCGCCGCTACCGTTGCACGGCTCGGCTGGCCCGCCGCAAGGGTAGCCGCCCAGTATGCCCTTGCAGGCCAGGCAGCGCACGAATGGATAGAAGGTATTGTCCTGGGCCACGTCCTGGAACTGCAACGAGCAGGTCGGGCAGGGTGGGAGCGTGAAGCTCAGTAAGGCGCCTGGGGTGAGGCCGGCGGTGTTGCACGACACCTGCGTGTAGGCGGTGCTCGCACCCAGGTAGCTGCTCTGCACGCCCGATGTGGCCGCAAGCCCGTTGCTGTAGACCTGCGAGTAGACGATCTCGAAGTTAGGGCTGCCCTCGTGCAGGCGGACCTCGAAGTTGACAGTGTAGGGGTCGGGGCTGCTGTAGGTCCCAGCCCGCCATTCCAGGCTGTACTTGCGGTTGGGTGCCTGCCCACTCACCTTCCAGTAGACGCCCAGGCCGTCGCCGTCCATGTAGAGGTCGTCCCAGTAGGGGGCGATAGCGTGGTCGAATACGGACGCGGGCAGGCAGTCGTTGCCGTAGGAGAAGTCGCTGTTCCCAAATTGGAGCACTCCGTTGGAGCTAACATAAGCGTTGGTGTAGGTCTCATAGTAAAGGTCTACGGCGAAAGGTAGGGTGATGTAGGTGGTGCAGTCGTCGCACTGGGTGGCGGGTATGAGGGTCTTGCCGGCTGTGTCAATCACACCGCCCGTGGAGGTCTGCACGGTGTAATTAGCGCAGGCGGCGGGCACCCGGGTGGGGGTCGCACTGGGCATGACGCTGGGGGTGGCGGTGGGAGGGGTGCCGGTGGGGGTGGGCGTGGGGGTGGTCTGGCCGCAGCCTGGGAGCTTGAAGCTGCCGATGCGCGTCTTCCAACTGATGGAGGAACTGCTAGAATAGTACTCGTTGGTGTACCAGAAGGTGCAGTCGTCGCTCGGATCGACCGACATTGCCGAGTAGTCGCCCCAGCGGGTGCTGCCGGTCTGCGAGCCTCCACCGGCGTACAGGGTGGCCTCACCCAGTCCCAACACGCCGGGCGGGTCGTTTGCCATGCGGCCCGTGTAGCGGATGGAGGGGAATACGCCCGAGCTCGACACGCTGTAGCCAATAGCGATGTTGCCGTCGCGGTCCATCGCCATGCTGGGCATGAAGCGGTGGTCGGCGTCGGGCGCGTAGGTGCCCTGCTGGTAGACGTAGGGGCTGCCGCCGGGGTCGCGCACCTCGTACCAGCGGATGCCCGCGTGGTCGGCCCCGTTCTCGTCTACCGTTTGCGCGCTGACGAGCGACTCGTGGGTGCCAAAATTGCGGTATGCCAGCCTGAACATGAGCATGTTGTGCAACGGGTCTATGCCTATCGTGGTGCCGGGCTGAGGTATGCAGTTGCCTGAGTCGTTGCACATGTTCGGGTCGAACGGGGCGACCGGCACGTTGGTGGGGCCGGTAAGCACCGTGTTGCCGGTGTTCTGCCAGTCGGTGTGGAACTCCCACAGGCGCAGCGCGTCCTGGGTGTTAGAGGTAGATGCCAGGTAGTTGGGCGCGCCGGCGGGGGGCGGACTGGCCCCGTCGAGGTCGGCGGGCAGGAGCGAGGCGAAGTAGTTGCCGGGGTTGTACTCGAGCTTGCGAGCCTCGCCGCCCACCAGCATCTTGTCGCGCTCGACCACCATCACGGCGGGACCCTCGTAGGCATCGTCGGGGTCGTAGCGGTTGGCCGTCATATAGTAGCCATCGGGCCACACGCCGAACTTGGGATAGTCGTACAGGATGCTGGGGTCATCGAACTGGTAGTAGTAGCGGTGGTACGCGCCCGTCGGGTCCCCCGTGGCCGAGATAGCAATGCACTGGCCGTGCGGCGGGGGGACGACGAACTGGCTGAGCAGCCACCTGTCCGCTAGCGGGTCGTACAGCACGATAGGGTCGCCGCTGTTTGTGTCCTCGCAGACACCACCGAAGCCGTCGAATAGTGTGTTGATGGGCAGAGGGCCGAGGAGCGAGGCGCCGCTCTTATTGAAAACCTGAAAGGCCTTATTGACCATCTGCACGTAGTGGTTGGGGCCAATGTCGCCCACGGGGTCGGGCGGGGTGCAGTTGCAGAAGGCCCCGCTGGCACCTATGCCGGCGAACTGGGTGATAACGGAGGGCATGGCGAGGGGGCCGAAGAAGCGCTGGGCTACGGGGTCCTTTACCGGCTTGTTGGCACCGGGGTAGAAGGGCAAGCGGGCCTCGTTGTTCTCGCGCGGGGGCGGTGCGGGTGTAGCCGAGGCGGGTTGCATGTCGCGCAGCGGTGGCGAGGTATCGTGCCTGGCGGGCCGGCCCTCGATGAGCCTTCCGGGGCTTGTGGCGTCTTGCTGGGAGGGGCTTGTGGCGGGTCGCGCCGCCTGGTCAGCCCGCCCGGTTTGAGGGGCAAGGGGGTGGTTGGGCGGCAGGCGGGGCGGATCTACTTGCCCGCCGGGTTGCCCTTTGCCGAGCAACACGAGCAAGCCAACGAGCACGCAGAGCGCGCCCGCCACGGCCAATCGCATACCACGCACACCTCCGACATCAGGTGCCAAGTGCCTCTCCCAACGCAAGAACGCCCCGGCCCAACAAAGGGCTGCTTCGACAGAATGCTGAACTACCGGTCAAGTATACCTAATAAGTGCCCGCACCTGCATACGCACGTGTACGCGGAGCACAGGCTGGAGCGCGATGGGCATAGACAAATAATAGGAGGGGCATTTGCAGGCGGACCGACTACAAAAGGGACGTACCATCCTCCGGTACGTCCCTTTTGTGTCAAGGAGCCGCTATATTGGCATAGGCTCGCACTGGGGCCGGGAAAGGTCTGGAGGGGCCAGTGTGCCGAAGGGCCGTATAGGGCCAGCTAGTGCGACAATTATGTGTGCCTGTGGTTAGGCTAATTTCAGCCGCCGGAGCCGCCGGAACCGCCAGAGGAGCTACCGCCGCCACCGGAGGCGCCACTGCCGCCACCGGAGCCACCGGAACCACCGGAGGAGCCGCTGCCGCCACCGGAACTACCGGAGCCGCCGGAGCCGCCGGAGGAGCCGCTGCCGCCACCGCTGCCGCCGGAGGAGCCTCCCCCACCGGAGGAGCCGCTGCCGCCACCGCTGCCACCGGAGGAGCCTCCCCCACCGGAGGAGCCACTGCCGCCGCCGGAGGAGCCGCTACCACCGCTGCCACCGGAGGAGCTACCGCCCCCACCGGAGGAGCCGCTGCCGCCGGAGGAGCCTCCCCCACCAGAGGAGCCGCTGCCGCCACCGGAGCCGCCAGAGGAGCCGCTGCCACCACCGGAGGAGCCGGAGGAGCCGCTGCCCCCACCACTGCCGCCGGAGGAGCTACCGCCCCCACCGGAGGAGCCGGAGCCACCGGAACCGTAGCCACCGCCGCCACCGGAGGAGCCGCTGCCGCCGGAGCCGCCGCCACTCATCCCGCCACCGGAGCCGCCGGAGCCGCTACCGCCACTGCCGTAGTCTCCGCCGCCGCCGGAGCCGCCCATCGAGCCGCTGCCGCCGCCCGATGAGCCCATGCCTCCACCACCGCCGCCGGTGCTTCCCATATCGCTATCTGCCATTGTTACACTCCTTTGTGTCGTTCACGTAAGGCCCTGGGGCCTGGCTGATGAACCGTCTGACAGTTGTGCCGCACTTCGCCCTGTTGCCCCTCCTGGCCTGTGGGCTGTAGTGCCGGCTGCCATGCTTCCGGCGCTTGCGTACCGGACGCGTTGTGGCCTCGATTTGGGGCTGGTTATTTTCCGAAATCGCCTCACCAGCGCGAGGTTGTGCTCCTAATTACAGCGAGCATTTATCGTACCACAGCAGGCTGTTGACGGTGCTGTGCAACCAATGTTTACCAAATGCGGGCTTGTAGAGTACCTGCGAGCTCCTGGAGGCGATTGAAAGAAGAGGCCCTGGTGCCCCATAAGCCGCACTTTACGATGAAGCAGTATTGCTAATTGTCGATCGTAAGGGCCTCTCGCATAATAAGCTTCAGCCACTACACAGGCTACAGGAACTACACAGGCTACAGGGGACTGCATGGAGGTAAGGTCGAGGCAAATAGTGACCGCAATCCACCAGGGTATGCTGCTGAAGAAGTGGGGAGGGAGTGGAGGCACCCCCTGGGCTAGCCGGTGGCTATTGTGACGGGACCCACGTCGCCGTAGACGAACCAGGCAATGGTAGAGGCTTTGGGGGGAGTTAGAGGCTTAAGTTCTTCCCTGGGACCCTGGTAGCCGTCGCGCCGCAGCCAACCGCCCGGCTCGGCCGGCACCAGGTAGAGATTGCCGTCTGTCCCTTCTGCAATCCAGTTCATGACGAAGGGCATTTCATCGGCGTAGAAAATCCGGGGGTAAGTGGCTGTGTCCATGCCGTCTCTCCTTCGAGTAGCACCGTTCACCGCGTATATAAGGTAGGCACTGGCAGGCGGGTGTAAAACCGGCCTGCTTGTTGGTGCCTCTCGCTCGCCTGCACCTTCGCAAGCAAGTCCTGGTCGCTGTATACGAAATATTACGGGATTTCCGCGGCTTTGTGAACTCTGCAGAGGTTACAATTTGTCAATATGTTGATAGAATCTGGGCACCGGGATATAGAATCGCGTTTCTGGTAGACTGCCAACAAATCCCGAATTCGAAATTCCAATTCCCAAGTCCGGTAAGGGGGTAGCGGCATTATGCCTGATGAAGAGCAGAATGGGCGGCCAGGTGAGGACGGTTTCATGCGAGCGCTCGTGTATCACGGGCCGGGTGAGATGCGTGCCGAGGTGGTGGCGCGCCCACCCTCGCCGGGTGAGGGCGAAGTGCTATTGCGGGTGAAGGCCGTCGGTATCTGCGGCAGCGACGTGCACGGCTACACGGGCACGTCGGGACGGCGGGCGGCGGGTATGGTTATGGGGCACGAACTGGCGGGCGTGGTGTCGGAGCTCGGGCGGGGGGTCGAAGGGTTGGGGCAGGGGGACCGCGTGACTGTCAACCCGCTGTTGTACTGCGGCGAGTGCGACGATTGTGTAGCGGGCAGAGAGCAGACCTGCCGCAACCGCCGCACAATTGGTGTGAACATGGGCAGGGCCGGGGGTTTCGCGGAGTACGTGACCGTCCCCGCCCGCAACTGCATGCCGATAGATGAGGGCGTGAGCTTCGCCGAAGGCTTCATGGCCGAGCCGCTAGCGGTGGGCCTGCACGCCGCGAGGCTCGCCGCGCCCGCGCCGGGACAACCCATGCTCGTGCTGGGTGGGGGCGCAATCGGCCTGTGCGTCTTGCTGGCGTGTATCGAGTTGGGCGCCGGGCCGGTGTACGTGACCGACCTGCTGCCACATAAGTTGGAGATGGTGGCGCGGTTGGGTGGCAGGCCGCTCGATGCGAGCGACACCGGCCTGGCGGAGTTGGCGCGGGAGGCGACGGGCGGGCGCGGCTTCCACACGATAATAGACGCGGTGGCCGACTCGACTACTATCAAGCAGGCGGTACCCGCGCTGGCCCCGAGCGGCACGCTGGTGCTGGTGGGCCTCGCCAAACCGTTGGCCGAGTTCGCCCTGTACGACCTTGTGACACAGGAGCGCGTCATGAAAGGCTCCTATGCCTTCACCGCCGCCGAATTCCGCGAGGCCGCAAGCTGGATCAACAGCCGCCGCGTGGACGTGCGTCCCCTGCTGGAAGCCAGTTGCACCCTCGATGACGCCGCCTCTATGTTCGAGCTGAGGGCCGCTGGGGAGATCGATGCGGTGAAGATAGTCGTGGAGTTGTAGGCCAAATCGTATCGGCATAAGAGGGCAACCCAGGTGCTAGTACCCCGGTGTCTGGCTTTGAGAGCCAAGCCCCCTCTATGTCATTTCGAACGCAGTGAGAAATCTCGTCCCTCTGCACCCAAGTCCCGCTTTTCTTGGGGTACGGAAGGCACCATGTCTCATTGAGTAAGGAGAAAGGGGAACATCCCGGTAAAGGACGAGATTTCTCACTGCGTTCGAAATGACATAGAGGGGGCTTGGCTCTCGCGATTGTGCCGTAGGGGCCGTCCAGCAGGGGCAGGGCGCCATGTTCTTACGCCTGCACGGGGGGGTAGGTCACAGGCTCAGGCAGAGAACAGGAGAAGGCAGCATGGTAAGGCTGGCGGCGTTCCCCAAGTGCTACATGGACGAATTGTGCGTGACGCGCGGTATGACCGTGTTCGAGTGGATAGCCCTGGCCTCGACTCTGCCCGTGGAAGGCGTGGAGATGTACGACCGCTTTCTGGTGGAGACGACGCCCGGCTACTTGCGGCGGGTGCGTGACGCGCTCGATGAGAACGGTTTGGCCATGCCGATGATGTGCTACTCGCCCGACTTTACGCTGCCTGATGCGGGTGCCCGGCGTGGAGAGATCGACAGGCAGAAGCGCGTGATGGAGGTCACGGCGACGCTGGGCGGTAGGTACTGCCGGGTGCTGTCGGGGCAGCGCAGGCCGGGGGTGAGCCGCGAGCAGGGGATAGCCTGGGTGGTGGAGGCGATAGAGGCCCTTATCCCCCACGCGCTGGACCTGGGCCTCACCCTGACGCTGGAGAACCATTACAAGGATAATTACTGGCAGCACCCGGAGTTCGCCCAGTTCAGCAACGTGTTCCTGGAGATACTGGCGCGCGTGCCCTCGCCCACCCTGGCGGTGAACTACGACCCCTCGAACGCCCTCCTGGCCGGGGAAGACCCTATCGAGTTGCTGCACAAGGTCAAACGCCGGGTTGCCACTATGCACGCGAGCGACCGGACGCTCAAGGCGGGCTACACACTGGACGACCTGCGGGCGCAGGAGGACTCCACGGGCTATGCCTCTATTTTGCAGCACGGGGAGGTAGGCAAAGGCTTGAACGACTTTGACACCATCTTTTCTATACTGAGGGACGCCGGGTTCGACGGCTGGGTTTCGATAGAGGACGGGGTCAATGGACTGGACGAGTTGCGCCGCTCCGCCGAGTTCCTCAGGGAGAAGTTGGGGCGGTACTGGCCGGTGGCTGTATGAAAGGTCTGAGCTTTAGAACCGGGTTGGTCCTGTCATCATGAATGGTGCACGTTGCAAGTCCGTTACCTAGCACAGGACCACACTTCCCCTTGTCATCCTGAGCCCTTCGACTCCGCTCAGGGTAAACTCCGCGAAGGATCAGGTGGGTAGGCCAGGGTCTACAACGTTGGGGAGGATGGCGACTAGACGCACAGTGGTGCCCCGGTAGGGAGAGTCAAACACGGGTGGCTGGTCCTTCGCGGAGTTTACCCTGAGCGGAGTCGAAGGGCTCAGGATGACAGGGCCTCTCCTGGTCCTCTCATTGGGCACTTTCCTTGAAGACGCACTACTGAGGGCAGTGATAAATCTTGTTCCGCCGGTGCCTACTCCTCTACACCGATTTTTCCGAGAAACCCTTGACATGTAACCCTTTAGTTACATATAATGAGGCATGGAAACCGAACACGTGTTCAAAGCGGTGGCCGATCACCACCGCCGCCGGTTACTCGATTCGCTGGCGCGTGCCGACGGGCAGACGCTCACCGAATTATGCTCTTCCATGCCGATGAGCCGTATTGGCGTAATGAAGCACCTCGATATCCTGGAGCAGGCGGGACTGATCACGACCAGCAGAGTCGGGCGCGAGAAATTGCATTACCTGAACCCTGCGCCGCTTCAGAACGTCGATTCCTGGCTGGGTGGCTATCGCCGGCTGTGGAACGAGCGCATGGACCGTTTGGAAGACCTGATCAACCGCACTCAATCAAGCGAGCAAGCAGAGGAGCAAATAGATGCCGAACCGTAGCCTGGTGACCGAACCCAATCAACACTCAATCATCGCGACCTCTTTTTTCAACGCGCCGCGCGAACTCGTCTTCAGGGTAATGACCGATCCCGAGACCATCCCGCAGTGGTGGGGGCCGCGCGCCCTCACGACCACTGTCGATAAGATGGAGCCCTGGTCCGGTGGGAGCTGGCGCTACGTGGTACGCAGCCCGAAGGGGGACGAATGGGCCTTCCACGGCGTCTACCACGAGATCGAGGCCCCGCTAAGGACTGTATTCACCTACGAGGACGAGGGATTGCCGGGCAAGGTGTCGCTGGAGACAACCCTGTACGAGGACTATGAAGGCGGCACCAAAGTGACCACCATCTCCGTTTTCCAGACCGTCGAGGACCGCGACAACATGATGCAGAGCGGCATGCAAGAGGGCGGGGACGAGACGATGGACCGGCTGGAAGAGCTGCTGGCGACGGTGCACGCCGGTAGATAGGCTCAAATCCCCGGTTGCAGTGAACCGGGAGGGCCGGTTGGCTGTCTAGCTTAATTGGTACCCGCGCTTTGCCGTACCGGTACCCGGTTGTACTTCGATGGCGGGCGCACGCGGGTAAGAGAGAGTTACCCAGGCGGCTATGTACCACTATCCTTTAGTAGATGGAGGACAAGATGCTGACTGAGGAAAAGAGAGAACAAGGGCAAGGGCAGGGGCAGGAGCAGGAGACGACTTACACGCGCATCGTCGCGGCCCCACTGTCGGAGGCTTACCGCGCGTTCACCCACCCGGTGGCGTTGCGCGACTGGCTGTGCGAGGTGGCCGAGGTAGAGCCGCGCGCGGGCGGGCGCTTCTACCTGGGGTGGGACAACGGCCACTACACGGCGGGCAGGCTCACCGAGCTTGCGCGTAACGAGCGGGTAGGCTTCACGTGGCGGGGGCCAAGCGACCCGGCGGACAGCCAGGTGCTGGTGACGCTGACCCCTGGCGCGGATGGCACAGTTGTAACCGTTACGCATTCCGGTGGCGGGGCGGGCAGCGAGTGGGTCGAGAGCGCAGCCTCTTCGCGGAGTAGCTGGGACGCGGCGCTGGAGAACCTGCAATCTGTGCTTGAGACGGGCCGCGACCTGCGCCTCATAAGGCGGCCCATGTTCGGCCTCAACGGGGCCGACACGCTGACCGAGGAGTTGGCGGCCGAGTTGGGCTTGCCCATCGTGGAGGGCTTGCGACTGACAGGGCTGGCGGAGGGCCTCGCGGCGCACAACGCGGGCTTGCAGCCGAACGACGTGCTGGTCGGCCTGGGGGACCACCCGGTGCGCGACTACGGCAGCCTGGTGGGGGCGCTCGGCCGGTACCAGGCTGGCGACCGCGTGCCCGCCACTTTCTACAGGGACGGCCAGCAACAGACCGTGACGCTGGAGTTGTCAGCCCGCCAGTTGCCCACGGTGCCCGAGACTATGCGCGAAATGGCGTCGAGCTTCCGCAATGACGTTGCGGAACTGGTCCAGGAGCTTGATAGCTTGATCGAGGGGGTGACGGATGACGAGGCCGAGTACCGTTCGAGCCAGGACAACTGGAACGCCAAGGAAGTGTTGGCGCACCTCATAGCCTCGGAGTACGACGGCCACGTAACCATCGGCAACCTCGTGGCGGACGCGTCCGACGACCCGGCCTACTACGCCAACGACCTGTTGCGCCTGCGGCCCATGGTCGCCGCTCACGGCAGCATAGCGGCCCTGGCCGAGGAACTCAAGCGCAGCCAGCAGGTGACGGCGGAGATGCTGGCGAACATGCCCGCGCCCGCCGCCGAGCGCAAGCGCAACGTCTTTCGTCTCGGCCTCGGCTACGCGGGCCTGACCGGCCACACCCGCGAGCACTTCGCTGAAATCCGGGCGCTGGTCGAAGCCGCGCGGGCTCAGTAAAGAGACGGAACCGCCAAGACGCCAAGGACGCCAAGGACCACGCCAAGGTTAAGATAAAGGTGTTCTAAGCAAAAGGAGCAGGGTACGTGAGTTCGTACCCTGCTCCTTTTTGTACCGGCCAAACCTTCCTAATCTCTGCGTAACCTCTGCGCCCTCTGCGTCTCTGCGGTGAACCATTTTTATTCCTCTTGGCGCGCTCTTGGCGTCCTTGGCGTCTTGGCGGTTTCGTCTCTTCCAGCTTCAGGCTCCCGCTTCGGGGAGGCTGGGTGGTTCGCGGAGGGCGCGGGCTGGGGAGAAGAAGAGCCAGAGCGGGGCCAGGGTGATGGCGATGACGGCTATCGCCAGGGTGTACCTCGCGCCTATCAGTTCGCCGAGGAGGCCGCCGAGGAGGGCACCTACTGGCCCCAGCCCACCCACCAGGAAGCCCATGCTGGCGGTGGCTCGGCCCAGCAGGCGGTCGGGCACCATCGCCTGGCGCAGGCTCATATCGTTTATCAGGTAGATGCATATCGCTATGTCGCCCACCAGTTGGGTGGCAAAGAAGACCGCGATGTTCAGGGGCAGGGGCCCGTTAGCGAACAGGATAGGGGACCCTACTATGCCCGCGAAGGAGAGCGAGCCGATGAGAGTAGGCCCCACGCCGAAGCGCCGCGTGACAGGTCCCACCAGCATGGCACCCAGCAACGCCCCCATGCCGCCCGCCCCTACGAAGAGGCCCACCAGGGCGGGAGGCATGCCCAGGTCGCGCACTACGTACAATGGGTAGAGGGCGAAGAAGTTGCCGAAGAAGGTGAACGTGCCGGAGCAGGCGGCCAGGGCGCGCAACACCGGGTTGCTCAGCACCACTCGCAGCCCCTCGCCTATCTCGTCGCGTACGCCCTGGCGTTCCTCTGTGGGTCTGGGTGGGGGTTCGGGCGTGCGTATCGCGCCCAGGAAGAGGGCTGAGAAGAGGAACGAGGCCGCATCGAACAGGACGGCAACAGGCCCGGAGAGCCACTGCACGAGCACGCTCCCGAGCGCGGGGCCGCTTATCTCGGCCACCGAGCCGCCCGCGCTGAGCTTGCTGTTGCCCTCCACCAGCCGCTCGCGCTCCACCAGGGTGGGCAGGTAGGAGCGGTATGCCACGCTGAAGAAGAGCGAGAGCGATTCCACCAGCGCGGCCACGATGAATAGCTGCCCCAGGCTCAGCGCGCCCGCGACGGCGGCGACCGGGATGGAGACGAGCAGCGCGGCCCGCCCCAAGTCCGCCGCTATCAGGATGGGGCGGCGGCGCAGGCGGTCTACCCACACCCCGGCAAAGAGGATGACCAGCACCACCGGCACCTGCGTGATGGCCGCGAGCAGCCCCATCTCGCCGGCCGAGGCCCCGAGCACGAGCAGCGCGGTGAGGGGCAGCGCCTGGCTCGTGATGCCAGTGCCCAGCGCCGACACCGTCTGCGCCGTCCACAACTTTACGAAGTCCGGGTGCCTCCACAGCCCCGTCAGCTTCAGTCCCATAGCAGCCAGTCTCCCCCACGCTCTACAGCGGCGTGGGTATCTTACGTGGCTGTCTGCTGCCGTGCATCGGGCGCGGGGCGTATTTGCTGGAAGCGACGTAACAAGAGGCAGATGGAAATTTGCAGTAGGGTAGACCCTGTCATTTCGAGCGTAGTGAGAAATCTCGTCCTCCGGCACCCAAAATACCACCTTTCTTACGGTCAGCGGGCACTGTATGAAAGAAGAAACACCCCGGTGGAGGACGAGATCTCTCGCTACGCTCGAAATGACAGGAGCCACCTTTGGGTGCTGGTCTCCTTTACTTTCAACTACAAGATAATTTTCTGCGCGAGGATGAACAAAGGGAAAGCCCACATGCCCTGGACTTTCCCTCCGTTCAAGGAGATAGGTAGTATGCTGCCTTATGCCTCTAAGACAGCACTATGATGGCTACCGCGAAGCGCTCATCTCTCAAGCCTCCCGCATCTCCTTGCCCCTTCAAGCATTTCTGACTAAGCCTCCACTGTTTGCGTGTTTGCTGTCGAATTATTATGTGGTTAGGGATTGCGGCCCCGGAGTTTAATACCGAGGAGTGTTACATGGTGAGTACTATTTAGTGATGAGCGCGTATCGTTCGAGGGCGAGGACCGGCCCCTTGCGCTACCGAGGTGGGAGGAAGTGCCCTGATGGCGGGCGTGCTGCTCGGTTGTCAGGCACAGCTTAACGATACCAGGCTACCGGGCCATGCGCGAGGGGGAGTCGCGGACAATTACCGGACAAAATCAGGACACTGAGGGACGAGGACGCGCGGTTGGCCGGGCGCGCTCTATACTGGTAGTACAGGTTGGAGGCATCATGACCGAGGGGGTCGGGTTTGGAGCGTGGCTGCGGCTGCGGCGGAAAGAATTGGGGCTGACGAGCAAGGAGCTTGCGCAGCAGGTCGGTTGCTCGGTCGCCACAATCGAGAAGATGGAAGCAGGCATCCGCCGCCCTTCCAGGCAGATAGCCGAACTGGTGGGGGAGTTCTTTGGTGTCGGGAGCGAGGAGCTCCAGGCATTCGTGGAGTTCGCGCGCTCGGAGGGCGCGGGCGACCAGCCCCTACCGCACGACGAGGCGGCTAGCCGCACCCCCTGGCGCATACTGCACAACCTGCGGGCGTTACACAACCTCCGCTCCCGCCCCAACAACCTACCCGCCCAGCGGACGGTGTTCGTAGGCCGCGAGCGGGAAGTGGCCGCGCTTGCCTCCGGTTTGCGGCGGCCCGAGGTGCGCCTCTTCACCGTCACCGGCCCGCCGGGCAGCGGCAAGACGCGGCTGGCGCTGCACGTGGCCGCCGAACTGCTCGAAGAGTTCCAGGATGGGTGCTTCTTCGTGTCCCTCGCGCCTATCACCAACCGTGAAGCCGTGGCCCCTGCTATCTCCCTCGCATTGAGGGTGCCGCAAGGGGCGGGTAGCTCGGCGGCAGATAGCCTGTTAGAGCACGTGCGGGGTAGGCAGTTGCTCTTGCTGCTGGACAACTGCGAGCAGGTGCTCGGGGCCGCGCCGCTCATCGCCGACCTGCTTACCTGGGCTCCCGGCCTGAAGATAATTGCCACCAGCAGGCAGGCTTTCAGGTTGTACGGCGAGCGCGAGATGGAACTGCCCCCGATGTCGCTACCCGACCCCCAGGTGGCTCTCGGCCCCGAGGAACTGATGCGTTACGAGGCGATAAGGCTGTTCGTGGACCGCGCCCAGGCCGCCAAATATGACTTCGCGCTGACCCCAGGCAACGCCGCCTCCGTGGCTACCATCTGCCAGCGGCTCGACGGGCTGCCACTCGGCATAGAGCTTGCCGCCTCCCATGTGAAGTCTCTTTCGCCGGAGGAGATAGCCGCCAGGCTGGAGAGCAGGCTGGAGTTGTTGGAGGGCGGTCCCATCGACTTGCCTCCCCGGCACCAGGCGGTGCGAAACGCCATAGCCTGGAGCTACGATTTGCTGGGGGAGGCCGAGCGCAAGCTGTTCCGCCGCCTGGCTGTGTTCCACGGCGGCTTTACGCTGGCGGCCGTCGAGGGGATCGCGGATTTTGAGGCCGAGCACGGGGTGGTGGCGAGGGGAGAGCAGCACACCGCGACGGCCATTCTCGAATCGCTGGCGAGCAAGAGCCTGGTGCAAGTGGGGGTCGGGCCCGACGGCGCGCCCCGCTACTGGCTGCTGGCGACGATAGGAGAGTACGCCTGGGAGCAGTTGGTAGGCAGCGGCGAGGCTGAAGAGCTACAGGGCAGGCACATGGCCTACTATTTGAAGCTGGTCGAGCAGGCCGAGCCTCAGCTTCGCGGCCCGGAGCAGACCTTGTGGCTCGGCCTCCTGGACGCCGAGTACGACAACCTGCGCTCGGCCCTACGCTATTGCGCGCAGAGCGGGAACGCCTACGCGGGGTTATGCCTGTCGGGCGGGCTGTGGCGCTTCTGGCTGGTGCGCGGCTACCTGGCGGAAGGTAGGGGGCAGTTGGCAGCGGCGCTAGAAGTGGCGCAAGACTCGCCTGGCGCGCGGCTTTCGAGGCGGCACGACCCGCGCGGCTACGTCAAGGCGAGGGCAAAGGCGCTCAACGGAGCCGGAGTGCTGGCGGGTGTGCAGGGGGACTACGAGGCGGCTACCGCCTCGTTAGAGGAGGGGCTGGCGCTTTACAGGCGGCTGGGCGACCGGGCGAACGTCGCGGGCATGCTCGGCAACCTGGGGAATATCGCCAAGTCGCAGGGAGATTACGACAGGGCACGCGCTCTACAGGAAGAGAGCCTTGCTATACGGCGGGAATCGAACGACAGGCAGGGCATGGCGGCCTCTCTCGCGAACCTGGGCAACGTGGCCCAGGCGCAGGGAGATTTCACATCCGCCCGCTCGCTGTACGAGGAGGGCCTGGGTATCGCCAGGGAGTTGGGAGACAACTGGGGTATCGCCACGACGCTGAACAACCTGGGCACGGTGGCGCACGAGCAAGGCGACCTGGAGGCGGCACGGGCGTTCTTCGAGGAGAGCCTGGCGATGAGGCGGGCGCTGGTCGACAGGCGCGGCATCGCCAAATCGCTCCACAACATCGGGTCGGTTGCCAAGGACCTCAAAGCTTACGCCGATGCGGCCGCAAGGTGCCGGGAGAGCCTCGCCATATACAGCGAGCTAGGCGACAGGACCGGGGCGGCGGTGTGCCTGGAAAGCCTGGCGGGGATCGCGAGCTTGCAAGGCCAGGCCCAACGCGCGGCTATGCTGGGAGGAGCGGCGGAGGCCTTGCGCGAGGCTATGGGCAGCCCCATCCCCGCGGCGCAACAGGCCGAGCACGACGCCAGAGTCGAGGCCGCCCGCCGGGAACTGGGTGAGGTGCCCTTTGCCCAGGCCTGGAGGAAAGGTCGCGCCCTGCCCCTGGAGGAGGCTATCGCGCTGGCGCAGGGACAGTCTTGAGGCACGAACGGCGACGCTAGCCGCACAAGCGGCAGATAGCCTCGCCCCTGTCATTTCGAGCGCAGTGAGAAATCTCGTCCTTC
>DASVQO010000297.1:0-4293 GCA_036389075.1 Chloroflexia bacterium | reverse complement strand
ATCTCCCCGAGGCCTATTGCTCGAAACTCAGCCGGGGTTACTCCGTCCCGGGTAAGGAAGCCGTGTGAGTGTTGGGTGACGGCGTTACGTGGCTTGTTGTCGTCAAACAACAATACCTTACGCCCGGCGCGGCCCAGAACTAGGGTTGCGTTCAACCCCGCGGGGCCACCCCCAATAATCGCACAATCAACAGTCGTAGTCATCGCCTGGCTCCCTTATTGTCTGTCATTACTTCGTACCTCGCATTATATACAGGAACTTCTGCTGGCTGGCCACCAACCCCACCTTTACCGGCACTGGGCTTCCAAGTTTAGGTTCAGGAGCCTGACAATCCAACTTGTTGCGAGAACTCCGGTAGTGTATCTCACACGGGAGCGGAGGTTGCTCGACAGGTATTCGGCATCATTTTCACCAACCATATACCGACCACCACTTCAATAACCACCTGGCGTAGCATAAGTGTCCCAACTTCTCTGCTTGCTTACCGTAGCAGGTGCTTCTTGTATTAATAAGAAGATGCTCTATACTAAGAGCGTCTTTCAAAACCGAAGGACTGTAGGGGCAGGCCCCCGTGCCTGCCCTGGGCGGCAGGTGTACACAGGTGCTAATCTCCACCAGGGCAGGCACGGGGGCCTGCCCCTACAAGTAATTACCTGACGTTTTGAAAGGCACTCTAAGGACACATATATATGCCGATTCTAGCTGCTAAACTTTATACCCCCCGACCTCCTCCTAAAGTGGTAGGTCGTTCCGGTCTGGTGGAGCGGCTGAATGAGGGGCTGCACCACAAACTGACAATAATCGCTGCCCCCGCAGGGTTCGGTAAGACCACGTTGGTCAGCGCTTGGGCGAGCGGTTGCGGCCGGCAGGTGGCATGGCTGTCGCTGGACGAGGGGGACAGCGACCACGCACGCTTCCTGACGTACATCGTTGCTGCTTTAAGAACGATTGAACCGAATATTGGGGAAGAGCTTTTGGGTGTACTCCAGTCCCCTCAGCCACCGCCACCCGAAACGCTCCTAACGACTCTGCTCAACGAGATTGCCCAGATTCCGGGTAACTTCGTCCTTGTCCTGGACGACTACCACCTCATTGATGACAAGCTGGTTGACCAGGCGCTCACCTTTCTGATCGAGCGCCTGCCCCCACAGATGCACCTGGTTATCTCCACCCGTGAGGACCCACCGCTACCCCTAGCCCGGCTGCGCGCCCGCGACCAGTTGACCGAGCTACGCGCCAGCGACTTGCGGTTCACCCCCTCAGAAGCTGCCGGGTTTCTCAATCAGGTGATGGGCCTGGCCCTCTCAGCGGAAGATATCGACGCACTGGAAACTCGCACCGAGGGCTGGATTGCCGGCCTGCAATTAGCAGCGATTTCTTTGCGAGGACATAAAGATCCTACCGGCTTCATCAAATCTTTCACAGGCAGCAACCGCTTCATAATAGATTACCTGGCCGAAGAAGTGCTGGAGCGCCAGCCTGAAGAGGTAAGAGATTTCCTGTTGAGGACCTCCGTTCTTGAGCGCATGTGCGCCTCATTATGTGATGAGGTACTCAAGCGGAACAGCGACTCTGTGGAAGCTGCACCGCTAACCCAGTCACTAGCACTAATCTCGTCGCAGGCCATGCTGGAAAAGCTGGAGCGGTCTAACCTGTTCGTCATACCCCTAGATAACGAGCGGCGTTGGTACCGCTATCACCATCTCTGGGCCGACCTACTGCGCCAGCGGCTGCAACAAAGAGCGGCGTCGCCTACAGGAGATACACAGCAGAGCGTGAACGAATTACATATACGTGCCAGCCAATGGTTTGAGGATAATGGCCTGGAGATTGAAGCCTTTCAGCATGCGGCCAGCGCCAACGATTTTGAACGCGCCGAGCGACTGATCGAAGGAGATGGGGTGCCCGTGCATTTTCGTGGAGCGGGTACCCCGATACGCAACTGGCTGGAGTCACTGCCACGTGCTACGCTGAATGCCAGGCCCTCGTTGTGGGTGACTTATGCTTCAGTATTACTGATGACCGGCCAGCCAGCAGCGGTCGAAGAGAAGTTAATAGCTGCTGAAACTGCACTGCAAGGTACCCAAGGCCAGGGTGCCGAACCGCACGACGAGATCCGAGACCTTGTAGGACGTATTGCGTCTTTGCGCGCTACCTTAGCTGTCATGCAGCAAGATGCAGAAACCATCATTGCTCAGTCTCGACGTGCCCTGGAGTATCTACACCCCAACAACCTGCCTCTTCGCACTGCCACGACCTGGACATTGGGATATGCCTATCAAGTGCAGGGAGATCGTGCCGCGGCCAGCCAGGCTTATTCCCAAGTCATATCTATCAGTAAGTCGTTTGGGCCTTCTATCTACACTACGGCGGCTATACTCTGCTTGGGACAGGTACAGGAAACAGAAAACCACCTCCATCTGGCGGCGGAGTCCTACCGGCAGGTTCTCATTCTGGCAGGTGATCCGCCCGAGGGGATTGCGGGCGAAGCGCACCTTGGACTGGTCCGCATATATTATCAATGGAACGATCTAGCTGCCGCGGAGCACCACGGGCAACAATGTGTTCAATTGCTGCGGCAGATCGATAATGTGAACACCGCCGCTGCCCTCGGGGTGTGGCTCGCCCGCCTGAAACTTGCCCAGGGAGATTTGACCGGCGCGATCGAGCATACGGCTGAGGCCGAGGCCTTAGTGCGCCAGCACGGCTTGTTGTTTCGGATGCCTGATGTTGTTGCTGCACAAGTGTTGATCTTGCTCCGCCAGCGCGATCTGGCGGAAGCCGCTCATCTGGCCCAAACGCAAGACCTTCCCCTCAGCCATGCCCGCGTTCACCTTGCTCAGGGTGACACGTCCGCCGCGATAGCGTTGCTGGAGCCATTCGGACATGCGGCAGAGGCAAAAGGTTGGGCAGATGAGCAGCTCCAGGTGATGGTGCTACAGGCGGTCGCCTATCATGCTCATGGCGAAAAAAGCAAGGCGGTGCAACTGCTGGATGACGCTCTTAGGCTGGCCGAGCCGGAAGGTTTCATCCGTATCTTCGTCGACGAAGGTACACCAATGACCACACTGCTGCGCGAAGCCGCCAAACGAGGTACCGCCCCGACCTATGTTCGTCAATTGCGTGCAGCCCTTAGAGAGACCTGGGAGTTTGGGGAGGTTAGGATGCTTAGGGAGGTTACAGGCAGCACGCCCGTCACTCAGTTGTTGATCGAGCCATTGAGCGAGCGTGAACTTGATGTACTCAGGCTGCTAAGGACCGAACTGGACGGCCCGGGAGTTGCCCGCGGATTGATGGTCTCGGTGAACACCATGCGTACTCACACCAAGAATATTTACACTAAGCTCGGAGTGACCAGCCGCCGGGCGGCCGTTCGCCGGGCTGAGGAACTCCACTTGTTATAGCGCAATCTTTTCGAACATCTAAACTCCAAGCTCCACCCTCGCCCTGGCAGGTTTGTCGAACCACCTGCCAGGGCTTTCTGTTCCCGGCACAGCACCCGGTACAGCACCCGGTACAGCACCCGGCACAGCACCCGGTACAGCACCCGGTACAGCACCCGGTACAGCATCCGTCACAACACTCCGGTCCATAAATCACCAACCTTGGTGAGGCGGCATCACCAAGTTGGTTTGTATCCTCTGAGCAATGAAAGCACCAACACAGTCCCAAGGAATTTCAACTCGTGTGAGGAAAGGGCACGAGGAGCAGAATGAGTGAATCGTACTCACCAACTGGATCGACTGATGTCCACAGGTATCGTTACGAGCCAGAATATTATGAAATTTGCCTCAAGGGACATCTTGATGCCCGGTGGGAAAACTGGTTTGGGGACTTGACCATTACGCTGGAAGACACTGGGAACACGCTTCTAGCGGGCACGGTAGTTGACCAGGCGGCACTACACGGATTGCTAAGGAAAGTGCGTGATTTAGGCATGCCATTGATCTCAGTGATCCGCGTCGAACACGGACAGGCAGAAGAATTAGATGTCAAACAGTGAGTTCAGGCAAGTTGCTTAGGAAGGAGATGAGCCTTTGATGAATTTCTAGCCTGTTTCAAACCCAGGAACAGGCTCGGCAACCAGACGCTTATGCAAGTTCATTGCACGGGACTTGTCAGTTTCCAAACCACTCAAAAGGAGAAAAGTGATGAATACCAAAGCAGGAATGAATACCTATAGAAAGACCGCAACAGTAGTAGGGGTGGTATACCTCGCGGGGTTCGTTGTGGGCCTCGTAGGGACCGGTCTCACCCAGTCTGTTCTCGGTACGCCGGATCACCTTGCCGCAG
>DASVQO010000296.1:0-6473 GCA_036389075.1 Chloroflexia bacterium | reverse complement strand
CGATTGCAGGGCCTTCTTCCAGAGGCGGTAAGCGTTGGCGTCGGTCCTGCGGTCGCTGTTGATACCGTTGGCTACCTGCTCTAGCATGTAATAGTTGGTGGACATTGTTTTGTTCTCCTTTGTGATTTTGTTGGCCGGTTTTGATTTTTTCAAGGGCCACATTGATTTCTATTACATTTATATCATAGAATTTTAGCTTTGTCAAGGGTTTTTATCAAAATTCCTTGAGCAATATTTGATTTTCTTAACCTCGACCTTAATTTCTTGCTTTCATGCCCGTTCAGCCGCACCGGATGAACCGCGAGTGACCGCGATCCACCTGGCATGCCGATTGCCTCTGAGTGCGCGATGGCTATGAATGCACAAGCTGAAGAAGCGCCCCAGGCCGGGGTCGTGGCTGATCCCAAAGAATCGGCCAAAGCCGCCAACCTGCGCTACGTGAGCGACAGCAGGCCAGGCATCACGCGCCGCAAGACAGGCAAAGGCTTCACCTACACCGACGCCGGGGGCCAGCGCGTGACCGACCCGAAGGAGCTTGCCCGCATCAGGGCGCTCGCGATACCCCCCGCCTGGACGGACGTCTGGATTTCCCCTTATCCCAACGGCCACATCCAGGCCACCGGGCGCGACGACAAGGGCCGCAAGCAGTACCGCTACCACAACCGCTGGCGTGAGGTGCGCGACGAGACCAAGTACGGGCGCATGATCGAGTTTGGCCGCGCCCTGCCCAAAATACGCGAGCAGGTGGACAAAGACCTTGCAAAGAAGGCGCTGTCCAGGGAGAGGGTGCTGGCCACGCTGGTGCGCCTGTTGGAGACCACCTTCATCCGCATCGGCAACGAGGAGTACGCCCGCACCAATAAGTCGTTCGGCCTCACCACCATGCGCTGCCGCCACATCAACGTGCGGGGCAACAAGGTGCAGTTCAAGTTCAGGGGCAAGAGCGGCAAACATCACGCCATCACGGTGGACGACCCGCGCCTCGCCAGGGTCATAAAGCGCTGCCAGGAGCTACCGGGCCAGGAGCTTTTCGGCTACATCGACGAGCAAGGCCAGCGTTGCACCGTCACCTCGGACGACGTGAACCGGTACCTGCACGAGATCACCGGGCAGCACTTCACGGCCAAGGACTTCCGCACCTGGGGAGGCACTGTGCTCGCCGCCATCTCTTTGCAGGCGAAGGACTCTGCCGAGAAAGCCACCCAGGCCCGCAAGAACGTGGTCGCCGCGATACAGGAGGTATCGGAGAGGCTGGGCAACACCCCGGCCATCTGCCGCAAGTCGTACGTCCACCCCTCCGTCATCAACTCCTACCTGGAAGGCACCCTGCACTCCCTCCTCGCCGCGGGCGACCCGAAGGAGGCAGTGGAGAAAGTGGTTGCCGACGCGCCCAGCCGCGGCCTCAAGCCGGAGGAAGAGGCGGTGATACGCCTGTTGGAGCGGTGCCGGGACACGGATGGCAAAGGGGCAAGAGCAACATAGAGCGGCCTGCAACCGCAAAGCATGACCTGGGCCTTCCCGAAGGGGCGCAAAGAGCGCAAAGGACGTGTAGGGGTTAGGACTGGTTGTATTGGTAGGCTGTGCTGTGTGGTGAGAAATCTGCTCTGCCCATGGGAATCCTTTAAGTGGGCAGAGCAGATTCTCGGGCTATTGAAGCCTGGGCCTCTTTGAGCGGGGGCCTGGTAATTCGCACTTTCACTTCAACCCTGAACCCTCATCTTCTCCGCGTGTCCTTTACGCTCTTCGCGCCACTGTGGCTTCGTCCGCACCTGGAACTGTCATCACGGGGCATCAACCCGAGGGTTTAATACGCCGGGTGCTCCTGCGCCTGCCTGCGAGGCAGGATTGCCGCCAGCCACAACACGGCGGCCAGCGTGAGCGCCGCGCTTCCCAGCACCAGCAGGGACGCATCGGCGTCAGCCCCCTGCAACACCAGCGACACGGGGAACAGCGCGTAACCCACGGCAAGCATGAGCCGCCAGACCACGGACGCCCCGCGCCCGAACCTGTTCGATAGGGCGTAAATGCCGATTATCCAGCCGGGGAAGATGAGCAGGGTGAGGTCGTGGGAGCCAAGATTGGGGGCAGTAAAGACCGCCAGCAGGCCCGCCAGCGCCCACAGCACGTCGGAGTTCAGGCGCGTGGCAGTCGTCTCGGAGGCTGCCCGGCTCTCATCCTCTATGCCGTCAGCCCCTTGCCCGCAACGGTACCAGACGAACACGAGCAGTCCCGCCCCCAGGAACACCACCAGTGCGGGCACAATCGCGGGCACGTCCGACCCAAATACGAGGCTGGCGACGGCCCGCCAGTTGTACATGACGTCGCCCACGCTCAGCGGCGCGTCGCTTGCGAGGGTGGGGTCGAGCAGCAGCGAAACGTAGCGCAGGGGCCAGGCAAAGCCCAGCACGGGCATGGTCAGCGCGGAGAGGGAGGCGAACAACACGACAAACGTGGTGAGCGCCTGCCAGTGCCGCTGCAACACGATAAGCAGGAGCACCAGGGGCAGCAGCGAGGGCCGCAGCGCCACAAGCATGAGCATCGCGCCCGCCCAGTTGGGTTGCCCCCGCCGCAACGCCACGTAGGTGCCGCACAGGCCCATGAGCACGAACGGTGTGTCCTGCCCCTCCATCAGCCCGCGTATCAGGGGGAGGAAGGAGCACGCCGCCAGGCTCAGCGCCCAGCCCACCGCCCGCGACACCGACAGCGCCCCGTCCATCATGCCGAGGGACAGGCCAATGGCAAGCCCCGCGCCCAGCGCCCAGATCGCGAACACCAGGGGCAGCGCCACCTGCATGAAGGGGGCCAGGGCCAGGGCCTCGAAGGGGAGGCGGGTGTAGGGGCGGAACTGGCCCGTGTCGGCACCCGCGCCGCGCAGGAGATCGTTTTGCGCTCTTCGCTGGGAGGGGAGATCGTACAGTTCGGGGCCGTCGCCGTAGCGCACCATGTAGCCCCCGGTGAGCGGGGCCGCGAAGTCGATGGAGCGCACGTAGCCCTCGGGTCCGCCGCTGTTGCGCACCGAGCCGATCCACAGGGCCAGGTAAGCCAGCGCCACCAGGATAGCAAGCGCCGCGCCGAGCTTACCCAGCGCCGAGACCCCGCCCGCATGCGCCACCGGCTCGTGCGCGCGGCCGTGCTCGGCCCTGTACTCAAGCTCCAGGCGGCGGCGTTCGAGGTCTACCGGGTCTTCTGATAGTGGTTGGCGGGTGCTGGGTCTGTGTATCAATTCAGGATGCGGCTGTGGCGGCCTCCAGGTTGCTGGGGGCCGGTTGCGCTCCCCGGCCCCGCCAGGCCTTGATTACCGACTCTAAGAACAGGCGGCCGTCGTCGCCGCCCAGTATGGCCTCGGCCGCGCGCTCCGGGTGGGGCATCAGGCCGAGCACGTTGCCCCCGGCGTTGCACACGCCCGCTATGCCGTGCGAGGAGCCGTTGGGGTTGTGCAGCGGGTCGAGCGTGCCGTCGGGCGCACAGTAGCGGAGCACTACCTGCCCGTTGGCGTCGAGTGCGTCCAGGGTCTCGGGAGCGGCGAAGTATCGCCCTTCCCCGTGGGCGATAGGCAAACGCCAGACGGTGCCGGGCGTGGCCGTGCTCAGCAGGCCGGACCGCGATGGCTCCACGCGCACGTGCACCCAGCGGCAGGAGAAAGCAAGCTCGGCGTTTCGCATAAGGGCACCCGGCAGCACGTGCGACTCGGTGAGCACCTGGAAGCCGTTGCAGATGCCAAGCACCCAGCCGCCGTCGTCGGCGTATCGGCGCACCGCCTCCATCGCGGGCGCGAACCGCGCGATGGCACCGGCCCGGAGATGGTCGCCGTAGGAGAAGCCGCCCGGCAGCACTACGAGGTCGTAGCGGGCGAGGTCGGTGGCGGTATGCCAGACTAGCTCGGCCCGCTGCCCAAGCACCTCTCCGAGCGAGTAGAGGGCGTCGTGGTCGCCATTGGAGCCGGGGAAAACGATTATACCTACGCGCATCGTGCTCATATGCTCCTCAACCGTGCGTCTAGATGCCTGCGCTTCCAAAGATCACCTTGCAGGTAGGCCATGCTCCTGCAACACCTTTCCTACAACAATCATACCAGAGAGCGTGCCACCAACACAGGTCAATGAACAGCACCCAGGAGTGCCCCTGTCATCCTGAGCGTAGCGAAGGATCTCAAGAAATTGGTAAGGGATGCTATTGGACGCGGGCGAACACGGGTGCCGTAGATATGACATTCGGGCAAGGGCAGCATCTTAGATCCTTCGCTACGCTCAGGATGACAGGGGGCACCCTGGTCCACACCGGCCCCCTTATGGCAGAAGGGAGCGGAGTCCGAGGCGGTGCAGTGGCTAAAAGGTGCCCAGGCTAACCGCCAAGACGCTCCTCCAGCCTGGCTGCGATCTGCCGGAAGATGGCCTGCTCGCCCCCGTTGGGGGTGGAGGAGAGCAGCGGGTGGTTGGCGTCGATGCCCCGGCTGACGTTTGGGGACATGGGGATGTGGCCGAGTACCTCAAGTTCGTCGCTTTCGACCGCCCAGTCGCGCTCGGTGCGGTGAAACACCTCTATGCGCTTGCCGCAGTCGGGGCAGACCATGTAGCTCATGTTCTCCACCACGCCCAGCACCTGCACGCCCGCTTGCCGGTAGAGCGCGAGCGATCGCCCGGCGTCCAGCAGCGACATGTCCTGCGGCGTAGTGACCACCACCACGCCGTCCAGTTTGACCGTCTTGACCAGGCTTTGCTGAGGCTCCCCCGTGCCGGGCGGCAGGTCCACCAGCAGGTAGTCGAGCTCGCCCCACAGCACGTCCTTGATCGTGCGCGACACCACAAGCCCAACGAAGCGCGGGTCGGGCATCACGGCCTGCCTCTCCCCCACCAGCAGCCCCACGGACATCACCTTCAGGCCGAAGCGTTCGAGCGGCTGGATGTAGGGGTCTGACTGGGCGCGCCCTATGGGGATGAAGCCGTCCGCCGCCTCGGTGCGCCGCACCCCCAGCATGAGCGGCACGTTCGGCCCGTAAAGGTCGGCGTCGAACAGCCCCACCCTGGCCCCTTGAGCCGCCAGCGCCAGCGCCAGGTTCACGGTAACGGTAGTCTTACCCACCCCGCCCTTGCCGCTGGCCACAAGCACAACGCGCGCAACGCCCTTGATAGGCTGAGACATGCAATCCCTTCTGCGATTTTAGATTTTAGATTTTGGATTGAGAAGCACACTTACCAATCTAAAATCCAAAATCTAAAATCTAAAATTGTCACTCTTCTTGGAGGGTGAACGTGTAGTCCTCAATCACCGGGTTGGCGAGGAGGCGCTGGCACATGGCGTCCACGGCTTCCCGGGCGGAAGGCTCGTCGGGGGCCTCCATGTGGAGGCGGATGTACTTGCCGGAGCGCACGGTCTGCACCTGCTCGTAGCCGAGGTTGTGCAGCGCGTCGCGTATCGAGAGGCCGGGAGGGTCGTTCACCACCGGTTTGAGGGTCACGTAGACGTTTGCAAGCCACTTCTGCATCGGTATGCTCTCTCGCGCTGGCTACTGGTGTTTGAGGTCGTTGAGGAGGTCGTGGCCCACGATCTGGCGGTAGGCTTCCAGGTATTTCTCGGAGGTCTTGTGGGCCACCTCATCGGGCAGGGCGGGGGCGGGTGGCTCGCGATCCCACCCCGATTGCAGCAGCCAGTCGCGCACGTACTGCTTGTCAAGACTGGCCTGGTCCTCCCCGAAGCGGTACTTGGTTACTTCCCAGAAGCGCGAGGAGTCGGGCGTGCCCAGTTCGTCAATGAGGATCAACTGCCCGTCGAGCAGGCCAAACTCCAGCTTGGTGTCGGCCACGACCACTCCGCGTTGGCGGGCGTGCTCGGCAAGGGCCGTGTATACCTGCAACGTGGCCTCGCGCAACTGCTCCGCCAACTCCTCTCCCAAAAGCTCTACCACGCGCTCGAAGGTGATGTTCTCGTCATGGCCCGATGCGGCCTTGGTGGCGGGGGTGAAGATAGGCTCGGGTAGCTGCTGGCTCGGCACCAGGCCGTGGGGCAGCGTAATGCCGGTAATCGCGCCGGTCTGGTCGTACTCGGTCCAGCCCGATCCCGCCAGGTAGCCCCTAGCCACGCACTCTATATCGATGCGCTCGGCCTTCTTCACGAGCATCGCCCGCCCCAGGAGCTGCTCCTGCTGCTCCTTCGGCCAGGACTGCCAGTCGAACGGGAAATCGCGCCGCTCCCAGGCAATCATGTGGTTGGGCACTATGCCCGCCGTGCGCCGGAACCAGAAAGCGGAGAGCGCGGTGAGCACCTGCCCTTTGTAGGGGATGCCGGTGGGCAGCACCGAGTCGAAGGCGGAGATGCGGTCGGTCGCCACGATGAGCAGTTCCGCGCCGAGGTCGTAAGTGTCACGTACTTTGCCCCTGCCAAATAGCGGAAGGGGCAAATCGGTCTGAAGTATGGGGCTGGGTTCCATAGCGGCATTATACCACGTCGAAAGGAGAAGCGGTAAGTGTGGTGGGTGA
>DASVQO010000295.1:0-21891 GCA_036389075.1 Chloroflexia bacterium | reverse complement strand
AAGAGGCGGCACCCCAGTTTCGGGGTGCCGCCTCTTTTATTTAGACAGGACAAATTGATTACCTTAATGTCAGGACCAACCATAGCTAGCCTTAAGAACACTAAACTTGGCAGATATGAGTAATTACAGTTTAATATATAGATATCTTTAAGATTACCTATTGACAAGAAGGCTTTAACCTGTTAGTCTCACTACTGACTTGCCACTTGGCCCCGACACGCTAGCATCAAGCATCCCCGGCGCTCGGTGGCACCGTCCAGGTGATTACAACTCAATACCGCCCTCGTGTGGATGCTCTGCAACCCGCCTTTATACAGGCGGCCATTGTTGCGTCCCTCGATGCGGGAAGGGCCTCCCAGCCCGTTCAACCCTTTTGCTTATGAAAGGAGCGATATGAGCTATCTCAACCCTCTACGCCTGCACTTCGCCGGTAAGTTCCAGGCGTCAACCTCCACCGTGAACAATGACGCCAGCCACTACAACAACGCGACTTTCCTCCCCGAGTACCAACTGTTGCAAAGCAACGGCATCCCCAACGGCTGGTGGAATCCCATGGGGGACTCCGTCTGGCGCTTCATAAACTGTAAGGTAACGGGAGCCTGGCTAGGCGATGGCAGTCGCTTTGACGCCAGTGATTACGTCCTCCAATGCATCATAGCCGATTCCGACCGCCAGGCCCCCGCAAAACTTGTGGACCTTGACGGAGAGCAGCAGACTGTGTCCGAGATCTGGGGCCTTGAGGTTCGAATCTACGACCCGATGCCCCAACCGGACGGAACACTCGGCGCGACCCTCTTGAGAGGACGTTTCGAACCGACCGGTTTCATGGACATTTGGGACCGTGCAACCGGATTTAGGGGTGATGGCAGTTTAGGGGCGATCTACCAATCAGTGTTGACGGACCTCGAATGGGCCGACCCTGACCCAAAAATTAGTAATCTCGCGAAGTCTACCTTCTTGACGGAGCTGCAAAATCACGCGAAGGACGGCCTCCTTTCGATCAAGTTCAATGTTGACGGTTTCGACGCGAACTTCTACTCGCCGGACTTCGCGCGGGGCAGGGTGGTGGGGACTATCGGGCCTGCATCATTGGATGAGCCTAAACACTTCACAGTGGGACGGCAGTTCATGGCGGTTGAGTCCCCGAACTCCAATTTCTTTTCGCCGCAAGGCAACATCAACTTTTGCACGGCTGTCGTAGACACGCAAAGAGGCAAGATCTTGCTCGACCTGGGCAATGCGCTGCACACCACGTCGCCCGGCGGCCCCATTGAAGACCTGGGGCCAATAACTATGGCTTACCAACAGCCGCCCGTGATCGGCCAAACCTCCCCACAATGGGCGCCGCTTGGCTCGATTTCATATACCGGCGCGGGCTGGTATGAAAAGACGGCGGGGATCGTGGAGTTCCCTGTTGACCGGACCCTTACCGCCGAAGAAACAGAAGCCGTTATGACAAATACCCTGGCGCTTCTGCTCCCTGGCCCCGGAGGCAGCCTGGCGCCGGCTATACAGGAATCGCCGGACGGGCTGTATGTGAAGGCCGACAAGTTCATATACCGGCTGAATCCCGGCGAAGAGGCACAGGTCAAATTGTACGCGAGTCGCTTCGGCCTTCCATATGCCGGGGCTACGGTAAGGCTATGGCTCGACGCGCTCCAGCTTCAGGGCGGTGCCGCTGCGACGGACCCCGGCAGTTTCGCCCCACCCGACCCGGGCAGCCCGCCTAGCTCCCTGGGTTATAACGAATCGGCCGGCGAATTCAAGACCTTCGAGACCGGTAGTGACGGCATCGCGGTCGCCAAATTCCAGGCCAGCGCCCCCGGAAACCCCCGCCGCTACCTGGACGGGCAGGTCTACGGCGTGCGCCCCACCCTGGAGGCAACTCCGCAAGATACACCCCAGACCCCCCTGAACCCCTGGAACTTCGTAAGCATCCTGGTCTTCGATGATTTCACCCCCGACGATCCAATCACCTGGTGGGGTAGTTTACAGCCCATCTTTCAGCAATATGCCAACCTCTACCCGGTCATGAGCAAATTCCTGGACCTCTCGGACTACGACTCGGTGTGCGCGAACAGGGACCTGCTACTGATCGCCTTCAAGCTGCCTATCAGTCACCCGAGCTCCATGCCCGTGCAGCGCGACCTCTCCGCAGCGAAACGCGCGGCTATCCTGAAATGGCTGACCGATCTAGGCCCCGATGGCAAGCCTCTGCTGGGGACGCAGCCCCCGCCCTCGGCCGGCGTCGCCGGTGCGGCTCTCACCGGTGGCTTTGTAGCCCCGAAACCCGACCCGGAAACGATCCGAAAGCAGCTGCTGGGCGGTAAAACCGCCGCCGCGAGCCGCCGCCTGGCGCTGCGCTCTCCTAACAATAGGTCCTGAGCGTTCCTATACGAACCAAGGAGGTATCTCTATGATCAAGATGAAACCAGTGGTATTCACGCCTTTAGACACGGTGGACGGCATCAGGAATGCGCTACAACAGGCTATCATGCTGGAGCACTCCACCATACCCCCGTACCTGTATTCGCTATACTCGATACGAGGGGGTTTGAATACTTCGATCCAGCGCATTATAGCTTCCGTGGTGATGGAAGAGATGTTACACATGGCGCTGGCGTGCAATATTCTAAATGCTATAGGCGGCGCTCCCAACATCGACCAGCCAGGTTTCATTCCGAGCTATCCGGGGCCTCTTCCAGGCGCGGTCGAATCTAGCCTCATTGTTTCCCTCGCGCCGTTTTCCCTCTACCACCTCAAACAGGTCTTCATGGAAATCGAAGAGCCGGAAAACCTCCTCGATTTCCCTGGCGGCACTGCTCCCCCTAGCGACGCACCTCCTGCCCCGGCTCCCGGTCTTGGACCTCAGTACACCATCGGAGATTTTTATACCAGGATCATGGAAACGATCAACAAGGCTGGGGCTAGCATATTTACGGGAGACCCGGCAAGGCAGGTCACGTATGAGTACTGGCCCGACCTGAAGGCTATAGGCACTTGCGACGATGCGATTGAGGCGATCAAGGTCATTATCGACCAGGGGGAGGGCACTTCTACCTCTCCGCTGGAGCAGGAGAACACTCCGCAGCCTCAGCGGAAGGATGACCTGGCGCATTACTACCGGTTTGCCGAGATCTACTACGGCAAGACCCTCGTGCCCGTTCCCAATCCCCCGCCCAACACCCCGCCCAACCAGTTGTACGTCTATGCAGGCCCTCCCATCCCGTTCGATCCCGCCGGTGTGTATCCGAGCGTGACGAACCCGAAGGTTTCCCAATACCCGGCCGGTTCCAAGGCTCGGTACGGCTGCGAGACCTTCAACTACACCTATACGGTCCTCCTGAAGTCGTTGCATTCCACCTTCAATGGGCAACCCGACCAACTATACACTGCCATAGGGTTGATGGAGTCCTTGAAGGACCAGGTGAAGGACCTCATGGCTACTGACCTGGGCAACGGCACCACTGCCGGGCCTAGCTTTGAATACTCTCCAACAAATCCCCCGGCGAACGGACCGGCCTAAACCCCGGCAGCAGGACAGATGAAAGGAATAGACATGCGGACTCTAACTTACGCGCTAAGGTTCTATCGCGGCCCTAAATCTGATGGACCGGAGCCGCAGCCGCAGGCCATAGCGCAGAGCTTCCAGATTACTACTGTCCTCGACTCGAATGGCGTGACGGCGACGTCCCAGACAGTACCGGGTGATATTGCCGTCATGACAAACTGGTTGGCGCTGGACAAGAGCGGCCAGCTTTTCTTCGAGTGGGGCACCATCACTTTCTTAGGGAGCGCGGGCAGCACCCTGGCCTTCAGCAGCATCGGGGCGGGCACCCTGCTCGGACCGGCGAACGCCGATGGTTTCAGCCACGGCGTGGTAATGTGGAAGGTAGACAGCGGCACGGGGGCGTTTGCTGGGGCAACCGGCGCTATCACCACCAACTTCCTGGTGAACATAGTCACGCAGGAGCTTATTGACAACCAATTGCATTTGATTTATCTTCCATAACCTGCGGACACCACGCCGCCGCGCTTGAGCAAGCGGAGTTTGGCCGCTACGCCCGGCAAGTCTGCGTTTCAGTGCAAGCCATTATGAAAACCGGGTAGCTGAATATGAGCACAAAAGCCCCGCCCATGTCATTTTGAGCGTAGCGAGAAATCTCGTCCTCCACCAGGATGTTGCCCTTTTCTCACGAGGCCCAAGATCGTAAGAAAGGCGATATTTGGGTGCTGAAGGACGAGATTTCTCGCTACGCTCAAAATGACATGAGGGGGCATGGGTGCTTACGTCCCGCAGAGTCAGCCTTGAGATAGCTACTTCTCACCACCGGGATTGCGGGGCCGCCTGGCGCTTGGGCCGGCCAAGGAGAACGATTCATGCAGCGTCTGCGCTTACTATTCGGTATCAGCATATTCTGGCTGGGGCTGAGCGTGCTGACCGACGGCCTAACCACCCTGGTGCTGCCCACCCTCTTGCTCGACCTCACCGCGGAAGCCTCCAGGGCTACCACCCTCGGACTGCTCACCTTCGCGGGGCTGCTGTTGGCTATGCTGGTCCAGCCCATCGCGGGCAACGTGAGCGACCGTTTGCGCCCTCGTTGGGGCCGCCGAGGCAGCCTGGCTATGTCGGTGGCGCTGGTGCTGGTCAGCCTGGTAGCCTTCGGGGTTGCCCCCGGCCTGGCGGGCCTGTGCCTCGGCTTCGTGTTCGTACAGGTAGCCGCGAGCGTGTCGCAGGCGGCCCAGCAAGGCTTCATCCCCGACCTCGTGCCTCCCCGCTTGCGCGGTACCGCTTCCGGCTTCAAGGGCCTTATGGACATCGGGGGCGCGCTGGTGGGCTTCGCGCTGCTCGGCCAGCTTCTCGAAGGCGGGCAGCCCGCCCCCGCCCTGCTGGCTATCGCAGCGATAATCCTCTTCACCTTCCTGCTTACCGTCGCCCTGGTGCGAGAGCCAACCGCCGCAACGGCCCCCGCGCCCCGGCGCGTGACGCTGGCTGAAGCCTTCCGCCTCGATTTTCGGCGGCACCGCGCGTTTGTGCGGCTGGTCGCCTGCCGCTTCCTTTTCCTGCTCGGCGCTTACACCGTGAGCAGGTTCTGGCTGTTCTTCATCGTTGACAGGCTGCGCCTCGACCCCGAACACGCCTCGGACGAAGCGGGCACGCTGCTGGCGGGCCTGGCGCTGGTGACGGTGGTGGCGAGCATACCGGCAGGCTGGGCCGCCGACCGCTTTGGCCGCGTGCCCCTCATGGCGGCCGGGGTAGCGTTGAGCGCGGCCGGGGTGCTGCTGCTCATCGTCGCGGATAGCGGGCCGGTCATCTTCCTGTTCGGCGGGCTGATGGCGGCGGGTACGGCGGCCTTTGCAGGTGCGAACTGGGCGCTGACCGCCGACCTCGTGCCCGCTGAGGAGGCCGCTCGTTTCTTCGGGCTAGCGAACTTCGGCACGGCCGGGGCCGCAGCCGCCGCCGGGCTTGCGGGGCCGCTTGTGGACTGGGCCAACGGCGCGCAGCCGGGCCTAGGGTATATCGCGCTGTTCGCGTTCGCGGCGCTGATGTTCGCGGCTAGCGGTTGGACGTTGCTGGGCATCCGGGTGGGGGAAGTCGTGGAGCGAAGGGTCGCCCTGGCAACGGAATGAGCGGGACTACTCTGTACTGGCCTCGGTCCAGGTGTTTCACGTGAAACATCCATTCGGTGCCCGTAGTAGGTAGCCGCTTCTGTTGTTTCACGTGAAACATCCACCCTGCATCACGGGAGGAGCCTCCGCGCTTCCTCCCCCAAGTCGACCAGGTAGTACAGGTGCACGGCCTGTCTACCTACGTAGTCACCGAACGCGCGGCCAAACAGGCGCTCCCAGGTGACCCGACGGTCCTTGTTCGCCACGTCCCCCAAAGACACAAAGATAAGAAACAGGTGCTTGAGCGCGCAAAACGCGGTGAAAGCAAAGCGCACCAGGCGCACATCCCCTCCCCAGCCCGCCTCCCGCAGCCCGGCCACGTAGCTTTCGAATATCGCCTCGTCCAAACTGGCGGGGCCGGTATCCCCAAGCTCCGACAGGCAAAAGCTCTCCCCGAACAGGTCCCCGGCGTCAGTGCCCACCGCCGCACGCCCCGGATAGGCCCAGTCAATCAGCGTCAGGCCCGGTGAGCCGTCCGCACCCTCCGTCGCGAACATGTTTCTGCGCCAGGCGTCCAGGTGTCCGAAGGTCTGAGGCACGCGGTCCAGTGCGCTCAGCAGCCCCTCGCGCTCGTCCCACAATCTCAGCAGCCGGTCTACAACCGGCACCGGGAAAGCCGCCCTCATCAAAGGGTGCTGCCAGGTACGCGGGTTCGCGATCGCCTCGTGTATCCATGCGCTGTGTGCCAGCAGTCCCCTCGGGGAGCCGGTCCTGATAAGCCAGGGGTAATCGGGCATGGAGCGGCCCGCCAGGTACGCCCCGTTGAACCGGCCCAGGCACCCGGCGGCGCGTGCGTACTGCTCCAGTCCCCACAACTTGGTGCCCGCATCCTTTACCTCCTCAAGCCAGAGCCAACAGGTAAACTCGTCTACCTCCTCTACCCCATAGCAGCGCGGCGCTTTCACCCCGCCGGGCAGGTCGTCCAGCAGGCCCGACGTGTAGGCGAGCGCCTCGCGCTTCCAGTAGAGCGGGTGTGCCTCGTCCTCGAACGCTGCTTGCACTCGCTGCGCGTTGAGGCACACCACCTTGAGTATCGCGGACCACGACACTCGCGACCCACCGGCCACCGCGCTGCCCGCAACCCTGTATATGCCGCCCGTGGCCGCCCCCATGCCCGCTTCCACCACATCGACCCGCCAGTCTCCAACAGTAGCGGCCTCCACGCCGAGTGCTCGCCGGGCTACGCGCTCGACTTTGCCCTGCTCGAACTTACCGGACCCCACCCCCAAGCTTTCACTTTCCCGTACCACCACGACTGCACCTCGACTAGGAGTGTGAGCCTACTGCCCTGCCAGAGCATAACAAGAACTCCATCACTATAAATCGGGCGCGGGGCCGTATTCGATGCGGGCCTTCGGTGATATAATGGATGGCAGGCAGTATTTACCCGCCCCGGAAATGCATGACTTCAAGTGTGACATCGTGCCAGCCCTCTGTCCTCGACCTTCCAAATAGCCTCTGTACGCGATCCCTCCCCGCCCCCACGACGGCCATTCCCCCTACGCAGTCTTTTATTTCCTTTACTGTCCGCTATTGCCCCCGTGTCATCCTGAGCGTAGCGAAGGATCACTGGCCCGTGTTTGACTCTCCCTGCTTGAGCAACAATGTGCCTCTAGCCGGCATCAGCGTGTACGTCGTAAACTCTGGCTCAGCCACCTGATCCTTCGCTACGCTCAGGATGACACGGGGAGTATGGTCCCCCTATGGGTCGCATACTCCCAAGATGATCCACTCAGAATGACAAATGCGTAAAGGACGACGGTTACCGTACGACAAGGGTCATATTCCAGCCTTTGCCCAACAACATAGTCCTATAACTGCGTTCCCGTGCCTTGTAGCGACTTTAGGCTTCGGCTATAATGCTAACGCGCTACAGCGCGTGACACACACTCACCGAGGAGGATATAAGACAATGCTTCGCTGGCTTCTACGCCTGCTGCTGGTAGGACTTATTCTAGGTGCTATTGGTTTCGTCGTGACCCGCTTGATGGGGCAGGACGAAGACTTCGATGATTTTGACGACCTCGATGCAGGCTTCGAGTTCCAGGAGACCCCCGTTGAAATAGACGTGCCCGCCGACGATGGCACAGGCAACAGCGCGCCCGGCACCGCAACCACCGCCCTGAACGCCAGCGACAGCTCAGGCGACGGTACGGGAGATGGCGCGGGAGATGGCGCAGCCGGCAGCTCAGATGATGGCGCGAGTGATGGCTCAACAGAGAGTGGCGGCAGCGACAACGCAGACAAACTGACCAACATCACCGGCATTGGCCCCGCGTACGAGGCCCGCCTGCAAGCCCTCGGCATCGAAAACGTGGGCGACCTGCTGAGCGCCGACCCCTCCAGCCTGGCCGACCAGTTGGGCGTAATCGGCGGCCAGTCCGCGGTCGAGGACTGGATAGCCCAGGCGCGGCAGCTTACCGGCGATGGGTCTCAGGACGGCAGCTCCGGCGCATAACGGCTTCACCGCCGCGCAGTAAGGGGTGAGACCGCGTATACTCACTGCTTCACACACAAGCCAACCGAATGTCAGTGCCCAAACAGGACACAGCAGACACAACAGACGTAGCACGCCCTCGCCACTTTCGCACGCGACTCATGGGCGTGCTACGCGTCTTAATAGCGGCTATCCCCCCGCTCCTCGGGCATTGGATAGCTGACCGCCTGGGCGATGTAGTCATGCTCGTCGCCCCTAAGTCGCGCCGCGCGGCCATGAATAACATGCACCACGTGCTCGGCCCAGTGCCCCGCGAGGTCCTCAAGCGCAACACGCGCGGCGTCTTCCGCAACCTCGTGCGCAGCTATTTTGACCTCTGTCGCGCCCCCAGCTTGAGCGACGAGCAGATAGACCGCATGGTGGACTTCGACGAGCAGGGCTGGCGGCGCGTGGTGGAACTGCACAAGCAAGGCAGAGGGATCATCCTGGTTTCCGGGCACTACGGGGCCTTTGACGAGATTACACAGGTGATAGCCCGCCAGGGCCTGCCCCTCACCGCCCTCATAGCCCAGTTCAAGCCCGCCTGGGTCTCCGATTTCATCACGCAGATGCGAGCGGCCCACGGCCTCAAGATGATGCTGGTGAGTGAGGAAGAGGGGCACAGCCTCAACCTGGCCGCGCTGAAGGAAAGCATCAAGCTCCTGAGGCGGGGCGAGCTGCTGGGCGTAATCGCGGACCGCAACCTCGAGGAGCGCGGCGTGACTATCCCGTTCTTCGGTGAAGACGCGGTAGTGGCCGCGGGGGTCGCCAAGATGGCCCTGCGCACCCGCTCGGCTATCGTGACCAGCTTCTGCACCCGCCTGCCTCGCAAACGGTACAGCGTGGTGTTTGACGAGCCTATAGAGCCGGTCGGGTCGGCCTCCAACGAGGAGGACATACGCAACCTGCTCCTCAAGATATTCGCCCGTTTCGAGCACTATATCAGCCGCAACCCCGACCAATGGCTCCTTCTCCAGCCGGTCTGGCCCGACGGCCAGGCTATAATCAAGCGGATGAAGGCGGGAAAGTGAGCGCAAGCCCGCGCTTTGTATCGAAAGCTGCCGATGGGTAACCTGATTACCGCCGCACGCGTATTGCTGCTCTTTGTGACCGTAGGCTTCATCTATCTGAGCCTGCCGCACCAGAACGCGCCCGGCGAGCCTGCCTGGGCCATTGTCGCGGTGGCCCTTACCCTCATCGTGATCCTGGGGGACGCCGTGGACGGCGTGGTGGCCCGGGCGCGCGGAGAGTCGGGAGATACGGGCGCGGTGGTGGACATCGCGGGCGACCGCATTGTCGAGAACGTCTACTGGGTCGTGTTCGCCCACATCGGCCTGCTCTCCGTCTGGTTCCCTCTCGTCATGCTCCTGAGGTCGTTCACAGTGGATGCCCTCCGGTCGTTGGCCCTCTCCAAAGGCAAGACGGCGTTCGGCGAGAAGACGATGATGCAGTCGCGCCTCGGGCTGTGGCTGGCCGCTTCACGCCTGCACAGGGCCTTGTACGGCGGGGCCAAGGTGGTCACTTTCATCTGGCTGCTCTTCCAGCTTTCCATACAGGTAGCGCCTCCCGGCTCCGATTACGCCCGCACGTTCGGCCCGTACCTGGGTGCCGTGCAGGTCGCCGGGATCGTGCTGGCTGTGTTCACCATTCTGTATTCGCTGCTCAGGGGAGCGGTGGTCGTGTGGGACAGTCGCGAGTACTTTCGAATTTAGGATTTAGGATTTAGAATTTAGAATTTAGGATTTGGTTGTAGCTAACGCAACGGAAGGGCAAACAATGACACAGGGTAGCAACACCGGCATTGTAAATGGCGACGTTAACGGCCGCGCGGCACCTTCAGTGGTTGCCGCGGTGTTCGACGTAGACCGGACCCTCGTGCCCGTCACGACCACCGAGCGCATCTTCATCCGGTATTTGCTGTGGCATGGCTCTCTACGCCTCAACGCAGTCGTGGGTATGGTTCTATTGATGCTCAAGAGCCTGCCCGCCCGCGTGTCGCCTTTCGAGGCTATGAGGCGCGAGCGGGCTTACCTGGCCGGGCAGCCCTACGAGAAGATGCGCAAGATGGCCCACGCCTGCTTCGAGACAGGCATAAAGCCGCGTATCTCAAAGGCCGGGTTGGACGCGATCAAGGAGCACAAGGCCAAAGGCGAGATGGTGGTGCTCCTGAGCGGCTCGCTCGACTTCCTCCTGGAGCCTTTCAAGGAGTACGTGGGTGCCGACCACCTCATCGCCGCTAAAATGGAGGTAGTGAAGGGCAGGCTCACGGGGCGCATCGTGGGCGATTGGCCCTATGGCAGCTATAAGGCCGTGCTCATCCGCCATTTCGCTGAGGAACACGGCCTCGATTTCACCCGCTCCTACGCCTACGCCGACCACCACACCGACCACGAGGTGCTGCGCCTCTTCGGCAACCCCGTCGTGATCAACGCCAGGACCAAGATGCAGCAAATCGCCCGCCGCGAGGGCTGGTCTATGAAAGACTTTAGCTGAACCGCTCCCGAAACAGAAGGCGTTCTGCCCAAAAGTCTTGTGCGCCGCGCTTGGTATGGCGGGGCCATGAGTGGCCCTGTCATCCTGAGCGTAGCGAAGGATCTAAAGAAGGCGGCAAAACGCTGACATTGAACGTCGGGAACTAAAGTGCTGAAACCCAGTACAGTGAAGTTAGCAGCATCTTAGATCCTTCGCTACGCTCAGGATGACACGGCCACCTCTGGTCGCACAATCCTGACACAGCCGCATTCACGGACCAGCAGCAATACTACGACCAAGCCTTACCTTTGCCCGCCAGGAGAATACCTATTGAACGCATCGAAGCTATCCCACTTTGAAAGCCCCCTCCTCATAGCCCACCGTGGCGGCGCGCTCGAGGTGCCGGAGAACACTATGTCCGCGTTCCGCCACGCCGTAAGCGTCGGCATGCGCATGGTCGAGCTTGACGTGCAGATGACCGTTGACGGCGAGCTTGTGGTCATCCACGACGAAACGGTGGACCGCACGACAAACGGCACCGGCCCGGTGGGCAGCTTCACGCTTGAGGAGCTACAGAAGCTCGACGCAGGCTCCAATTTCCACCCTCGATACGCGGGCGAGCATATACCCACGCTACGAGAGGTATTCGACCTGTGCGTGCCGGGGGGCGTGGGCGTGGTGGTCGAGATCAAGCACCCGGAGCTGTACCCCGGCCTGGAGGAGAAGGTGGCGGCTCTCATCGGTGAGATGTGGCTGCGCGGGGCCGAAAACATCTGGTGCATCTCGTTCGACCACGAGTGCATCCGCCGCCTCCGCAAGCTCGACCCCGCCCTGCCCCTCGGCTACCTCTACGAGCCTGCAACCACCCGGTTCACCACCGCCGACGACACGGTGCACGCCTTCTGCCCCTACTACCGCACCCCCCTGCAATTCCCCGAACAGGTAGCTGAAGCGCACGAAATGGGCAAACTGGTCCTCGTCTACACCGTGAACGACCCCGATGAAGCGCGCGCCCTTGCGGCTGTCGGCGTGGACGGCATGGTAACGGATGCTCCCGCCGCCTTGCTACAAATCCTCAACAAGTAGAACTCCTGCTACAAACTCTCACCACCCCCATATCTTGATACATTTTGTAGCAAGCCCTTGCTGTACCCCATTGTCGAAGCTCTGCAAAGGCAAAGGAGCAGTGTACGTCCCTTGTACACTGCTCCTTTTGTGCAGAACACCCTCAATTCTTCTCTGCGTAACCCCTGCGACCTCTGCGCCTCTGCGGTGAACCGTTCTAATTCTTGGCGCGCTCTTGGCGTCCTTGGCGTCTTGGCGGTTCCGTCTCTCTGCCTAGATCGACTTGCCCCACAGGTCGTACTCGGTGCTCTCGGTGATCTTCACCCTCACCACCGCGCCCTGCTCCAGAGTGCCCCCCTTGGGTGGCTTGACGAACACCATGCCGTCCACCTCCGGGGCCTGGCGGTAGGTGCGGCCCACGTAAATCGGTAGCACGCGCCCCTTGCCGTCCTCCACCGTGCCCGCGCCGTCTATCAGCACGTCCAGGCTCTGCCCAATCAGGCGGCGGTTCTTCTGCGAGCTAATCTTTTGCTGCCGCAGCATCGCCTCCCGGTAACGCTTCATCTTCAGCTTTTCCGGCACCTGGTTGGGCATCTCGGCGGCGGGCGTGCCCTTCTCAGGCGAGTACGTGAACATGCCCACGTTGTCGAACCGCATCTCATCCAGGAAGTCGAGCAGCGTCTTGAACTCCTCGTCAGTCTCCCCTGGGAAGCCCACGATGAAGGTAGTGCGCAGGGCAATATCCGGCATCGCCTCGCGCAACGACCCTATCAGGCGGCGGGTGCGCTCCACGTCGTTGGGACGCTTCATCCTCTTGAGCACGTCGGGGTGGGCGTGCTGAAGGGGCATGTCGATGTACTTAGCCACGTTGGGGTACTTCGCCATCGCCTCGATGGTGGAGGGGCTAACCTGCGTCGGGTAGGCGTACATGAGTCGCACCCACATGATGCCCGGCGCCTCCTGCGCGATAGCCTCGAACAACCTGGCAAGCCCGTCGCGCAGCCCCAGGTCCAGGCCGTAATAGGTGCTGTCCTGCGCGATGAGCACCACTTCCTTTACGCCCTGCTCGGCAAGCTCGGCCACTTCCCCCGCTATCTCCTCCACAGGCCGCGATATGTGCTTGCCCCGTATCGCCGGGATGATGCAGAAGGCGCACTTGTGGTCGCACCCCTCCGAGATCTTCACGTAGGCGCTCGGACCCTTGGCCTTGCGGCGGAACCGCTTCAACTGCGAGGTCATCTGCACCGGCGCGATGGGCGCCCAGGCGATGCTGGCGGGCATAATATCCGTTACCAGCGGCGCACCGGCGGCTCCCAGCGTGTGCACCGGCATCTGCACCAGACCCTGCGCCCCCTGCCCGCGCAGCTTCTCCACGAAAGGCACGATCTCCGGCCAGGCCCGCGTCGAGATGGTGCCGTCCACCCCCGGCACCCAGCCCGGCACGTCGGCGGCGTACCGTTCGCTCATGCAGCCCGCCGAGATGAGCACCTGCCCCTCCCGCTTGTTCTCGGCCAGCGCCTTTAGCTCGCCCACCGACTCGTCCACGGCCGCCTGCAAGAAGGCGCAGGTATTGACGATCAGCAGGTCCGAGTCCTCGGGGCTGGCGCTCTGCTCGTACCCGGCCTCGACCAGCAGCGACCCCATCCCCTCGCTATCGACGTTGTTCTTCTCGCAGCCCAGCGTTACTATATTGAATTTAGGCATATCTTCTTTCTTTGAGTGCTGTTATCGAATGAAACCACAAAGTACGCAAAGAGCGCAAAGTACACTATTCTGTCAATAATACCACATAGGCCGGGCTGCCGGAGTGCGCGGCTCACCCTGAATTCGTTCTGTGTACTTTGCGCTCTTTGCGTACTTTGCGGTTTCACTCAATCTATCGGTTTCAACCACCTATCTATAGTTAGTGAACTGCAACGCCACCGGCAGGTCGGCTTCCTTGCCCCTGATGTGCTGTATCACGCGCTGCAACTCGTCCTTGCTCTTGGAAGTCACCCGCAACGAATCGCCCTGCACCTGCGACTGCACCTTGGGGAACGTACCCTTCAGCTCCTTCGTGAGCGAGCGGGCGATATCCTCGCTGATGCCCTTCTGCAGATCGACCACCTGACGGTACCGCCCCCCGCTCGTAGGCTCGATCTTGCCGAACTTGAACACCTTCAGCGACAGCCCGCGCTTGATAGCCTTGCTTTGCAGTATGTCCTTGATAGCCTGCATGTGGTACTCGCTGTCGGTGCTGATCGTGATCTTGGCCGCCTCGACCTCCATCTCCGTCTTGCTGTCCTTCAGGTCGTAGCGCGTGTTGACCTCCCGCATCGTCTGATCCACCGCGTTGACTACTTCCTGCTTGTCAAAATCGCTAACCACATCAAAAGAAAACGACTCCGCCATACCTACCTCCTGGGAATTGCGAATTGCGAATTGCGAATTGCGATTTTAGGTAAAGAGTACCGGATAGCACCCATCCCAACAATCCTACTCTTTGCGGGTCCTTTGCGTTTGCGTCTCCAAATTCGCAATTCGCAATTCGCAATCATCGTTGAACAATCGTCTCAGTGCCGGACTTGTCCCATTCCTTTTCGATAATGAGATTGTCGGGTGTGCCCATGAAGCCGCGGTCGGCCCCGTTGATTAGCACCCTCACCACATCGCCGCGCCCGGTGCGTATCCTGATGCTGTTCTTGCCGGTCCACTGGCGGTTGGTGCCCGCCGGGAGGGTGCCGCTGTACCGCTGCACCCCGTCCACCAGCACGCGCAGCCAGGCGTCCCTGGTGGTTACCTGCACGTCAGCCACCACGCTGCTGCTCGCCTGTAGCGGGGCCGTGGGCTGGCCGGCGACATCCGTGCCCGGCGTCGTCGCCGTGAGCGTGCCGGTGGCGGTTACGGGCTGGCTTACCGCCGTGTTCGTAGCCACCACGCCCGGCGGCAGCGGGACGTAGACCGTGGGCGTGTTATAAGCCCCCGCGTCCGGCCCAGGGTTGTTCAGGGCTACCGTGGTGCTAATAGGGATCGTGGCGCGGGCCACCGACCGTGGCGTGATCGTCACGTCGGGGATGGGGGCCGAGCGGCTGCCACCGCCTGCGTAGGCGCTGTACACGAAATAGAAGGCGATAATCAGGGGCAGCGCCAGCAGCGAGATGGCGATATAAGAGCTGCCGTAGCGCACGCGGGTGTCAATCGGCTCCGGGCTAAGCGGTTGTATGCTGATGCGGTCGTTCTTCTTGCGCTCCCTCGCCGCCGGTTTAGACCCCGGCTCGCCCCGGGCCGCCCTGATGCGCTCCCTCGTGGGCTGGCGCGACTCCTCGAACAGCTCCAGCACCTCGTCGCCGTTCAGCCCCAGGTACACCGCGTAGTTGCGCAGGAAGCCGCGAGCGTACACGGGGCTGGGCAGCGCCGCCAGGTTGTCCTCTTCGAGGGCCGCCAGGTACTTATGGCGTATTTTGGTGGCGCGCTCGGCATCGACGAGGGAGGCGCCCTTTGCCTCGCGCGCATCGCGTAGCATATCACCAAGTATTCCCAAAAGAGTACCCCCTGTTCTCAAGCTAATCTGCTACTATTACTAGCAGATTAGCTTGTTCACATACCAAAACTGCCGACGAAAATTAGCTAGTCAGCGTACATTATACCCCAGCCCCCGACAACCGGGCAAGCGGGTTCTTACTTTATGTCTATATTAGTGGTCAGTGGTCAGTGGTCAGTGGTTAGTGACGAGGGACGCCCTGTGGCTAATGAATATTAACAACTGAATGAGGTAATGGTGAGTAGGGGGAGGTCCCCGAGCCTGCCCCTGGTGGAGGTTAGCAGCAGGATACGGGTACGGGCTACTATACTCACCGGAGCCTCCTCCTACTGGCGCTTCTCACGCCTGTTCATTACCTGATTCAGTTGGTAATATTCATAAGCCACGGGCTGAGAAGAGGCAAAGTCTCCTGCGGGGACTAAGGAACGCGAGGGTAGTCTCCTAGTCCCCGCAGGGGACTTCGCTACTTGCCAGCCCGTGGCTTCAGCCACAGGGCGTCCCCCGGCGACTATGCCGATACCTTGACCACTGACCACTGACCACTAACCACTGACCACTGACCACTAACCACTGACCACTGACCACTAACCACTGACTACTAACCACTAACCACTAACCACTAACCACTAACCACTCCGCCCCTGGCATGACACTTGCCCCCTGTGCTAGTTGCAACCTTTCGCATGGAGCATCCTGTGTTCATCCTCGTTGAAAACGGCGACGTCTACGCCCCGGAAAGCCTCGGCAAGCAGACTGTGCTCGTCGTGGGTGACAAGATCGCGCGCATCGGTGAGGTCGATGCCGGGGCGGTGTCGGCCACGGGGTTGGACTGTACGGCCGTGGACGCTACCGGCTGCCTGGTCGTGCCCGGCTTCATCGACCCTCACCAGCACATCAGCGGCGCGGGCGGCGAGGAAGGCTTCTCCAGCCGCACCCCCGAAGTGCAGATAAGCGAAATCGCAGGCGCGGGCATCACCACTGTGGTCGGCATCCTCGGCACCGACGCCACCACCCGCAACCTGCAATCCCTGCTCGCCAAGGCCCGCCAGCTAGAACAAGAGGGCCTCACCACCTACGTCTACACCGGCAGCTTTCAGGTGCCCGTGCGCACCCTCACCGGCTCCGTCACCGACGACCTCGTGCTCATAGACAAGGTGCTAGGCGTGGGCGAGCTGGCCCTCTCCGATTTCCGCTCGCCCGAACCCTCCCTGCACGAGCTTGCTCGCGTCGTCTCTGAGGCTATAACCGGCGGCCTGGTGGGAGGCAAGGCGGGCGTAACCCACTTCCACACGGGGCCGGGCAAGGGCCGCCTTGGCCTCCTCCACCGCCTGCTCGACGAATACGAGGTCCCGCCCCGCTACATCTACCCTACGCACATCGAGCGCAGCGAAGGGCTGATGGACGACGCTATAGCCCTCGCCAAGCGTGGCGCGTTCGTGGATATCGACGTGGTCGAGCCGGGGCTTGGCAAGTGGCTGCAATACTACCGCGACAACGGCGGCCCCCTCTCCCAGCTTACCGTCTCCTCCGATGCCCACGCCAGCACCTCCGCCAACAGGCTGCACGACGACTTCGCCTCCTGCATACAGGCACACAAATTGCCCATAGAGGAAGTACTTCCACATTTCACCGCCAACACGGCCACAGCCCTGGCCCTGCACGACAAGGGCCGCATCCGCGAAGGCATGGACGCCGATATACTGGTGCTGAAGAAGCGGTCCCTGGAAGTAGTGCACCTTATAGCAAACGGCAAGCTACTGGTGAAGAACGGCAAAGTCCTCGCCAGGTCGCAATACGAGGGCCTGGCCCAGGGATAATACCCGGCCATTTACATTCAACAACTACGGGGGGTTACTCAGGAGGAATCTGTGGCTAAGAGCAACGGCAGGAGCAACGGCAAAAGCAACGCTAAGAGCAACGGCAGGGCCGGCGACGTACGTGGCTCGCTCATCATCATCGGCGGGCACGAACAGAAAGAGGGCGACACCGTCATACTGCGGGAGGTGGCCCGCCGGGCTAAGGAGGGTAAGGGGCTGGTCCTTGTGACCGTCGCCACCAACGAGCCGGAGGAACTGGCTAAGGACTACAAAAAGGCGTTCGCAGACCTTGGCCTGAAGGATATCGACGTGCTGGACATACGCACCCGCGAAGAGGCGCACGACCCCGAGAACGTAAGGAAGGTCATGAAGTGCTCGGTCGTCTTCTTCACCGGCGGCGACCAGTTACGCATCACCAGCCAGATAGGCGACTCGCCCATTTTCACCTGCCTGCACGACATCTTCTCGAACGGCGGCACCATCGTGGGCACCTCCGCCGGGGCCGCCGCGATGAGCGGTACCATGCTCATATCCGGCCACGGCGATGAAACGGTGGAGATCTCCGCTATCGGCATGGCCCCCGGCCTGCGGCTCCTCCCCGACGTGGTGATCGACACCCACTTCGCGGAGCGGGGCCGCATCGGCCGCCTGGTGGGCGCGGTAGCCCAGAACCCCGCCAACCTGGGAATCGGTATCGATGAGGACACCGCAATCATCGTCAACGGCGAGGAGGACTTCCTGGTGATAGGCTCCGGCGGGGTCTACGTGGTGGACGGCACCGGCATCAGCTATTCCAGCCTCTCCGAAGCCAAGCCCATCGGCTCCCCTTCCATCTTCGGCGTGAAACTGCACATCCTGGGCGAGGGCGACATATTCGACCTCGTAAACCGCGAGCCGGTGTTCTCAGGGGAGGAAGTAGAGGCAGAGGTAGATGTGTCGGCCGAACCTGAGCGCGAGCTTGTGGGCGTAAACGACGAGAAGTAAGCACCCAGGCTTGAGGTAGGAGTGCCAGGGCATGATGCAGTGCGCCCTGGCACTCCTACCCCGATGTTGAAAGCGTAGAACCAGGCCTCACCCTGTCATCCTGAGCGTAGCGAAGGATCAGCAGCCCGTGTTTGACTCTTGCTTCTCGCCTACCAGGCCCCCCATCGTCATTTCGAGCGTAGCGAGAAATCTCGTCCCTTAGCACACTGCTCCACTTTTGTCCCGGCACAAGAGAGATGCTGCTCGTCTGAGTAAGAACGCTGGGAAACATCCTGGTGCAGGACGAGATTTCTCGCTACGCTCGAAATGACAAGGGGGGCCTTGGTCCTGCACTCGGAAGATAGGGGCTGCATAGGGGGTACGCCGCTGCATCGTGCTCCTACACTGTTGAAAACTATTCGGGACGCACAACACGAGGCGCAGCAGGTAGTCCTCACTGCCTGCATTGTGCCCGTACTAACAGAGGAGGCTACGTAATGAAAGCACTCAGGATACACAAGCCTAAAGACGTGCGCGTCGATAACGTGGACGACCCCAACATCGAGGACCCTCGCGACGCTATCATCCGCGTTACCTCCACCGCTATCTGCGGCTCCGACCTGCACATCTACAACGGCCTCGTGCCCCAGCCTCGCCCCATGTCCCTCGGCCACGAGTTCATGGGCATCGTGGAGGACGTAGGCGCGGAGGTGACCAACCTCAAGAAGGGCGACCGCGTGGTGGTGCCCTTCCCCATCTCCTGCGGGCGCTGCTACTTCTGCACCCACCACCTGCCCACCGCCTGCGAAAACTCCAACCCCAACTATGGAGCGCGCTCCGGGCTGCTAAAGGAGAAGGGCGGCGCGCTCTTCGGCTACACAGACCTCTATGGCGGCTATGAGGGCGGCCAGGCCGAAGCCGTGCGCGTGCCCTACGCCGACTACGGCCCCCGCAAGGTGCCCGACAGCCTCACCGACGAGCAGGTGCTCTTCCTCACCGACATCCTGCCCACCGGCTGGACCGCCATCGATAAGGCCGGGCTGAAGGGCGGCGAAACCGTGGCCGTGTTCGGCGCGGGGCCGGTGGGCCTCATGGCGATGAAGTCCGCCTGGATACAGGGCGCGGGCCGCGTCATCGCCCTCGACCGGCAGGGCTACCGCCTCGATATGGCCCGCACCGCCGCAAACGCCGAGACCATCGACGTTGACGACGAAGACCCTGTAGACCGCATCCTCGACATGACCAGTGGCTACGGCGCGGACGTGGTGGTAGACGCGGTAGGCATGGAGGCCGAGCACGAGCTGGGCGTGTTGGAGCGCGTGCACGACATAGTAGCCAAGCACCAGGGCGGCAGTCTCGAAGTGTTCCACCAGGCGGTAACGGCCTGCAAGCGCGGCGGCTTCCTCTCCGTCGTAGGCGTCTACACCACCGAGTACGACAACTTCCCCCTCGGCCAGATGTTCGACAAGGGCATCGGCTACTGGGGCGGCCAGGCCCTCGTCCACAACTACATCGACCAGCTGCTCCAGCTCATCGAGAGCGGCAAGCTACGCACCGACGACATCATCACCCACACCCTCCCCCTCGACCAGGCCCCCCACGGCTACGACATCTTCAACAAAAAGGAAGACAACTGCGTCAAAGTGCTCCTCAAGCCTTAACGAGACGGAACTAAACGCCAAGACGCCAAGACGCCAAGGACCACGCCAAGTTAAGGATGCTGTTGTTCTAAGCAAAAGGGACCGGGCTACGACACTATGTACCCTCGTCCCCTTTGCACTCTCTAAACCTCAACACTCTTGGCGTGGTCCTTGGCGTCTTGGCGTCTTGGCGTTTAGAGTCCGTTCCTGATGCCGCACCGCCGCGAGCGCAAGGGTGACCTTTGTTCCGGCAACTAGGAGATGTTACCCACTTGCGTAACGTTTGACAGGGGAGGTATGATTAGATACACTATAGTACGCGGCTGGTCTGCGCTTGCCGTGTCATGTTTTCGTGTCCCTCGTAGACTAGAGGTATAAGGGTATGAGCAATTCGACGAAGCTGCCTGTACGCAGAGTCAGGACCATAAGCGTTCACAACGAGGCCGCCGAGGCCCCCTCTACAGATTTAGAGAACGCCTACGAATACGGGGCCTACGAAGGCTATGACGGTTACCAGGGTTATGACGCCCACGACGGGGCTGAAGCCGACGATGGATACGACGGGTACGACGCCTACGAGCAGCCCCAGCGTAGCGGCCTTTTCAGCAGTCCGGCTCGCGCGCTTGCCCTCGGCGGCTCGGTAGTGGCCTTGCTGGTCGTCTTCGCGGCAGCCATCTTCATCGCTAACGGCTCGGCCACCAGTCGCGGCGTACCCACAAGCATTACCTCCGGCGGTACCGACGTGCCTGTGATTTCTCGCATCTCGGAGACGGGCGGCACTACTCAAGGCTCCGTGCCCATCGACTTCGAGTGGACCAACTCCAGGGGCGAGAAGGTCTCCCTCGCGAGCCTCAAAGGCACACCCGTCTGGATCAACTTCTGGGCTACGTGGTGCCAGCCCTGCCGCATGGAAATGCCCGCCATGCAAAAGGTCTACACCAAGCACAAGGACGACCTCGTCATCCTGGGCGTCTCGATGGCCCCACGCGACTCGCCCGGCCTCGTTAGTGAGTTCCTCAAGCAGTACTCCTACGGGTGGACGTTCATCCACGACGAAGACCAGGCGCTCGCGGTAAAGTACCGGGCGGGCAGCATCCCGATGTCCTACTTCATTGGTGCCGACGGTACAATCAAAGCCATGAGCGTAGGAGCTATCCCTGAGAACATGATGGAAGACTTCATCGCCAAGGCTAAACAGTAAGCACGCCTGGACCTCTTCAAGCCGGTGGGCGACACACGAGGGACGACCCTGCCCTGACTCGTCCCTCGACCAGCACCTACCGTCTATCATATACCATGCATCGTCCAAACTACAGATCGGGAGGAAAGTAGCACACCTCATGAGTCAACCCCCTAGAGACAGGATGCCCGTGCGTCCGGCGTCGCAGGGCAGGCCCCCGGAGCGTCCAAGCGGCGCGGGTGGCAGGCCCCCGGAACGTCCCGGCGTCAGGCCCGGCGGGCAGGGCGCCCCGCAACAACGGCCCCGTGTAACTCGCAGCGCCGCCCCGCCCCCGCCGCCTCAGCAGCGCAATGACCCGTTCCCCTACGTAATGGGCGGCATCATAGGCGCACTCGTGGTCGGCCTGGCGCTGGTGGTGTACCTGCTGTTGAACAACCAGGGCAACGGCGGCAGCAACAACACTGCTAACAATTCAAACAATGTTTCAAACAACGTTCCCGTCGCCCAGGCTACTTCCGTCACTGAAGCGGAAGTGGTCGATCCCAACGCCGCGCCTACGTCCGAGCCGCCGCCCCGCATGCCGATGGAAGAGTTCAAGGCCCTCTACGACGACCCCGCCCGCCGCCCCTTGATCGTGGACGTGCGTGCCGCTGAGGCGTTCCAGCAGGGCCACATCCAGGGTGCGGTCAATATCCCCGAGGCTGAGCTGGCATCGCGCGTTGCCGAGTTCCCTAAAGACAAGCTAGTCGTCGCTTACTGCCAATGACCGGCCGAAAATGAAAGCGCCCGTGTGGCGCAGAAGCTTCACCTGGACTATGGCTATAGCTACGACAACCTGAAGGTACTGCTTGGCGGCTGGAACGCCTGGCTCGAAAAGAACGCCAGCGACGCCACGGGCTACCCCGTTGGCACCGGCACCGGCAGCGGAGGCGCGGCCCCCGCCACCGGCACAACCCCCGTCGCTACGCCCTAACCGGGAGAGACGGGAACGCCAAGACGCCAAGACGCCAAGGACCACGCCAAGATTAAGGATGCTGTTCTAAGCAAGAGGACCAGGGTACGACACAAGTACCCAGGTCCCTTTTTTA
>DASVQO010000294.1:0-7810 GCA_036389075.1 Chloroflexia bacterium | reverse complement strand
AAACCCTCATCCTCTTTGCGCGTTCTTTGCGTCTTTGCGTTTCCGTCTCTTGGCGTGGTTCTTGGCGTTCTTGGCGTCTTGGCGGTTCCGTCTCTACACAAGTCACTTTAGCCCCGCTGTTGGAACTTGCGGCCCTCTGGTACTACTACCGCACCGTACGAAAATCTCATTGTTGGGGCATGGACGGTCTGCTACAATCGCCTCATGAGTAGTACTTCCGCGCTTTCTGCGCGCGACAGCCAGGGGGAAGTAGCCACAATCGATGCGCGGGAGACGAGTCACGCCGTATCGAGGGGTGGGTTGCGGCTGGCGCACCTGTGGGCTATCGTGCCTTTCGCCATCGCCTGGTTCGCCAGCAGCATAGCTTTCATCGAGCCTTACGACTTCTGGTGGAACGTCAAGAGCGGCCAGATTATGGCCGAGACGGGGCAGTTCCTCTCCACCGACGTGCTGGTGTGGACGCCCGTGCGCGAGCCATACTACAACCCTCAATGGGGTTCGCAACTGCTCTTCCACTGGCTGTACGCTGCCTCCCCCTACCTGCTCCTCACCGCCCGCACCCTGATTATCGCGTGCACGGTGGGCATCGTCATGTGGCTTGGGGCGTGGCGGTCGCGGTCGCTGCAAGTCGCCACGCTGGCAACTGTGATTGCCTATCTCGCCTCATGGACCAACTACGGCGTGCGGCCCCAGCTATTCGCCTTCCTGCCGTTCGTGGGCTTCTACTTCCTGCTGGAGCGCAAGGATGCATACCCCAGGTGGCTGCCGCTGCTCGTGCCCATCATGCTCTTCTGGGTGAACGTGCACGGCTCGTTCTTCCTCGGCGTGGCGATGCTCGGCATCTACGGGGCGGGTACCGTACTGGAGAAGCTGGGCAGCCCCACAGGCCGCAAGTGGCTCCTATCGGGTGCCGCCGCCTGGCAAGTCGCCTGGTTCGCGGCTGCCGCCCTCGTGAGCCTCGCCAACCCCTACTTCACGCAGATATACAACTACTTCTTCGTCGCCACCAACGACCCCATAGCGCGCGCCCTCAACGTCGAATGGCAGGGCCCCACGTTATACGACGGCACCGGGCAGCTATTCTTCATCAACGTGCTCATCTTCGCCGCCTCTCTCTACGCCAGCCGCCGTCGCCTGCGCCCCACCGAGATATTGCTGGTGCTGGCGTTCGGCTACCTGTCGCTCACCTCCCTGCGCAACGTCATCTGGTGGAACTGGCTCGTCGCCCCCATGACGGCTGTCAACTTTGCCACCTGGGCCTCCAACCGCCGCCAAAAGCGAGAAGAAGCCGCCACGGAAAAAATTCGCAATTCGCAATTCCAAATTCCAAATCGCCGTGAGCTAGCCCCCCTCAACTGGCTGCTGGCGGCTATCATCGTGGGTGGCGCGCTGGCCTTCACTCCACTCTGGCGCACGAGCAGCCCCCTCGTAGCGCCCGCGGCTAGGGCTGCCGTTTCGGGCGACACCCCGGTGGAATTGGCCGCTTTCCTCAAGAGCAATGACGTGCCCGCCCCGCTGTTCAACTACATGGAGTGGGGCGGCTACCTCGAAAACGAGCTTTACCCGCGCTACCGGATGTTCATCGACGGCCGTTTCGAGGCCCGCCAGGTGCCCGTCTGGAACGACTACCTCTCCATTTCCAGGGGCCGCGCCGACTGGCAGCAGACCCTCGACCGCTACGGAGTCCGCACCCTCGTCCTGAGCAAGCAGTTCCACAAAGACCTCATCCCCTTCATCGCCGCCACCCCCGCCTGGCACTTCGCCTACCAGGACAAGACCGCCATCGTCTACGTGCGGTAGGGAAGAGACGAAACCGCCAAGACGCCAAGGACGCCAAGATAACGCCAAGTTATTGTGGTTTAGAGGGTACAAAGAGGACCAGGGTATGACATCAGGTACCCTGGTCCTTCTGCTTAGACCTCCATCATCTTAATCTTGGCGTGGTCCTTGGCGTCCTTGGCGTCTTGGCGGTTTCGTCTCTTCATATGTTACTGTTTTGCGGGCCTAATACTTAATAGGACTAAGTAGCCACCGGGCGCGGTACCAAAGGCTTATTGTGGATAAGTAGGCTGCATGTTAGGCTAAGGTAGCAGAAGGCATAGTGCCTTTGCCCTGCACATTTATCACTTGGACACAATACATTGCGCCAGGGAGAAAACGGAATGGTTATGCCACAACAGGTTGCCGAAGGGCTATCACAGGGACCCCGGCCCGGCACCGACGAGTTCGGGAACAAAGTAACGCAGCTTCTCGGTGAGTTGCGCGTCGAGTCGGAAGCTTTGCAGCGCGAAGCCACCGAAATCGACATGCTCATTCGCCAGAGCAACATGGAGGTGGAGAAGCTCGCCAACCGCGAGAACGCCGTCACCAACCGCGTGCGCGACATGGAGCTTAACCTCGACAACTACAGCCGCACCGACATGAAGACCATCTACAACTCGACCCACGAGGTGCAGATGCGCCTCTTCATGATGCGCGCCCAGGTCGAGCAGCTTGAGGCCAAGCGCAACAGCATGCGCCTCCTGCAAAACCGCCTCCAGAAGGTCACCAGCGTGCTCCTCAGCGCCCCCGAAGGTTACAACCCCGGCATGAGCCAGCCCGCCCCTGCCAGGCCCTCCGCCACGCAGACGGCCCAGACGATCTCCAGCCCGCTGAACGATACGCTCGACAGCAAGCAGGTAATCGGCCAGGTGATCCAGGCCCAGGAGGACGAGCGACTGCGCGTCTCCCGCCAGATCCACGACGGCCCCGCCCAGACGATGACCAACCTGGTGCTGCGCGCCGAAATCTGCGAGCGCCTGCTAGATATGGACCCCTCCCGCGCCAGGAGCGAGATGGCCGGCCTCAAGAGCGTGGTCAACGCCACGCTGCAAGAGACCCGCCGCTTTATCTTCGACCTGCGCCCCATGATCCTCGACGACCTCGGCCTGGAGCCGACCCTGCGCCGCTACGTCCAGCAGTTCACCAGCAAGCACAAGGTGGAGGTGGGCGTTACGATCAACGGCATGCACGGCAGGTTGCCCAGCGACATAGAGGTGGCCTGTTTCCGCATCGTGCAGGAGGCCCTGCAAAACGTGGCCCAGCACGCCCACGCCAAACACGCCCAGGTGGGCATCGACGTGAACGGCGACGTGGTCGCCGTAACGGTAGAGGACGACGGGGCGGGCTTCGCCGGGGACGATGCGCGGCTGAACGACCCCAAGCGCCGTGGCCTCGCCACCATGCGGCAGCGGGTCAACATGTACGGCGGCCAGATGACCGTGGACACCGCTCCAGGCCGTGGCACCCGCATCAACGCCACCCTGCCGGCGGCCTTCGAAGAATAGCAACCCTCCGGGGCTGGGAGCTACAGCGGAACAAAGCCCGCAATTAGCGCCCCAGGCTCGGAGTCCCGCACGGGTCCTAGCACAAAAGTACCCTACCCCAATAGAACTAAGAGCTATTGTGGCGGGTGCGCGGAGGGCCTATAGTGTAACCAGGGGAATACCCTTTCCCCGACCGGACAACAGGCAAACGGCATACATCGGGCGCATGCCTGGAAGGAGGTTAACAGCGTGAAAGCAGCCACTCCGCGCAGAAGGTTTGGTTTGCGTCAGTGGCGCTTACGTGGTCAAGGGCTTGTAGAGTACGCGATGATCATAGTCCTCGTAGCTGTAGTTATCTTGCTCATCCTGACTTACTTGGGTGAGATCGTCTTCACGAGCTACTATTCGAAACTCGGCAGCACGATGCTGGATGTAAATACGCGTTAAGAAGCATTGTCGCACTCAACTAGCGTCCTCCACATGGGGCGTGCAGCACTACGTAACCGCCATCGGAGGCAATAGCTCAATCGGAGCCTAGCAATTATCCTGGTTTAGTTCTCATCCAAAATTCAACCTCAACAGGAAGAGCCGCAACTATCGCGGCTCTTTCTTTTTGCCCTGGTTTTAGGACATAAACGTTCTCGGTGGTGGTAGGTGGTCTTGCATTGGTCCCCCGGGCTAGCCCTGTGGGGCGGCCCTGCAGGATCGCCCTGCCACCGTCGCCCTGTGGCTAAAGCCACGGGCTGACAAGGGGCAAAGTCTCCTTCGGAGACTGAGGAAGATGAGGGTAGTCTCCGAAGGAGACTTTGCCCCTTGTCAGCCCGCCAATTTATTGGCAGGGCAGCGCACCAGGCGACGCCCCAACCCCCTCCTGTGAACACCCCGCACTCGTCGGCATTACACCAGCCCCTGCTCCATCGCGAAACGAGCGGCGGCGCTGCGGGAGCTAACCCCGATCTTGCTGTATATAGTCCGCAGGTGCGCGTTGACGGTGTGCTTGCTGAGGAACAGCCTATCCGCCACCTCGGCATCGCTAAGCCCCTGCGCCACCAGTTGCAGCACCTCTACCTGCCGCGCGCTCAGGTCGTACAGGTTGCCTCCACGCCGCGACTGCTGAGGCTCCCCCGGCATCTCCCCGTCCAGCGCCTCCAGCGGGCTTAGAGCCAGGCCCTGGTCCCTCATGGCGGCGAAGTTCTCCTCCCCCAGCCTGCGGCGTAGCGACTCGACGCAGGCATCGTATTCCGCCCTGTCGTAGCGGTCCAGCCGTAGATGGGCGGCCTCGTACTGGCCCTCGGCGGCCCCCAGCAACCGCGCCGCGTACCCCGCCCGCCCCTGCTTCCAGGCCACCTGCGCGAGGCCCATGAGCGTGTATGCCGCGTTCCAGCGCTCCTGCATCTCGACGTGCGTGGCCATGCTCTTGCGCAACAGGTCCCAGGCGCTTTGGAGATTGCCCAGCGCCAGTTCGGCGCGCCCCAGGTTGTCCTCCACGATGGCCGTGCGCTCCTTGTCGCCGCTCTCCCGGTACAGGTCCAGGCTGCGGGCTGAAAAGTCCCTCGCGGCCTCGTAGTCGCCCGTACGGGCGTAAATGATGGCCCTGTTGCTGAGAGCGCCCGCGATACCCGGCTTGTAGCCGAGCTCCTGCCACAGCGCGATGATCTCGTCGTATCGAGAGCCTGCCAGCGCCATGTCGTCGCCCGCATCCATGCCGACGTTTGCGAGCCCCATCAGCGCCACCACCATGCCCTGCTTGTTGCCAAGCTCGCGGTGCAGGCGCAGGCTCTCCGAATAGTAGTCTCGCGCGGACGCGATGTTCTTCCAGAGGTGCGTGACCCTGCCCGCCGCCGAGAGGCCCCTGGCCCTGGCAGCCAGCCCCCGAAGGCGCGCCTCCCCGCTCCTCACCTCGCCCACGCCCTTGGTGGCCTCCACAAGGCGGCCCAGCCGCTCCTGACCCTCGAACAGGTGCCCGCGCATCTGCCAGAAACGCTGTAGAGCCGAGGCTATGCGCAGTCCGACCTCGGCCCGCTCCAACTGTGGGTCCGGCTGCAAGCTCCAGTCCAGGGCGGCGCGAAGGTTGTCAAGCTCGTCGTCCAGCACCCGCAGCCATTTTTCAGGCTCGGCGCCTCGCAGCTCGGGCTCGGCCCGCTCGGCCACCTCCAGGAAGTAGGCCGCGTGCCTCTCCCGCACCTGCTCAAGCTCCCCGCTCTCCTCAAGCTGCTGCCACGCGAACTCGCGCACCGTCTCCAACATCCCCAGCCGCGACTCCCCAATGTGCCGCACCAGACTCTTATTCACCAGAGAGGTGATTGGGTTTTGGATTTTAGATTTTAGATTTTGGATTGGCGTGGGTTCTGCTGAATCCAAAATCCAAAATCTAAAATCTAAAATGGCTTCGGCCGAAGCCTCAGTAAAGCCCCCCGCGAACACCGATAGGGAGCGGAAGACCTTTTGCTCCTCGGCGTCCAGCAGCTCGTAGCTCCACGCAATGGTGTCGCGAAGGGTCTTGTGCCGGGGCTGCATATCCTGGGTGCCGCCGGTAAGCAAGGGCAGCCGCTTTTCGAGGCGGGCGAGGAGGGCCTGGGGCGAGAGGAGCCGAATGCGGGCCGCCGCAAGCTCGATAGCCAGGGGGATGCCGTCGAGGCGCAGGCAGATTTCGGCCACGGTAGCGGCGTTGGCCTGGGTAAGCTCGAAGTTGGAGGAGATGGCGCGGGCGCGTTGGGCGAACAGGGCCACTGCCGGGTACTCCAACAGGGAGTCGGCTGTGAGGCCGTGGAGCGCGGCGCGGTCGGGCAGCCGGAGCGGGGGTACTTCCAGCAGGCGCTCCGCCTCGAGGCCCAGCACCTGCCTGCTCGTCACCAGCACCCGGATAGCGGGTCCCGCTTCGAGCAATTCCGCCACCTGGAGGGCCGCGCTCGCTACCTGTTCGAAGTTGTCCAGCACCAGGAGCACACGACGGTCGCGCAAGTGCTCGTGGAGCGCGCCCAGCACAGGCTCGCCCGCGGCCTCCCGCAAGCCAAGCGCCTGGGCGATGCTGGGCAGCACAAGAGAGGGGTCCGTAATGGCTGCCAGCTCCACATAGAAGACCTCCCGGTCGAACTCCGGCAGCAGCAGGTGGGCGACCTCCAGCGCCAGGCGCGTCTTACCGGCGCCACCCGGGCCCAGCAAGGTCACGAGGCGAGCTTGCTCTCCGCGCAGCAATGCCAGGGCGGCCGCCGTTTCCTGCTCGCGCCCAACGAGAGCGGTGGGGGGCAGCGGAAGGTTAGCGCGGGGTGCCTGCTCCACGTGGCCGCTCTCTAAGGCAGTGGAACCGGGCAGGAAGTTGGAACGGTGTATCCTGGTCATGGCGGCGTGGAAACGTCGGATACCTGGTAAGGAAAGTACCGGCACCCGCACGTAGGTTATGCGCTGGCCGGTGGGAGGTAAATTGTCTGCTTTGATTATAGCTTTGATTATATCGGAACGGGGATATTAAGCCAGTTAACGCAAGAAAGACCCCTGAGGGTCTTTCCTGGTTATGGACTATTGGGTGTGAGTTACTTGCCGGAGAGGCCGGAGCCTATGGTGGAGAAGGTGGTGTTGACCTGGTTGCCGAGGAAAGTCAGGATCAAGATTACCACGATGGCGATCAGCACCAGGATCAGGGCGTACTCTACCAGGCCCTGGCCCTTCTTCTTCATCTGCTCAATCTTAGCGCGCATTGTTTTTGTCTCCTTGTGGAACTGAGAAATGATTGCCGTATAAGTCCTCGTCGGTGCTAATAAGTGCCCCGACCTTCACTCACATCGTACAGTTTTTTCGCGCCTCGTAGAATAGCCCGCTGGTACTAACCCGGGCAAAAATAAGTGGCTACATGGTACTAGCGCAAACTAGTACTATGCTAACGTACAGTCCCCGTCGCTCGTCAGTTCCGTTGGGAAAGTAAGTTTTCAGAACAAGGGTAGTGCAAAAGGCAAAGGAACATCATACCATCGCCGCTGGTGGGTAGCTCCCATGTTCCCATGTGCCCGTATGAACCCCTGCCCCTGTCATCCTGAGCGCAGCGAAGGATCAGGTGGGCAGGCGAGAGTCAACAACAAGGGGGATGAGGATGGCTTGAGAAACATTGTGGCTTCCACACCAGGGGTCAAGAACGGGCTACTGATCCTTCGCTGCGCTCAGGATGACATGGGGACTCTGGTCCTGAAGCACGGGCTGTACCGGCTGCCCACGGGGCACTTCCCATTCTACATACGAGCTTGCTGCTATATTCTGAACACTCCAGGAACGAGGTATTCAGGAGGGTGCAAAAGAGGGAAGGGGACTCACACTGAGTCCCCTTCCCTCTTTGTACTCTCTTGCTTGTTCGTCTAGCGTACTAACAGTATAAGTTACTTGCCGGTGAGGCCGGAGCCTATGGTGGAGAAGGTGGTGTTGACCTGGTTGCCGAGGAAAGTCAGGATCAAGATTACCACGATGGCGATCAGCACCAGGATCAGGGCGTACTCTACCAGGCCCTGGCCCTTCTTCTT
>DASVQO010000293.1:0-3864 GCA_036389075.1 Chloroflexia bacterium | reverse complement strand
GTTGGTGCTGGGCGTGTCGTAGTTGTTGAACGAAATGTACTGCCGCCCGTAGAAGGGGCTTGCGATGTTGTTGTCCGACCAGTGGGACTGCCGGTCGTCATCGAGGCCGACGTGAGCGCATGCCCCCACCGTCCACTTTATGCCGTCGGGTGAGGTCCACAGGCCGATGCCATAGCCTCCGCAGTCCCCCTCGGAGGCCAGGTCCGATGCGAACCAGCGGTCCAGCTTCTTGTTGTAGACCAGCGTGGGGTCGCCGCCGTTGATGCCGTGCCCGGAACAGAGGGGATTCGGCTCGATCTGGGTGAAAGTAGCCCCGCCGTCGGTGGAGTAGGAGATGCCCGCGAAGCAGTTGGGGGCGTGGGTGGAGCTATTGTAATGCACCACCACCGTGCTGCCGTTGGCCCACACGGTGCTCTCGGCCTGGGTCACCTTGGGGTAGACATCGGCGGCGTAGTTGTTGACGGTGAGGTCGGTGCCGCCGTACCTGAAGCTGTTCCTGAACTGCTCTACGGCGTTGGGAAAGGCGTCCCGGCTCTTGTACGAATCACCGGCCTCACCGCACGCCGCCAGGATGCGCGCCGCGCGGGCGTTGGTCTGCCTGTCGATGCCCCTGGCGGCTATGGTGGAGCAATCGAACGGCTGGGTCCGCTCACCCCACTGGACCTGCACGATGCGGCTGGTTTCGTTCTGCCGCGTATTGGCACGCGGCGCGCTGGTGAGGCCCTGCGGCTCCGGTCCCGCTGGCAGTCCGGCCTGCGCCACGCCCACACACAGGGCCAGGGCAAACAGTACGACTGCTATATGAGTAAGAGTGCGGCGTAAAGTTACGTTCGCGGGCATTTAGACTCCTGTTCTGAAGGTGTTACTTATGGGGTACCAAGACCGCCCTTTGTCATTCTGAGCGCAACGAAGAATCCGGAGCAGTTGGCACAGGGAGGCTGTTGAACAATACGTATTATGGTGCTGACGTTCAACGCAGGGGCCATGCCAGCAGCTTAGATTCTTCGCTACGCTCAGAATGACAGGTGCCACCTTTGTTCGCCTGGTACCTACAGGTTGCAAATACTCCCTAGTATAGCAGCCAAAGGTATAATGCTCATAGAATATTCCTTTCTTTCTACTATGCCTGGGAATGCGAAAGCTTGCAGGCGGGTTTCTTACCCTTTCGATACGCACATCCTGAGCCAAGGGGATTTGCAGTGGACTTGAGCGAGGTCTTGAGGCACAAGGGAGGGCCGCGCACCGCCCACTTTATTGAGGTACCCACCCCGCTGGGCAAGCTGCGGCTCGACCTGCTGGGGGAGGTGGGTGCCGCGCTTGCCCAGACTGGCACGACGCCGGAGGAGCAAGAAGCCACAGAGGAGGCTATAGACGGGGCGAGGGCGAAGATCGCGGTGGGCGATGTTGATGGCGCGAAGAAGCTGCTGGTGGACGCGGTGAAGCAGTACCCCTACGCCGCGAACGTCTACGGCATGCTCTACGACGTTTACACTGCCGAAGGCAACCTGGGGGAGGCCGAGTTCTGCATGAAGCAGGCTATAGCCCTCGGCCCGGACTTTCGCAACCTGACCTTCCTGGCTCGCAACCTGGGGCGGCAGGGACGGTTGGAAGAAGCCGCTATGGTCCAGGAGTACCTCTGGCAGACCCGCTCCCAGGCCCCACCTGAGCAGGCGCTGGACGCGATACATGACTACCTGGTGACGCTGGGACGGCTGCAACAGCCGCGGACGATGATGGACGTGTGCATGAGGGCCATGCAGGAGCACGGCAGCGAGACCACCCTGGTCTACCAGTACATATTTGCCCTCGTGCTTTCCGACCAGCAAGACGCGGCCAGGGAGCACCTGCGGCGGGTGCTGCCCCAACTCGACGCTGACGACCCGCTGTACCCTCGCTTCGTGCAGATGCACGACTTTCTCGGCACGGCGACTCACTTACCGGCGGACGGTTAAGGGTTAGGTTGCACGCGCTCGACGTAGTAATGGGTGCCGCCGGGGCACATGACCCGCGTGTCGCCCGGCCCCAGCAAGCGGCCAAAAGCCACCACCATGTCGCCGTCCTTGTACTGTGACTGGTCCCAGCCTGGGCCGCCAGGTATAAACACGTCGCCAACCGGCTGGGTTGCCTCGGCGGTGCCACTCGGTTGGGGTGTGATGTCACGCAGGGGCGGGGAGGTGTCGTGTGCCACGGACGTACCGACCACGGGGCCCGTGGGTGCCGGTTCGGTGGCGGCGGGTGTCGGCACTTCCCTGGCGAAGATATAGACACAGCTACCCTGTATCTTCGTGAACGTCACCCGCCCCGAGATCCAGCTAAGGTCGGGGGCCTGGGCGAACGCGGGATATGCGCCGGGGGTAGGCGGCTCGGTGGGCACGGAGCCGGAAGGGTTGGTGGGGGTCATATTGGCGTCTCCGGGAAGGGGCGTCTTGTCGCCAAAGTCGCAGGAGGTCTGTATCGCGGCTGACACGAACAACACGATCAAGGCAAAGATGCTGCGCTTCATGTCGCCTTCCTTTCTCTAGTCCTGGGAGGTCCGCCACCTGCCACGTTTGCCCTGAGGGGGACGCCCTGTGGCTGAAGCCACGGGCTGGGAAGTAGCGAAGTCTCCTTCGGAGACTACATCAGCAACATCCGCACCGCAAAAGGTACTCTAGCATGAGGGTAGTCCCCGCAGGGGACTTCGCTACTTCCCAGCCCGTGGCTTCAGCCACAGGGCGACCATGCAGGGTCAGAAGCTACTGAGGACCAAGCACAATGGCTCAGTCCTCAGTCCTCAGCACTTATCTGCCGTGGCAATGTTTGTACTTGCGACCGCTGCCGCAGAAGCAGGGGTCGTTGCGGCCAAGCTTGCCCTTCATCGCGGCACCCGCGCCTACAGGGGCTGCCTGGGCCGGACGCGGGGCCTGGGGGCGTGCGGCTGGCTGCCCCTTACCCTGCTGCTTGCCGTTGCCGCCGTGGCTGCCCCTGCCGTTTCCGGCACCAGCACCAACTGCCGCCCGCGAGGGCTGCGGTGGGGCCGCTGCGGATTGCTGTTGGGCTGCCTGGGCCTGGGTCTGAGCGGCCTGGCGGGTCTGGGCGCGTGCCGCCTCGGCCTTCTCGCCCATCAGCAGCACGTTCAGCACCACTAGCTGCCGGATTTCGCCCTTGAGGTCCTCGAACAGGTCGTAGGCTTTGATCTTGTACTGGATGAGGGGGTCTTTCTGGCCGTAAGCCTGGAGGCCGATAGAGTGGCGCAGGCCCTCCATCGTGGTCAGGTGCCGCGTCCACAGGTAGTCTATCACCCGCAGCATCAGGTCGGCCTCCTGCCAGCGCACGAAAGCCTCTTTGACGATGTCCGCGACTTCCTGGGGAAGCTGGCCGAGGGGGATGTTCTCCACCTGCTCCAACCCCTCCAGCCCCAGCCGCTCCTCTATCTGGCGGTAGACGGAGCGCGGCAGGCGGTTGTCGACCATCGCGATGAGGGGCATCTGCTGGTTGGTCTCCATGAAGACCTCGCTCAGCGTCTGCTCGACCTCGCTGTAGAGCGCCTCTAGCTGCTCCTGCACCTCGTCCACCACGCTGTCGGAGCCGCCCATATCCATGCTCGACCTGCCACCGCCGTGCTGGCCCTTCTCGGCGTCCACGTAGCGCGCCGCCGAGGCCGACGACAGGTTGAAGTTGGCGTCTATCGTTTCGAGCAGGCCGCGCACCCGCAGGTCCACCGCACTCGCGCCCGCTTCGTGGATCTTGACGCCTATCTTCTGGGCCTCGTCGGAGATGTACTTCTTTAGTTGGTCCAGGCGCGATTGCTGCTGCTTTTCGTAGCCTTCGCGTATGATCTCGCCCAGGAAGTCCGATGCGTCTTCGTAGCCCATCTCCTCGTCT
>DASVQO010000292.1:0-3892 GCA_036389075.1 Chloroflexia bacterium | reverse complement strand
ACCTGGAGGAGGTTGGTGTGGCCCGCCAGGGGTTGGCCGAGGCCGCCTATGAATACGAGGAGGTCGCCCGGGGCGATGAGGCCCTGTTGGAGGGCGGCTTGTTCGGCGGCGGACATGGTGGCGAAGGTGTCGGTGAAGTGGTCGAGCAGGAGCACGCGCGCCCCCCAGGTGACGGCCAGGGCTTTGCAGGTGTCTGGGCGGTCGGTGACGGCGAGGAGGTTGCTGCGGGGGCGGTACTTCGATACGAGGCGGGCGCTGGTGCCGGTGCGGGTGAGGGCGATTACGGCGCGTGCGTTTAGGCGGTCGCTAATCCGGTCGGCGGCCTGGCAGATGATCTCGGCGGTCTCCTGGTTGTCCTGGGGCGAGATGTTGTAGTTCGGGGCTATCCCGGCGAGGTGGTCGGTCCAGGCGTCGTAGTTGAACAGCTTTTCGGCTTCGAGGGCGATGCGGGCCATGGTTTGCACGGCTTCGAGGGGGTACTTGCCCGTGGCGGTCTCGCCGGAGAGCATAATGGCGTCGCTGCCGTCGAGCACGGCGTTGGCTACGTCGGTAGCCTCGGCGCGGGTGGGGCGGGGGTTGCGTATCATCGAGTCGAGCATCTGGGTGGCGGTGATGACGGGCTTGGCCGCGACATTGGCGGCGGCGATGATGCGTTTCTGGATCGCGGGCAGGGCCTCGGGGGGCATCTCCACGCCCAGGTCGCCCCTGGCGACCATCACGCCGTCGGCCTCGGCCAGTATCTCCGCGAAGTTGTCCACCGCCGAGGCCTTTTCGATCTTGGCAATGATAGGCACGTATCGGGAGGTCATGCCGGAGACCAGGCTGCGGGCCTCCGTGATGTCGCTACCGGTGCGGACGAAGGAGAGGGCTACCATATCGGCCCCGTGCTCCAGGGCGAAGGAGAGGTCGGCGCGGTCTTTGCCGGTGAGGGTGGGCACGCCAAGGGGGCGGTTGGGCACGTTTATGCCTTTGTTGGAGGTGAGCAGGCCGCCCACTGCTACGTTGCACACGATGCAGCCATCCTGCGGGGCTACGTCCACCACTTTGAGAGCTATGAGGCCCTCGTCCAGCAGGATGAGGTCGTCGGGTTGAACGTCGTGGGCAAGGCCGGAGTAGTCCACGGGGATGATGCCGGGGCTGTAGTAGGGGTTGCGGGTGTCCAGGGTAAGGGAGGTGCCCGGGGTGAGGGTCACGCCCGCCGGTGGGAGGTCGCCAACGCGCACACGGGGGCCTTGCAGGTCGGCCAGGATGGCGACGTTGAGTCCGCCCTCGTCCGCGAGGCGGCGGATGAGGGCGAAGGTCTCGGCGGTGCGCGCGTGCTCGGCATGTGAGAAGTTGAAGCGGGCCACGCTGACGCCGGACGCTAGCAAGGCCTGCAACATTGGCTCGTCCCAGCAGGCGGGGCCTATTGTAGCTACTATTTTGGTGCGTGGAGACATGATTAGCAATTTTGGATTTTAGATTTTAGATTTTGGATTTGGCGGATAGGGTCTTTGTTAAGTCCTAGTATAACGGGTGCGCGTTAGCGGAGTTCGTAGAGGGCGAAGGGGCCTTCGGTGGTTAGAGGCGGGCCGAGGTAGCGGGTGGCGAGGGCCTGGAAGGTGTCGCGGTCGGGGTCGTATCCGGGCGAGTAGCCGGGGGCGAATACCTCGCGGTTGTGGACGAGTACGTGGGTGACGCCGAGGGCTTTGAGGCGGGCGTGCCACTCATCGGGGTTGGGGCTGACGCCGGTGTACTTGGGGACGAGGCGGCCGTAGACGTAGGGGCGGGGGATGCGGTAGCCGCGGGGGCGGCTGTCCCAGTCGTAGATGAGGGCGTTGGGCGGGGTGGCGAAGTCGATGTACTGCATGATAGGGTAGTCGTCCATGTGGTCCTGGAGGTAGAGTTCCTCCTCGAAGCGGTCGAGGGCCAACGTGGTGGGCAGGAAGGGGCGGGCGCTCAGGGTGGTATCCAGGGTGACGAGGGTCAGGGAGATCGCCACTACGGTGCCGAGTACCAGGGTGGCGCTACGGGAGCGGACGGCGATGGAGATGAGGCCGTACGCGCCCATGAGCGCGCACAGCAGGAAAACGGTGGCGAGATAGCGGATGCTGGCGCGGGAGAAGTAGAAGAGAGAGACGGCCCACACGAAGGCCGCCGAGTAGAAGACCAGGCGCAGGGGCGGCTTCCAGCGGGCGAGAGGGAGGGCCAGCAGCGAAGTTAGCAGCAGGGGGCCGAGGCTTACCACGTAGGTGTGGTTGTCCAGCGGGAGGGGTTTGCGAGCGATAGTGGCTCCGAACTGGTAGGCGAGGCCGGAGGGGAGGCTTTCCCACTTGAGGCCGGGGATGGTGCCGAGCAGCACCTCAGGGTCGGCGGCGGGCGACCAGAAGCTGCCGCCCAGGAGGTTGCCGAGGGCGGGCCACACGGGGTTGCCGGAGGCGATGAAGTTGCGCAGGAGCCACACGCCGCCTATCGCCAGGATGGGCAGCCCGTAGGCCAGGACGTTCCGGAGGGCGGCTTCTGTTACGACCTTTCTCCCGGTGGGGTCCGCGCTTCGCCAGCGGGTGAAGAGTATAGCCAGCAGGGCGAGGCCGAGGGCACCGGGCAGCAGCAGGCCGTAGTACTTGACCGAGAAGGAGAGGCCGCCACAGATGCCGGAGAGCGCCAGGAGACGCGTGCTAACGTGCGGGCGGGCTACTATTGCGAGGTAGAAGGCGTAGATAGCCAGCATCTCAGCGGTGGCCTGGGCGAAGTCGGTATTCGCGGCGCGCATGATGAAGTTGTGCAGGGGCGCGCTCAGGAAGATGGCGGCGACGAGCAGGGGCAGGGCGCGCCACAGGGGGTGGGTGTCGCGCTCGGCGAGGAGGCGTTTGGCGAAGAGGGCGGCGGAGGCGGCGGCGAGCAGGCCCGTGGTGAAGGCGAAGAGGACGGGGAGGCGGTCGCTGCCCAGGAGCAGGCCGACGGTGTAGAGCATCTCCATGACCTGGGGGAAGAGGCTGTAATTGCTGTCGGGGTAGAAGTGGATGGCGTGCTGCTCGACGTAGCGGCGGGGCAGGGCGAGGTGGTACATCAGGTCGTCCTGCGTGGCGACGGGCACGAGGGCCTTGGCGAGAGCGGCGGCTACGGAGAGCGCGATGACGATTGCCAGGAAGAGGTTGGGCGGGTAGCGGAGGCTGTTGAGGGCGCGGCGGAGGGGCGGTGCGGCCTCTCGCAAGGCTGTTGTGAGGGGTCGGAAGCCGGTTGCCGCAAGCGCCGTGAGTATAGCGAGCACGACGGGGGTGTACAGCAGCCCCAGCAAGCCGACGCCGAGCACCAGCAGCGATATGGTGCCGTAGCCGAGGAGGGTGCCGAACAGCAGGCGCTCGCCTACCGTGAGGAGGGGGGCCGCGCGCAAGAGGCGCAGCAAGCTGAGGCCGGTGCCGGCGGCGATGCTCACGAGCAGGGTGATGGCGAGCAGTTCGGCTATATGGGCGAGCAGTGGGGGCAGGCCGAACATGCTAGCCGGACAGGGGTATCAGGTTGGGCAGGTTCTGCCACTGGAAGACGTAGAGGTAGAGCATCGCCAGGAGGACGATGGCCAGGAGAAGGGCATAGATGCTGGAGAGGGTGTCTTTCATGGACAGTGATTGCTGCTGGGATTCTACCTGCCTAGGAATGGTAGGGGTCAAAATAGGTTATGAGGACTTCATGGAGCTTTGGTCCGAGCTGCGCCTTTATCGCCAAGTAGGAGTTTACATCTTCTGGTCTGTCGGGTGTGAGGTTTTCTACAAAGCCGAGCCATATCAACGTTTCCAACTGCTCATCAGATGAGTTGATCGCTCTTTCCATTAGAGCAAGAGACCTGCTGAGCACATTTTGCCAACGCTTAGCCTCCGCACTTTTGGATGACGCCTTTTTCTGCGCATCGTATACG
>DASVQO010000291.1:0-3530 GCA_036389075.1 Chloroflexia bacterium | reverse complement strand
TGTCAATCGGCTGGAAGAAGCCCTGGAAGTAGAAGGGGTTTACGGTCACCGTGAAGCTGCCCGTGGCGGTGTTCCCCGTCTTGTCCGTAGCCGAGCACGTTACCGTGGTGGTTGTGCCTGCCGCGAACGTATAACCGGGCTGCCCATCGCTGCGCGTGCAGGTAGGTGTGGTTGTGGGGCCGCTAGCAAAGCCGCTGAGGGCATCGCTGGCCGACGCGCTGTACGACACCACCGCGCCGGAGAGGCTGGAGGCGTTCACCGTCGTGTTAGCGGGTAGCGCCAGCACGGGCTTGGTGCGGTCGATGTTTATGCCCGCAACCGAGGCGTTGGCGCTGTTGCCTGCCAGGTCGCTCACCGACGCGCTTGCCAAGAGGTTGCTCCCTTCCCCGGTTATCACGCTATCGGCGTGGCAGTTCGCGCCCACGCCCGACAGGTTGTCGCCGCACGTCCAGTGGACCGTCACGTTGCCGTTGTACCAGCCGTTGGCATTTGGGGAAGTTGTGGCCGCCCCGCTAATCGTGGGCGCGGTCAGGTCTATGTTGATCTGGCCCACCGTGTCGCTGGCCGTGTTGCCCGCGTTGTCAACAGCCGAGCCGGTCACGCTCTGGCCCGCGCCTTCGCCGCTCAAGGTCGTAGGGCCAGAACAGCCCCCGGCGGCGGCCAGGCCGGAAGTGGCGTCCGCGCACGAGAAGCTTACCGTGACGGGGCCGTTGTTCCAGCCGTTCGCATTGGCGGCGGGGGTGCGGCTGCCGGTGACGCTCGGGGCGGTCTGGTCGATGTTGATGCCCGTAACGGCGGCAGCGGCGGTGTTGCCCGCGTTGTCCACGGCGGTACCACTTGCCGACTGCCCCGCGCCGTCGCCGCTCAGCACGATGTCGGCCGGGCAGGTTGCGATGCCGGACAGGCCATCCGAGCAGGTGAAGTGGACCGTGACAGGCCCGACGTACCAGCCGTTGCTGCCGGTGGGGCCGCTGGCCGACGCCGAGATCATAGGCGCGATGCGGTCTATCATGATGCCGCTGACGCTGCCGGTGCCCATGTTACCCGCCTGGTCCTGCACCGACTCGCTGGCTCCCAGGTTGCTCCCCTCACCCGTGATAGTGCTATCCGCGGGCACGGTGGAGGGGTCGATGCCGGAGAGGCTATCGGAGGGGGTCCACTGTATCACCACGTCGTCGTTATACCAACCATTCCCGTTAGGAGCATCAGTAGCAGCCCCGGTGAGGGTAGGGTTGGTCTTGTCTATCTTGATGGGGCCAACTTGCGCGCTGCTCTGGTTGTCCGCATCGTCCGTAGCAGTGCCCGTAACAGTCTGGCCTGCGGCGGGGGTCTCACCGGTGAGGGTGGTAGAGCCTGCGCAGCCATCCGGGGACGCTATGCCAGAGCCGCCGGTATCAGCACACTCGAACGTGACGCTCACGTCGGTGTTGTTCCAACCGAACGCGTTAGCCGCCGGGCTGCGGTCGCCGCTGATAGTGGGGGCGGTGCGGTCGATCTTGACTTCAACATCTTCGGAGCGAATATTGCCCGCATTGTCCACGGCGGTGCCGGTCACGGTCTGGATGCCCTCGGCGCTCACCGACTGGTCGGGTCCGCAACGCAGCACGCCCGAGCCGCCCGCGTTGTCGGAGCATACGAATTCGACCGCGACGCTGGCGCTGTTGTTCCAGCCGTTGGCGTTCGGCTGTGGATTGAGGATGTGGTTGATGTCGGGCCGGATGGTGTCCACGCTGACCGTTATCGTCTGGTGGGCCTCTTCGTTCCCCGCGTTATCCACGCTCCAGTATTCGAGTGTGTGCACGCCGTCCGCCACCAACACGCTGTCGCCGGTGCCGGGAGCGCCATCAAGCTCATAGTTGGTCGCAGCCACGCCCGACAGGTTGTCGGTAGCGTCGAGGCTGACCGTCACATTGGTGTTGCTCCAGCCTGAGGGGGCGCTGGCGGCGGTCTGGGGCGCGGTGCGGTCTATCATGATGCCGCTGACGCTGTCCGTGCCGACGTTGCCCGCTTTGTCCTGCACCGACTCGCTGGCTCCCAGGTTGCTACCCTCACCCGTGATGGTGCTGTCAGTGGGCACGGTCGAGAGGTCGATGCCGGAGAGGCCATCCGAAGGGGTCCACTCTATCACCACGTCATCGTTATACCAACCATTCCCGTTTGGCAAAGTGGTAGCAGCCCCGGTGAGGGTGGGATTGGTCCTGTCTATCTTGATGGGGCCTACCTGTGCGTTGCTCTGATTACCTGCGATGTCTACAGCCGTGCCGCTGACGGTCTGTCCCGCGCTTGTAGTCTCACTGTTCAAGAGGGCAGCCGGGCCGCAGCTAGCGATGCCGGAGGCAAACTGGCCGGGGTCGCTGCAGTTGAAGGTAACGCTCACGTCGGTGTTGTTCCAGCCGAACGAGTTGGCTGCCGGGCTGCGAGCGCCGCTGATCGTGGGTAGAGTCTTGTCGAGATGCACCACCACCTTGCCGGTATTGTTAGGGCTGAGGTTTCCAAGCGCATCGGTGGCGACGGAGCTGAGATTGTAGTTGCCGTTGGCCGTCAGAAGCTGGCCCGCCGGTGTTGGGCCGCTGGCGCTGCCTCCTACCATGCCGACGCCCGAGTCGCTGGCAACCCAGTTGAGCGTCACATCGCTGTTGTTCCAGCCCGCCGCGTTAGGGGCCGGGACGAGGTTGGCGGTGACACTGGGGCCTGTATTGTCGCGCGTGTACGAAGCCGTACCGAGGGGCGCGCCGATGCCGTTGCAAGCTGCCTGGCCGCCCGTGGGGGTGGTGCCTGCCTCTACGCTTACGGTGCGCGGGCCGTCGCCGCTGCTCACGGTGAAGCTGAACGTCCAGCTCGATTGCCCCGAGGCCGTAGTCTGCTTGCCCGTATGGTCGCCGGTCACCCTGACGCAGCGGGTGTCCGGCGTGGTCGCGATGCTGAGCGTCACCGTCTGCCCCTGCTTCGCGTAGCGGGTGCCGCCGGCCACGAGGCCGCCGTTCGTAAACGAAGCCGAAGCGACCGACGCGGCGAGCGCGCGGTTCGCCCCGAGCGGCCCTAGCATCGCAAGGAGCATACTCACGACGGCTATTATCCTGAGCCGTTTGCTGGACGCTATAGATGTGGTTACGATAGCTAACATTGCTAATCCTCCCCTTGTTCCTGGTTACAAGTCTTTATGAGCAGCCATATAGACATGGCATGCTTACGTTTCGATCTCACTTTTGTCATATGCCACGCACGCGAATACGCACGGTGCAGATAGGTCCATGCGCGGTGGTAAAGTGACCGGTATTGTACGCCCTTACCTGGAGTGTCGCCTGGTCTCTTAAGGGGAAGTTAGCTTGAATGGAGACACGAGCGAATTGGTGTCAATCACCTCCTGGTGCGCCCTGACTGGTGAGCAACGCTATTATGCGCGGGCCAACTGCTCATTTTACAGACAAGAAGGTGCTCAATTTTCCTTCACTTTCAGCCAGATTGCTCCTCCGGTAACGGCAATACCGCACCAGGCGACAGCAATGACAATACTGGGCCCCGCCACCAAG
>DASVQO010000290.1:0-4520 GCA_036389075.1 Chloroflexia bacterium | reverse complement strand
CGGCTCAAGCACGAGGAGGTAGAGGCAGCAGCGCTAGCGGCCAAGTAGAGGATAGCCAATGCGGACGCCCTGCATGGACGCCCTGTGGCTAAAGCCACGGGCTGAGAAGAGGCAAAGTCCCCTCCGGGGACTGAGCAACCTGAGAGTAGTCTCCGAAGGAGACTTCGCTACTTCCCAGCCCGTGGCTTTAGCCACAGGGCGTCCATGCGGGGCGTCCCTACGACAGACCTGAGCGCCTATGGAGCAGGCGCAACCGGCTCCGGTTCAACGGGTGCAGGCTCTGTCGCGGGCACCTGAGTAGGCTCCAGCGTAGGCTCCGGCGTTGGCTCCTGCACCACCTCGGAAGTGGGCACAGGCGTCGGCTCCTGCGTGACCTCTTGCGTGGCCTGTTGCAACGCCCCTCCATTGGACTGCGCGTCCGGTATCGCTATGAACGTGACTACGGCCGTGGGTGTGTTAGTGGCGGTTGGTATGGGCGTGTTGGTGGGGGTAACCGTGCTCGTAGGCGTGGGCGTGGCCGTCCTGGGGGGTGGTGGGTAGATGCCGGTGACTTCTACGGCGGTGCGGGCCGTCGTGCGCTTCCAGGGGTAGACCACCTGCTCGCCGTTGTTCGCCCCATAGCCCGGCGCGAAGCGGTTGCCGTAAGGGTCGTTCACGATCAAATTGCCGTCCTGCGTGTAGCCCACCACCAGCAGGATGTGCCCCTCGGACGTGAGCATATTGCCCAGCAGCACCGGGTGCCCCCGCTTGAGGGCCGCCACCACGCCATCCCAGCTAGCCGCTATCTGCGTGGCGCTCAGCCCGTGCCATTCCAGCACCGAGCGCATGGCGCTCCAGCTTGCCAGCCCCGTGGGGCAAATCGTGCCGTACAGGCCCGCCAGCATGTTCCCGCGTGGGTCGCGGGCAGTGGCGCTGTAGGTGTGGCCGTTATTGGTGTAGACGTTGGTGACGTACGGCGCGAAGTCTATGCCCGCCAGGGGCCTTGTCGAGCCTGAAGGGGCCGCAGCCGCTCCCGTGCGCCCCTGCATGACCGTCTCCCACGGGTCCAGCTTGCCGTAGTAGGCCAGCGCCATCGCTACAGACGTAGGGCCGCACGCCCAGTTGCCATCCCCACTTGAGGCGGTGTCGTTCACCTGGTGGATGTAGGGCACCTTGAGGGCCACAGCGGGCGCGGCCACCTTCGAGTAGCCCAGCGCACGCGATGCCAGCACTTTGCCGCCCCTGAAATCGAGCGCCAGCAGCTTGCTCGTGGGCGAGTCGGACAGCATAGCCACCGAGCCGTCGTCCGACCAGGACAGCACCGAAAGCCCCGTCAAGGGAGTGCCCAGCGCCCGCCTGCCCCCTTCCAGGTCCACCACCCACGCCGAGCCGGAACGCCCGCCGCCCATGAGCAGCGACTTGCCGTCCGCTGCCCAGGCCACATAAGGGAAAGCCTCCGCGTCGCGGCGCACGAGGTAAGGCACGGAGCTTACGGGGTCTAGCACCACGACGCCCAGCCCCGAAGGCCGCGCCAGCTTGCCCGCTACCGGCACTTTGGAGGCAGGGACGGTTGGCGTGGGCGTGGCGGTCGCCTTGGGGGTGGTGGCGGCCAATGTGGCCGAGGCCGCCGCCGCGAAGGTGGAGGTTATCGTGGTCGGGGTTGCCGTTGAGGTCGGCGTGGCCTGCGGGGTAGGTTTGCCGGGGAAAGTGCCCGCTACCGCCAGCGTGAAATCGCCCTCGGCCAACGCCGCTATCCGGGCAGGCTCGTTAGACAGCGCCGATACCGCGTAGTGGGAGTACTTGAGGCCGGGTTGGCTTCGCATCACTATCGTGGCCTCCCCACCCGACAGGGGCAGGTATGCCAGGTGCTCCAACGTGCCCGCCTTGGCAGCCTCCCGCCTCGCCACGTACAGGCCCAGCCCATCGCCGGAGAACGCCAGCACGCGGTCGCTGCCGTTAGAGCCACCCAGCCTGACCGGGTTGTAGCCCGCCGAATAGAGGTAGACCGTGCCGTAAGCCAGGTCCGCGTCCGCCGGGTCGGTGCCCGGGGCGCTGCGCACGTATGCCATCGTCCTACCTGCGGGCGACCAGGCAAACGCCCCGATACCCTCGGCTTTGCTCTTGGCGAGGGCCACCTGCGTGGGCTTGCCGTTCTTTATGTCAACTACGTAGAGGCTTGAGCCGCCATTGCGGTCCCCGCTCACGCGGAAGGCGAACATGCCTCTGTCGTACGCGAGCCGGGCCGCCACGTCGCCAAAGTAGATGCTATCCACCTTGACCTGGGCCACCATGCGGTCTTTGCTCACCCCATCGGCAAGCATCACGTCGTAGGTGGTGGCCGACGTGGAGGCAGCGTACACGTACGGCCGCACGGGGTAAGACTTGGGCGCGGCTGCGGCGGGTGGAGAAGAAACAATCGCCCACGCGCCGAGGCCGAGCAGCACCAGCAGCATGGCGGCAAAGCACGCCAGCCGCTCGCGGCCATGAACGAGTGGGTGCCTGCGTAGCGTAGGTACAGGCATGGTTGGAACGCGGTACCGCGCGGGGTGGTTGGGCAACTAAGCCCCCAATCTATGGTCTAAGGGGGGATCTGGACTCGGCGGTGCGGACGTCCGCGCTCTCTCACGCAGACACTGAATCGATCTTACCCGATGTAGCAGACAAGCGTCAAGAGGACTTTAGTAACGATTTTAGATTTTGGATTTTAGATTTACTCGGAGTTCTACTGAATCCAAAATCGCTCAGGGGCTGGACTCCGGCAGCGCAACCACCTTAAGGGCCTGGCGGCGGAGCCAGGCGCGGTGTAGCTGGATGGAGAAGAGGAGCCAGGCGAAGCCGAGGAAATAGCCCGCCAGCGCGTCCGAGGACCAGTGCTGGCCCATGTAGACGCGGGAGGGGCCGACCAGCGCCACCATCAGCCCGCACATGACAAGCACCAGCCAGCGCAACGGGTTGTTGCGGGGCAGCAACGTAAATGCCAGGTAGAACGCGAAGCCGAAGAACGTCACGTAGCCCGTGACATGGCCGCTGGGGAAGGAAGGGGTGGTCAAGGGGAAGCTGATGTCGGCAAACTGCGGCACGGGGCGCGGGCGCAACACCACGTGCTTGACCAGCTCCGCGCTAAAGCCGCCCACGGACGCCAGCGCCAGGAACATCGCCTCCACGCGCCAGCGGAGCGCCAGGAGCGCCAACACGGTCAAGATGGGCAAGAGCCAGTTCCAGGGAGCGAATCCAGGCTCGCTCACCAGCACCAGCACTCCGCCGATCGGGCCGGGGAACTCCTGTATCTCGTGCGTCAGGCGTATGTCCCACCAGGTAGGTTGCAGGTTGGCATCCAGCACCAGGCCCAGGACCAACCCGAACAGCAGCACCAGCACGCCCACCGCGACGAGCACCACCTGCCCTCTCAGCAGCCCTATCCAACTGCTCAGACGCCCCTGTGGCCTCACCTGTTCCACGTTTGGACCCGGGGAAGTCGGTCCGGCGGCAGTGATATCTTTCATGCTGTGATGCAGCAGGCAAAAACCGGACCACCGCGCATATTGCTACAACCCATCTGCAAAGTGCCACCTGTGCGGAACCGGGCCCCACATTTGTTCGCTTACTTCCCGCACTTTGAAGATACTCTCTACAAAGCGCCCAAGCCTGCAACATCCCCTGGCAGGCATGCGTATAGGGAAGTGAGTACAACCCACTTAGACAGCCCCGTCCACGCACACCCCTCAGGATTACAGGCGAGGGTATTGACAATTGGTAGGGCTTCTGCTAGCATACGGCAAGGCATTGCTCCTCATGAACATTGGCCGATTCGTGCTTGGAAAGAGGCTGTGAGCCTGTACCGAGTCGTACGTTTGTATAACATTTCTCTTTGAACGCGCTCGACGCAAAAACCGCTAGAAAGGAGTCCAGCGAATGTCTAACCAGCCACCGCCCGACCAACCGGAAGCCCCGCCTCCCGGCACGTCCCCAGGCCAGTCCAACGAACAGCCCGCGGGAGGCACACCCACCACGTACATACCGCCGCAGGGAGGCTACACGCCCCCGCCTCAAGGTGGTAGCTACACCCCTCCGCCCTCAGGTGGCGGTGATGGTGGTTATGCCCAGCCGCCTCAAGGTGGCGGCGGTTATGCCCCTCCCCCCCAGGGTAGCGGCGATGGCGGATATAACGCACCTCAGAGTGGCGGTTATGCCCCTCCCCCGCAGGGTGGGTACGCCCCTCCGCCCCAGCAAGGCGGCTATGCACCCCCGCCTCAAGGTGGCGGTTATACCCCGCCTCAGCAGGGCGGCTATGCACCCCCGCCACAGCAGGGTGGCTATGCGCCCCCGCCACAGCAAGGCGGCTACGCGCCCCCGCCACAGCAGGGTGGCTATACCCCTCCTCCCCAGGGTGGGTACGCCCCCCCTCCCGGCGGTTACACGCCTCCCCAGGCCGGGGGCTACGGAGCGCCGCCCCCACCCGCACCTCCCATCAACCTGGGGGCCGTAAACCAGGCTGCCGTGCAAGGCATGATCCCCAAGTACCAGAAGGCCGTCACGAACAG
>DASVQO010000289.1:0-19295 GCA_036389075.1 Chloroflexia bacterium | reverse complement strand
GATAAGGTCGTCATCGCCGGCGCGAAGCGTGATCTCATAGTTGTCTATCTCGCTCGCCTGCCACTTGAGGAACGCCTGCTCGTAATCGCTGTAGCTGACCGTCATCGTGTCCGCGTCCACGTGCTCGGGTACGGCGAGCTTGTATAAGAACACGCTCGCCGCGCACACCGCGACCATGACAATTATCGTGAGGCTCCCCAGGAGCGCGTTTCTCCGGTCGTTTTCGCTAAACACGGTACCACCTGCATGACATATGTGTGGGGCAAGTATACAGCAATAGGATGTACCATAGAAATGGCTACTTTGGTGCATCATAGGGCAACCGGCCGGTACTAAAGTCCCGGTTGGCACAACAAGCGAGGGTGTGATAGACTGTCCCCACAGCCCGCTCTATGCTGCGGGTTACGGCGTCGTAACCCTAATTCCGATGGAGGATTTTTGTATGGTCTTGCAATCTGACGCACCCGGCAAGCTCTCCGGCGTAGTCGAACCTTCCGAGCACACCCCCGACATCAAAGGCCCGCTCCCCGGCCCCAAGGCGCAAGCGGTATTCGACCGCGACTGCGCGGTAATCTCTCCTTCTTACACCCGCTCTTATCCCTTCGTCATGGCCTACGGTAAAGACTGCATGGCCTGGGACGTGGACGGCAACCGCTTCATCGACTTCACGGCAGGTATAGCCGTGCTCGCCACCGGCCACTCACACCCCGAGGTCGTGCGCGCCGTGCAGGAACAGGCCGCTAAGTACATCCACATGGCAGGCACCGACTTCTACCTGCCCGAAGCGGTGGACCTGGCCGAGGCCCTCTGCCGCATCACCCCCGGCGACCACGAGAAGCAGGTGTTCTTCACCAACTCCGGCACCGAGTCGATTGAAGCCGCGATGAAGCTGTGCCGCCACCACACGGGCCGCCCCGTGCTCATCTCGTTCATCGGCGGGTTCCACGGGCGCACCTACGGCTCGATGTCCCTCTCGTCCAGCAAGTACCTGCACCGCACAAAGTACCAGCCCCTGGTTGGCGGCATCTACCACGCCCCCTACCCCAACCCCTACCGCTCGCCCTTCCCCCACCTGCCGAACGAGCAGTTGGGCCGCGCCTGCGTGGACTACATCGAGAAGACGATGTTCCGCCACCTGGTCTCCCCGCACGAGGTGGGCGGCATCTTCGTTGAGACGATCCAGGGCGAGGGCGGCTACGTCGTGCCCACCGACGACTTCTACCCGGCCCTCCGCGACCTGTGCGACCGCTACGAGATCCCCCTGGTGCTCGATGAGGTGCAGTCGGGCTTCGGGCGTACAGGCAAGATGTTCGCGATAGAGCACTGGGGCATCGAACCCGACGTCATGTGCCTGGCGAAAGGCATCGCATCGGGCATGCCGATGGGTGCGGTCGTGGCCCGCAAGAGCATCATGGGCGGCTGGACCTCGGGCGCGCACGCCAACACCTACGGCGGCAACGCCCTGGCCGTGAGCGCCGCCCTCACCACGATCCGACTCCTCGAAGAGGGCCTCACCGACAACGCCCGCGAGATGGGCGACTACATCCTGCGCCGCGTCAACGGCTGGCTCGACCGCTACTCCTTCGTGGGCGACGTGCGCGGCAAGGGCCTCATGCTGGGCGTCGAAATCGTCAAAAGCAAAGAGGGCCGCGAAGCCGACCACGACCTGCGCGACCACATCGTGGACGAATCGTTCAAGCGCGGCCTGCTCCTCCTGGGCGCGGGGCCGAACACGATCCGCTTCTGCCCGCCCCTCACCCTCGACCGGCCTACCGCCGACGCCGCCCTCGATGTCATGGAAGCAGTCATGGACCTGGAGCGGTAGAAGAGCTAAAGGCCAGAATGCCATGAAATCGACAAGGTATTCAGGGTGGGGTGAGTACAAGGGAGTAGGAAACCGTAGCAACCTGGACGTGATTTCGGCGGGTGGAATCCTGGATGGTCAGAGCTGACAGAAGACAGTAAGTGTAAGGGTATTGCCAAGAATTCTAACACCCGCCATCCTGCAGCTTAGAACATCAGGAGCTTATCCATGGAAACTCTCTGCATTTGCTGTAACAAACTGGCGGCTATGTCTTCGCGCACATTGGAGAAATCACTATTCGAGTTCGAAAAAACAATCGAAGAAGCACGGGATAGACTGCCGGAAAGTACGGTGGCAGCGCTTGTAGTCGCGTACAAGATAAGATCGCAGACTACAACGAGACTGTGCCAAACGTGTTGGTGGACCGGTTGTGATGGCACAAGCCCCTGCCGAATACCAGCGGCATTTTGGCGTACTATGGGTCTACCTGTAAAGGCAGAACTACCGGGGACCCCTGGTAACGAGTCGGTAACCATCGAGGCCGCTGACTGGGACAAGCTCGAGCAGGCGCAACAACTTAATAGCCGGACTTCCTGGAGACCAATATCTGAGACGCGATGGCGCAAAGAAATCGAAGGTCCCTTTGGCACGTTACTATGCGAGGTTCTCAGATCCTCAGGTTCCAACGGCTACCTTGCTCGTGTCACCGTAAAGCGCGCAGATTCGAGTTCGGCTGATGAAAATGAAGTGCTGGAGTCCTCGGAAGTGCAGGCGCTGAATGAAGCTCAGTTAGTATGTGAAGAATTAGCTGCAATAGCCAGTAATGGGCCGTTGAGTTGGTCTCTCAGCATGCCACTTGAACCCTCAAGTGACGAGATAAACGGGTAATTCCGTCGTTATACGAAGTCCAGAGCACGTGTAGAAGATTACCCCACTGTTCCAAAAGTAAGAAGGTACGGGTCGCGACCCGTACCTTCTTGTCGTAGCCTAGCAGTTTAGGAGCACGAGGCAGTCATTATGAAGACGGACGAGGGGTTGTTCACAGACACGCTCAGATATCTGAGGTTGTAAACTGGATTGACCCCCGCGGAGAAGAGGCAACCCCACCGACTTGTACAGGAGCCGGTCTTCCACGCACCCCCGGTACGGCCCCCCGTTAGTGCAAAACGCCAGGTGTATACGTTTGTGCCCTGTCCGCTATAACCGAAAATGCTTGCCCCTCGGTTCCAATCGCAGTTTAGAGACCTTTGATCCACAGCGAACATGTTACCGCCACTATCAGCGACAGCTTGGTTGTAGTCTGCCTCGGTAGCGTCACACTGTTCCATAGTAACTAATACGGGATCTGCATCTTCAATCACAACGCCATTATCGTCAGTAGGTTGAACCCACTCCTGCGTCGTTACACAACCGGAGGGCGGCGGATCACTGGGGCAATCACCTCCTTTAGGAGAGGTGCGATCACACGGGTACTCATCAGCATAGGTATGACCCGCCGGTATGGCACTGAGGCCGAGCATCAATGTTAAGGAAAGCAAGCCCACTAAAAGCTTACAGGTAAATAGCCGACTTGCACGGGGAAAAACCAACCGAGACATAGAGTCAAAGTTCCTTTCAGTGTAAGGTGATTATCTTCTTCACCATCATGATTTAGTTTGTGCGAGAAACCGCGCAGTTATGCTAGCCTGGAGTATAGATACACTCCGAGACTAATTGGCAGTTATCACTTGGACGTTGATGAGCGCTCGAACCAACCTCTAGAGTTTAATGAATACGCGAACAGACATCCAGGGACTTTCGCCTTTAGGTTAAAGGACAAAGACAATAAACCTATGGGACACTTGCCCCATGCTGCGAATATACTGCTTTTACGTAGATAACCAATGTTTGGTGGAGGCTTGCACCTTACGGGTTAGGTATGTTCACCGCATCATGCCAAAGCCCCCAATAATACATAATCGCCTGTTCTCGCTTTTTCACTCCTAGTTTGCGGTACATAGCCGAGAGGGTATTTCTGACGCTCTTCTCCTGCATGTTAATCCGGCTTGCAATCTCCTGATTGGAGCAGCCTCGCGCAAGATATTGCAGTATAAGTCTTTCCGTAGAGTTTAACGTGCTTGCCCCTTTGGGCGTAAGGCAGTACTCGTCACCCACAAGAACGCGGCGTATGGCGCTTGCGAAATCGTGCTCGTGTTTCGGGTTCACCAACAGGACGTTAGGGTGTAAGTTCCACAAGTCTTCCCAGTATTCAACACACAGGTTGAACGTTACGGCGATCAGGCACAAGTCTTTTCTGTCTAACGTTTCAAGGACGCGCAGAGCGAACCCATGTGGGTTGTCCATGATGATTTTGGTCGGGGAGCTAATGTCATAGGTGAGGCCTTGTTTTGCAAGGGCTGCGGTGACAGTGTAGGCTAAATAGGACACATTGCACCATATATCGAAGGTGTGGGCATGCTGCGAGCTCAAGCCAGGGGTGTTGATTGCAGTAAGGCTAACAGACATCAACTCTTCTCCTTATGGTTGCCCTTATTGTGCAATTGTGTTTCTCTGATGCCAGCGGCTATGTGTCGTCGTAAATGAGAAGTGTACCACGTAAGGCGCGAGGCTGCAAAAACCATATCGGTTGAAGCCTGTAAGAATGGTTCCACCCTGGCAATAGGCCAGGTGTGATAGTCGAAATCGTCAAGAGCAAAGAGGGCCGCGAAGCCGACCACGACCTGCGCGACCTCATCGTGGACGAATCGTTCAAGCGCGGCCTGCTCCTCCTGGGCGCGGGCCCGAACACGATCCGCTTCTGCCCGCCCCTCACCCTCGACCGGCCTACCGCCGACGCCGCCCTCGACGTCATGGAAGCCGTCATGGACGCTGTCTAGAGACGGAACCGCCAGGACGCCAAGAACGCCAAGAACGCGCCAAGTTTAAGATAAGGGTGTTCTAAGCAAAAGGACCAGTGTACGACCATATGTACCCTGGTCCTCTTTGTGTTCTCTAACCCCTTCTTAATCTCTGCGCGCCCTCTGCGACCTCTGCGTCTCTGCGGTGAACCGTTCTATTCTTGGCGCGCTCTTGGCGTTCTTGGCGTCTTGGCGGTTCCGTCTCCTGGCCACGGCGGACTTGCATCATCTGCAACCACAAAGGAGAAGCTACGTTGTAAATAACGGCCAGGGAAACAAAGTCAACAAGGCGCGACGGAGGGACGGGAGATGCTATCGTGGGACACTTTAGCCCCGGCAGCCAGGGGGGCGAGCGGACAAGCAGTTGCAGCGTTGGTCAGGCGAGCGCAGGGGCGTACCGCAACGCTCTTGCTGGCATGTGCGGTAATGCTGTCTGCCCTCGCGCCACTAGCAGGGTCCGGGCCTATGCTCTTGGGGCAGCGCGTCGGAGGGGCGGCGGTGCCGGGAGCCGAATTGAGCAAGCTGCCCATGCTGTTCGAGCCCAACGCCGGGCAGGTTGAGCCGTCGGCTCGCTTCGTCGCCCACAGCGCGGGGGGCACTTTCCTCTTCGGGGAGGCGGGTGTCACGCTCAACCTTCTATCCGCACCCGTCCCGAACGGCAAAGCAGGCAGCCTGAATGTGGGCTTGCGTTTCGAGGACAGTTCCCCGCGGGTCCAGCTTGTAGCGGGCAAAGGTGCGTCCGGCAAGGTCAACTACCTCCTGGGCAGCGACCCCACGCGCTGGCGAACAGGCCTGGCTACCTTCTCCGAGGTGCGCTACAACGGCCTCTATCCGGGCGTTGACCTGAGCTACGAAGGCACCGGTGGCTTCCTGAAGGGCACCTACACCGTCGCCCCCGGCACCGATCCTACCGCCATCCGCTGGCGCTACACTGGCGCGGAGAACCTCACACTCAGTGCGGGCGGCGACCTGGAGATAGCTCTAAACGGCCAAAGCGAAGAGGCAGCGCTGACCGAGCAGGCCCCCATCGCGTGGCAGGAGACCACCAGGGGGCGCGTGCCGGTGGAAGTGAGCTATAAGCTCCTGCCGGGCGGCTCGGTTGGCTTCAACGTCGGGGCCTACGACCCGGCGCGTCCGCTGGTGATAGACCCCACCATTACATATGCCACCTACTTCGGCGGCGTAGGCGACGACACCGTGACCGACATGGCGGTAGACACGGCCGGCAGCATCTACGTCACCGGCAACACCACTTCGTTCAACCTGCCGCTCCAGTCGCCTTTCCAGGGCCAGATAGTCCAACCCCAACCTTATGTTGCCGACGCTTTCGTGATGAAGCTCAACCCGGTGGGCAACGAGGTCGTGTACGCTACCTACCTGGGCGGGACCGAGCACGATGGGGCCAACGGTATCGCCGTGGACGCCGCCGGTAACGCCTACGTCACCGGCTTCACCCGATCGACCGACTTCCCCACCAGGAACCCCATTCAGAAGGCCACTCGCGGCACCCAGGACGACTACTTTGACGTGTTCGTAACCGAACTGGACAACACAGGCACGGCCCTGGTCTATTCTACCTACCTGGGACATTACGGCGACGAGAGAGGCTACGGTATCGCCGTGGACGGTTCGGGTAGCGCCTACATCACGGGTGAGACGACGGTCAGCGACTACGTCACTAAGAACCCCATCCAGCCTCACAACTTCGGCTTCACCGACGCTTTCGTGACCAAGCTAAGCCCGCTAGGCAAGGAAGTGGTCTATTCCACCTTCCTGGGAGGCAAGGAGCTTGACCGGGGAGTGCGTATAAAGGTGGACGGTGCAGGCAACGCATACGTGGCTGGTAGCACCGAGTCCGATAATTTCCCCACCAAAAACGCGCTCCAGCCGCAAATTGGCGGTGCCGCCGACGTCTTCATAGCCAAGCTCAACCCCCAAGGCTCGGCCCTGGTGTACTCCACTTACTATGGCGGGAGTGGCAATGACGCCAGGATCTTCTTCGGCATCATGCTCGGCATGGCGTTAGACTGGGCGGGCAATGTCTACTTTACCGGCTGGACCGAGTCGGCCGACCTGCCCACTCGCAACCCCATCCAGCCTCATATTACGCTCCATACAAACCAACCAACCGGTATAGATGCCTTCGTAGCCGAGTTGGACGCCACGGGCGGTGCGCTGGTCTACGCCACCTATCTGGGCGGCAAAAGTAACGACTACGGGTTCGGCATCGCGGTAGACGAAGCGGGTAACGCTTTCGCCACCGGCCAGACCTCCTCGCCCGACTTCCCCGGCCTCGACTCTGCGGGCCGCAAGCCCAACGACTACGACGCGTACCTGGTGGAGATAAAGGCGGGCGGCTCGGAAATCCTGTATTCCACGGTGCTGGGCGGCCTGCTCTGGGACGAGGGGCACAGCGTGGCGGTGAGAGCCGGCAGCGTCTACGTCGCAGGCTCGTCCCGGTCGCTCGATTTCCCCACCACTAAGGACGCGCCCCAGCCAACCCACCACGGCGCGGAGGCCGAGGACGTGTTCGTTGCCAGGCTCTCCGGCATGCCCAACTCACCTACCACCGCGCCGGTTATCTCACCGCTGCCCGTGGTGAACGCCGTCCCCGGCACTGGCAGCCGCCTGTTCCAGCAGACCGGCAAGCGCGTGGGCGGGCTGTTCCTCGACTACTGGAACAAGAACGGCGGCCTCCCGCAGCAAGGCTACCCCATCTCCGGGCCTATAGGCGAACTGTCGGAACTGGACGGCAGGCCCTACACGGTGCAATACTTCGAGCGCGCGGTGTTCGAGTATCACCCCGAGAAGCCCGAGCCGTTCCGGGTGCTCCTGTCACAGCTAGGCACCTTCCAGTACGCCCGCAAGTACCCCGATGGCGCGCCCAACCAGAAGGCAAACACGAGCGGCCGGCTCTTTCCTGAGACGGGCCACTGGGTAGGCGGGCGCTTCCTCGACTACTGGCAGCGCAACGGCGGCCTCGCCCAGCAAGGCTACCCCGTCTCGGAGGAGTTCACCGAGGTATCAGACCTCAACGGCAAAGCCTATACCGTCCAATACTTCGAGCGCGCGGTGTTCGAGTACCACCCCGAGAACCAGCCGCCGAACGACGTACTGCTGTCGCAATTAGGCACCTTCAGCTACCGGGCCCGCTACGGAAACAGGTAGACCACCAGGCCCTACCTGCAACCTGTAAGGGCCAGGCGAACAAGAGTGGCCCCTGTCATTCTGAGCGTAGCGAAGAATCTCAAGAAGTTAGTATAGGGAGGCTGTTGAACAGCACGTACTAGGGTGCTGATATCCAACGCAGTGGTCATGCAAGCATTTGAGATTCTTGGCTGCGCTCAGTGGGGCATCTTGCAAGTAAGTTATTGAAAAGAGGACCATGCTCCCCCCTGTCATCCTGAGCGTAGCGAAGGATCAGTAGCCCGCTCTTGACTCTCCCTACTGAAGCAACAGTGTGCCTTTAGCCAGCATCATCCCCCATGTTGTAGACCTTCGCCTACCCACCTGATCCTTCGCTACGCTCAGGATGACAATGGGGAGCATGGTCTCGCTATAGGTAACTTACTTGCAAGACGCACCACTCAGAAGGACAGGGTCCCACTTGAGTACCACCCTGTGCAACCTTGGAGACCGTACCCTGGTCGGAGAGCGGGAAGGCCAACGACCGCGCCAACGCGAGCGGTGAGAAGACCGTTCTAAGCAAAAGGACCAGGGTACGATCTCGTGTACCCTGGTCCTCTTGTACTCAGCACCCAATCATACTCTTTGCGCGTCCCTTCGCGCTCTTTGCGCCTTTGCGGTTCCATGCCCTATCCCTTAATGACCAAACACCCGCTGGGCAGAGCGGGTGTTTGGCTGCAAGGAAGGAGCGAAGAGCCATGCGGCGCAAAAAACATGTTCACTTCGTCTCACCTATTACAACGTCCGAACACCGCCAATTCTTACAGGCAGAAATCGAAGAAATTTAGAAGTTGGAATTTCGAATTCCGAATTTGCTGGTAGGATACAAAAAGGGCGACTCTGTGGTCCGAGTCGCCCTTTTTGAATTGTTCCCATAGCACCGAGACTCTGGCTTGCGAACTAAAATTCGCAATTCGAAATTCTAATTTCTAAATTCCGCCTACGCTCTCTTCTCGACCACAATCGTCAGATTGGCCGCGAGGGCTACAGCCGCGCCGAGGGCCGCGTACACCGGCAGGAGCGCCGCCCCCACCAGGCCGACGGTCAGGGGGATCTCGATGAGGTTGTGGCCCTCCGCGTTGCGCAGGATGATCCGGCGCGCGTTGCCTTCTTCGATGATCTCGCGGACCTTGCCGATGATATCCTCGCCGCTGAGCTTGAACTCCTCGGTGCGGGTGCCGCTCGCGGTGGCAGTGCCGCCGGTGCCGCCCTGGCCGTAAGTCTCGTTCGACTGAGTGCCGTTGCCGTTGCCGTTGGTTTCGTTACCGTTCATTTGTTTCTCCTTCTGAGTGGTGTTGTGCCCGGCCTCGCTACAGACGCTATGAAAGCACGCATGAGTGGCCGGTCGTGCGGTTGATAGTCCTCTCGACCTAGTACCTGGGCGCGTATGCAGCGCGCTCCTTGTCAAGGTCATTCTTGATCCACAGCCCTGAGAGAATCGGGACGATAGGTGTTACGAGCAACATCAAGCACGCGATGGGGGAGCCGATGATCGTGATGAACAGGAAGAAGACGATCACCCCGTAAAGGAGCCAGCCTACCATCAGGCCCACCCCCCGAGAGGTGCGCCCCGCGTAGATGTGCCCTATGCCAAGCACGCCCGCGTAGCCGATAAGCTCGAGCAGCAACGCTAACGTAGAGTCGCGTTGAGGTTGGGCGGCGTACTGCCCGTAGGCGGGGGCGGCGTTGAGCGGGACCTCGGAATAGCCCTGCGGTGGCGGTGCGTACCCCTGGCTCGCGGGCTGCATGGCCGTCTGCTGGTAGCTGGGCGGCTGCTGTCCGTAGAGCGACGGGGGTGGCGGGGCGTAGCCCTGGGTTGGCGGGCCGTACTGTGGCTGCTGCGGCTGGCGGGGTGCCTCCGCGTACTGACCCGGCGGCAAGGACGTGGTATTGGGCTGGGGCGCGTAGGGCGCGTTGCTGGGCGTGTATTGCGAGTCCACGTTGATGGTGGGCGAACCCTGGGGCGGGGTGAAGCCCTGCACGCGGGCCGAGGCGTCTTCCGCCTGTGGCATGGAATGCCCGCAGTTCTGGCAGAACCGCGACCCTACCGGCACCTGGCCCCCGCACACCGAGCATGTTTGCATTTGAGTGCTCATATGTCTACATCTCCATAAAATTGGCTTAGCCGAAAATAACTACGCGAAACCCCTAGGCAAAGTTGCACGATTCGCTGCTGAGTTGCAGCCAAACACTATTCGCAAGCGAGGAGAGACGGAAACGCAAAGACGCAAAGAACGCGCAAAGAGAGAAACAGTATTAGTATGTGGGTAGTGAGGAATCTGCTCTGCCCATGTTAAGAGGTTCCTATGGGCAGAGCAGATTCCTCAATCGATTCCGCATCGCTAGGCTCCACAAATCATGCTAGAGCCGTCACGTGCTGGTGCTTCTACCCCAGTGCTCTACAATGCGGGACCAGGCTTCTTCCCTTGTCATTTCGAACGTAGTGAGAAATCTCGTCCTCTACCGCGATGTTGCCTTTTCTTATAGAACTCTCCTAGCGTACTCACGGGAAAGGTGGTATTTGGGTGCTGAAGGACGAGATTTCTCACTACGTTCGAAATGACATAGTGGGGCTTTAGTCCTCCGCTGACGAATTTGGGACTACCCATCTGGGTACAGGTTTGTGGCCCTACGCACAACTTTCGCCGTGTGGATAGCTTTGCCGCGAGCCCTCCGGCCGTGTTAGAATATATGTACTACCCCTCAGGATATTAGGCAGCCAGGGCCTCCGTCAAGCACTCAAGGTCACCGGCACCCGCCCATTCCTAGACAGGAGCTTCCACGTTGGCAGACAGCAAGGCGAACGGAGCCTCTAACGGCAAGCGCGCACGGCACGGCACCCAGTTGAGCCTCGATTTCACGTCCGCCGAGGCCCAGGACGAGCCGCAGCTACAGGTAGTGGAAGCCCAGCCCGACGTCCCACAGGAACCCGCCTGGCTTTCGGAAGCTCCCCCAGCCGAGCAGGAAATACAGGGCGGCAGTGTGGGTGCCGGCACGCCTCGCGAAGACCTGCCCACACCCAGCAGGTTCAACCACACCCCCGACCCCGGCCTCATGGAGCGCATCCTCGCCGGGCTGAACAAGGAGCAGCGGGAGGCCGTCACCACCACGCACGGCGCGCTGCTCATCATCGCCGGGCCGGGCAGCGGTAAAACCCGCGTGCTCACCCACCGTATCGCCTACATGATCGAGGCCGACGGCGTGTGGCCCCACCGCATCTGCGCCGTGACCTTCACCAACAAGGCCGCTTTCGAGATGAAGAGCCGCCTGGAGAAGCTCATCGGCCCCCGCGTGAAAGACCTCACGGTCGGCACCTTCCACTCCCTCGGCGTCCGCATCCTGCGCCAGCACGCCGACCTGCTCGGCTACAGCCGCGACTTCGCGATCTACGACGACGAGGACCAGCAAAAAATCGTCAAGGAAGCGATGAGCTACGTCAACCTCGACGACAAGCAGTACTCCCCCCGCGCCATCCTCTCCCGCATCAGCTCCGCGAAGGCCGCTTTCGCCAGCCCCGAACAAGCGAGCAAGCTGGCCGAGACCTACTTCGACGAGCTTGCCGCCCGCGTCTACCGCCGCTACCAGGAACTGCTCGTCAAGAACCAGGCGATGGACTTCGATGACCTTATCATGCTCACTATAGAGCTATTTACCACGCACCCGGAGGTGCTACGCAAGTACCAGGAGCGCTACCTGCACGTGCTCGTGGACGAGTACCAGGACACCAACCACTCGCAGTACATCATGGTCAAAATGCTCTCGGGCATACACGGCAACCTGTGCGTCGTGGGCGACGAGGACCAAAGCGTGTACAGCTTCCGCTCCGCCGACATCCGCAACATCCTGGAGTTCGAGCGCGACTTCCCCAACGCCAAGACGATCATCCTGGGCCAGAACTACCGCTCCACCCAGACCATCCTCAAGGTAGCCGATAGCGTCATCAAGCAGAACACCCAGCGCAAAAGCGAAAAGCACCTGTGGACCGAGAACGCCACCGGCCTGCCCATTACGCTGTTCGAGGCGTACGACGAATCGGAGGAAGCCAGCTACGTGACCCGCGAGGTGCGCAGACTGGTCGGCAGCGGCTACTCGTACAAGGACGTGGCCGTAACGTACCGCACCAACGCCCAGTCCCGCGAAATCGAGCAGGCGTGCATGCTCTACCAGATACCCTACCAGCTGGTCGGCGGCGTGCGCTTCTACTCGCGCAAGGAAGTCAAGGACGTGATGTCCATCCTGCGCGTGGTGCACAACCCCCACAGCAGCGTCGATTTCGCCCGCATGGTGCAGAACACCCCCCTCGGCAAGGGCATCGGTGCCAAGACCATGTCCGAGTTGGAAGCCTACGCGACCAAACTGGGCATGTCGTACTACGAGGCGCTGCACACTGCGATCAAGCAGAGCAGGCGCGACAAAGCCGAGCAGGTGCAGGCGGGCACCCCCATACTCAACGTGCCCACCTCCAAGTTCGCCGTCATGCTCACCACGTTGGAGGAGGTCATCGCCTCGCGTCCCGACCTGCCCGTGGTGGGACTGCTGGACCTCTTGCTTGAGAAGACTCGCTACAAGGACTTCCTGGAGGAAGGGGCCGGGCAAGAAGGGCTGGAGCGCTGGCAGAACGTGCTCGAACTGCGCACCGTGGCCGAGAACTACGCCGACCTGCCCACCTCCGAGCAGCTAGGCCGCTTCCTGGAGGACGTGGCCCTCCTCTCCGACGTGGACTCCCTCAAAGAGGAGAAGGACGCCATCACCCTCATCACCCTGCACGCCGCGAAAGGACTTGAGTTCCCCATCGTGTTCATCATCGGCATGGACGAGGGGATATTGCCCCACAGCCGCTCGCTCGAAGACGAGAACCAGATGGAGGAGGAGCGCCGCCTGGCCTACGTGGGCATCACGCGCGCCAAGGAGCGGCTCTACATGCTTTATGCCTTCCGCCGCACCCTCTACGGCATGACCCAGATGAACGGCCCCTCCCGCTTCATCGCCGACGTGCCCGCCGACCTCGTTACGGGCCGCGACCCCGGCACCGCCTTCAACCCCATCATCCAGGGCAACAAGCGCAACACCGTGCCCACCCAGGGCTTCAGCGCCGACGACATCCTGGGCGGCAAGACGAGCATCTACGGCAAGAGCAAGGAGCGCGACAGGCCCACCTTCGGCTCAGGCATACCCCGCGCCACGTCCGGCCCCGGCAGCAGGGGCACGTACGGCCCAGCCGGCCGCCCCACCTCGCACCGCACCGAGGGCCGCCGCGAAGACAAGCGCCACGAGCAGAACACCCGCCTCAACATCACCTCCGCCGCCGACCTGCGCGACCGCGCCCAGAACGGTTCCCCGGCACCCACGGGAGCTAAAGGCTTCAAAGTGGGCGAGCGCGTGACCCACCACACTTTCGGTGAAGGCCAGGTGCTCGCCGTCAAACCCAGCAGCAACGACGAAGAGGTGACGGTCATCTTCAAGAAGGCAGGCACCAAGAGGCTGCTGGCAAGCGCCGCGAGGTTGGAGAAGCTGTAGAGCAGAGCGGAGGTATCGCTTGACAGCCGACATCAGCGCCCTACGCGAGCAGATAGACGCGCGGTTGCCCAGGGTAGCAGCGCAGTTGCAGGCGCTGGTGCGTAACTCCATCCGCATCCAGACGACACCAGCCAGGGACGAGGCCCTACTGCCACCCGGCACGTCAAAAATAGGGGGCCTGCCGGACCTGCCTGAAGATGCAGCCTGGCCCGAATGGAACGGCGAGCCGCTTGCCTTCATCGCGCAGTTCAGCCTGGAAGAAATTGCCCCTTTCGACATCGAACGCCTCCTGCCCCCGACGGGTATGCTTTACTTCTTCTACGAAGCTCGACAAGAGACCTGGGGAGATAGGCCGGAGGACAAAGGTAGCGCCAGGTGCATTTACTATGATGGCGATACCGCGCGCCTCAAACGCACTCCCTTTCCCGAAACCCTCCACGAGTGGGGTCGAGATTACCCGCCCTGCCGCTTGCAGTTTTCATCTGAGGCCAGCCTGCCCGGCAACCAATCGCTCTACATTGACAGGTTAAATCTTACTGAAGAAGAGGTCGCCGCCTACGACGGGCTAATCGCGTGGATGAAAGGCCCGGATGCCGGCTTCGGAGGTCACAGGCTCCTCGGTTACCCCCAAGCCGTTCAGAACGACGACATGGAAGAGGAGTGCGCCCTGGCAACCGGCGGCATAAGTACCGCCAGCCCGGACGCATACCAGACTGAGGAAGCGAAAGCGCTAAAGAAGACCGCACCTCAATGGCGACTCCTCCTGCAAGTCGATAGCGACAATAACGCGGGGCTGACGTGGGGCGACGCAGGGCTTATCTACTATTGGACAAAGACCGAAGACCTTGCACGCCGCGATTTCGACGCTGTCTGGCTTATTCTGCAATGTTTCTAGAAGCCACCTCCAAAATCAAAGTAGGTAGAATCAGCACCCAAGCGCGCCTATGTCATTTCGAACGTAGTGAGAAATCTCGTCCCTCACGCGGTCGTTCCACTTTTCTCCTGGGACTCTGTGCTATAAGAAAGGTGATGCCTGGGTGCTGAAGGACGAGATTTCTCACTGCGTTCGAAATGACATAGTGGGGCTTGGCACTCATGTTGGTCGGTCTTGTTTTCCAAATGACTTCCAGGCATGTCTCGTCGCCATCACGCGTCGGACAGCGCCCTAATCGGCGTTTGCAGCCCCGTTTGTGGTATAATCGCCGGAACCCGACTCCTCCTGGGAGCGGGCGCAAAGGGCCCTTCCCGGCAAATCGATTTAGGAGGCGGTTTTGGAGTTTCTTCACCACATAGAGGACGCATATTTCTGGCCGTTCATCGACAGCATCTACAACGGCTTCGGCTGGCTTGGGGTGGTGATAATGATGGCTATAGAAAGCTGCATGATCCCCTTGCCGAGTGAAATCATCATGCCCCTGGCGGGCGATTACCTGGTCAACGACCCCAACAACTGGGGCGGCATAATGTTCGCGGGCCTCATGGGAGCTATCGGCTGCACCATAGGTTCCATGGCGGGCTACTGGATTGGCGCGCTGGGTGGCCGTCCTATCCTCGAGAAATACGGCAAGTACGTGCTCATCAGGATGCATCACTTGCACACCGCCGAGCGTTGGTTCGAGAAGTACGGCGAGGCGACCGCCTTCTTCTCCCGGCTGCTGCCCGTGGTGCGCACCTTCGTGTCGTTCCCGGCGGGCGTGGCGCGCATGAACTTCGTCAAGTTCTGCGTATACACCTTCCTCGGCTCGTTCCCCTGGTGCGCGGCCCTCGCGTGGGCGGGCGCGATGTGGTCCCCCCGAGAGATCCGCGAGGCCATGCGCCCCTACGACATCCCCATCGTCGCCATCATCCTGGCCCTCGTCCTCTACTTCGTCGTTCGCAACTGGCGCAGCCGCCGCCAAACCCCCGAAGCGGCTTGAGGAAATTACGAATTACGAATTACGAATTACAGGTGCTCGCCAATTCGTAATTCGTAATTCGTAATTCGTAATTATGCTAGAGACTGTGCAGCAGCGTAATACGCACCTTACGGCGATCGAGCGCACGCGCAATTCCGCGATCATCGCGTATGTCTTGCACGACAACGCGATGATCGCGGACGATGCCATCCCCCAGATTTATGACAAGCTACAGGCCCTCGGCAGGCGGGACCGGATTGATTTGCTACTGCACGCGCGGGGAGGTATCCCCGAGGCTACCTGGCGGGTGCTCAACCTGCTGCGCGACTACTGCGACCACCTCGGTGTCATAGTGGCCACCCAGGTGCACGGCCCCGCCGCGCTGCTGGCCCTGGGAGCCGACGAGGTCGTCATGGGTCCGCTGGCCGAGCTAGGGGGCGTAGAGTTGCCCCGCAAGCACGCCCTCCTCCCTCGCGACGAGCACGGGCAGATGGTGCCCACCACCTGGAGCGAGATTGCTTCGCTGCTAGGGCCGCAGGGCGCGCGGCCCGGCACCGGGGATGCAGGCGCGGGTGCAAGCCCACCTACGGTGCCCGATTCCCTGTACAGCTACGTCCACCCCCTGGCCCTCGCCAGCATACAACAGGCCGACCGGCTCAACCGCGACCTCACCCGCAAGGCGCTTGAGCTGCACGCCTCGGACTCGTTGCAGACGGACAGAATAGTGGACCTGTTCAACGGCGGCTTCCATTCCCCCGTGTATACCCCGAGCCGGAACGAACTGCGGGCGCTCGGCCTGAACGTCACACGCGCCGACGATACCCTCTGGAAGCACATAGCCGAAGCAGTACAACTCTACCACGCCACCATCTACAACGAACGCTCCGACTCCATCGCCCCCGGCGCGCTCTACCGCTACGTCTGCATGATAGAGTCGGTGGGCCGCTGCTCCGGCCTCCACCAGACCTTCATGCAAACCGAAACCGGCGAGCGAGTAGTACAAATAGGCTGGGAAACCGCCGTCAAAGGCCCCGGCCCCGGCCCCAACATCGGCGCCGGCGGCATGTCGAACAACTGACACTGTGGGAATTCTTAATTCTTAATTTTTAATTCTTAATTTTTAATTGAGCGTGGGACTCTCAAAGTACATAAGTTAGGCCGGTGGCTAGCGCATCTTCAATTAAGAATTAAGAATTGAAAATTAAGAATTCTCCGAAGGGGGGTTTGGCCTTGGACAACCGCATACAGGTGGTGGGGGAGCAGGTTATCAGGGCGTTGGAGACCAAGTACCAGGCGCGGGAGCGCGCGCTTGCCAGCAGCCGGGCTACTATCCGCAATTGCGCGCACTCCATCCGCGCTTCTCACAGGGGCGAGTTGGACAACGCGCGTGCGCTCATTGGCGAGGCAGGCACGTTGGTCGCGGGCACACGCGATGATTTGCTGCGGGAGCACCCCGACATCTACTGGACAGGCTACGTGCAGGACGCGCAAAAGGAGTACTCGGAGGCCAACATCGTCTACGCGGTAATCGCGGGAGAGGACATCCCGACCCCGGAGCAGTTGGGCGTCGAGCCTGCCGCCTACCTCAACGGGCTGGGCGAGGCCGCGGGCGAGATGCGCCGTTTCGTGCTCGACCGCATCAGGCACGGCGAGGCCGAGCGTTGCGAGCAGGTGCTCAACACGATGGAGGATATTTACTCGCTCCTCGTTACGGTGGACTTCCCCGACGCCATCACCAACGGCCTGCGCCGCACCGCAGACATGGTGCGCGGCGTGCTGGAGCGCACCCGTGGCGACATCACCTTCGCCTTGCAACAGCGCCAATTGACCGATGCCTTAGCCAGGGCGGGCATAGAAAACGCCACCGTAGCCCTGCCAATGGAGCCAGGCACCGGCAGCGAGCCGAGTGAGAGCCAGCCCACGAGCGATAGAGGCTAGCCTTGCCACGGACCCCCAACGCCGGCCCGCAGCCCACCATCCGCGCCAGCGAGATAGGCGAGTACGGCTACTGCTCCCGGGCGTGGTGGTACCGCCACGTACTCAAGATCGCCCCACCCGCCGCGGGGACCGGCGAGCGCCTCTCCAAAGGCATACAGGCCCACCACCGCCACGGCAGGCAAGTGGCCCGCGCCTCCCTCCTCGCCACGCTGGGCCTCGCCCTCGCCCTCCTCGGATTACTGGCCCTGGTGCTGGCCTTCCTCCTACGCTAGGCCACCAAGTACCGAGCGGCACGTGCTAAAACAACACCTAAACCTTTGCGCGTCCTTTGCGTCCTTTGCGTCCCTTCGGCTGCGCTCAGGGCATGCTTTGCGTTTTCGTCTCTTTGCTCGGCACTCGGCACTCGGCACTTGGCACTCGGCACTTGGCACTCGGCACGCCGTCTCCCCCTTGCACAAGCGGGTATAATAGTCACCAACCAGCAGTCCCGTTCCTAACTCAACACTCAACACTCGGAACTCATAACTCTACAAGGGGGTAGTATGGGCAGGATAGCTTTTGTTACCGACAGCACGGCGGGCGTACCCAAGGACCAGGTAGCCAGGTACAACTTCACCATCGTCCCTCTCCAGGTGGTCTTCGGCACCGAGACTTTCCGCGACGGCGTAGACCTCACCCAGGACCAGTTTTACGAGCGCCTCAAATCGGCGAAGAACCTACCCACTACTTCCCAGCCGTCCGTCGGTGAGTTCGAGACGGCCTACCAGAGGTTGCTTGACGACCCCGAGGTGGACAGCGTCATCTCCGTGCACCTTGCCGCCCGCCTGCCCTCCGGCACCTACAGCAACGCCGTGCAGGCCGCCGAGCGCCTCACGCAAAATAGCGGCAAGAAGATCACCGTCATCGACAGCAACACCGTTTGGATGGGCGAGGCGATGATGTGCATCAACGGGGCGCGCGCCGCAGCGCAGGGCAAGGGCCACGACGAGATCGTGAAGATGATCGAGGACACCAGGAGCCACGTCAAAATCCTGGTGCTGGTGGACACGCTCGAGTACTTGCAGAAGGGCGGCCGCATAGGCGGTGCCCAGGCGTTCCTCGGTGGGCTGTTGAACGTCAAGCCGATCCTGCACGTGGAGAACGGGCGCGTGGAGCCGCTGGAGCGCGTGCGCACCCGCCGCAAAGCGATGGAGCGCCTTGTAGAACTGGGCTACGAAGCCACCAAAGGCAAGCCCTGCCAGGTAGCCGTCGGCCACTTCCAGGCCGAAGCCGACGCCCGCTCCCTCGCGGACATGGTGCGCGGGCGGCTCAACGTCAAAGAAGAGTTCTTTGGTGAATTAGGCCCGGTTATTTCCACGCACACTGGGCCGGGCGTGCTCGGGTTTGTGTACAACACGCTGGAATAAGCAGGGGCAGGGGCCTAGCGGGTGCCCTGTCCCTGTAGCCGCAAGCTGACAGGAGGCCAGGTCCCTTGTGGGACTGTCTCCTATCAGGTAGTCTCCGAAGGAGACTTCGCTACTTGCCAGCCCGTGGCTTCAGCCACAGGGCGCCCCCACAGGGCCTCCCACAGGGCTAAGGCACATCCCCGCCCCCATACAACCCGGATGCGACTGGCGTCTCTCCTGCAAAGCGTGGGCAGCAGGAGAGACGCTTTTAACCTGTGCTAATGCTCTACATACTCCTCGCACCCGCGGCAGCGCCCGTTTCCATATAACGGCTGACCTCCGCAGCAATCACACGGAAGCGCGACCGCAACATCCTCGACATCACGGGCCACATCACCCGCCCCAGCAGGTTCGGCTCCAGCCGCCCCTCCTGGGTCAGCCGGGTGCCCTCCGGCACCGCCTCGAACGTGAAGACGTGGCGCAACTTGCCCATTTGCATGGGGGCCAGGTGCGTGAAGCGCCGGGGCGACTCGAACTCGACGAACTCGTACTCCATAGTGCCAAATCCCTTGAACTTCCCACGGTAGCGAGAGCCTTGCCCCAACGCCCCAGGTGTTAGCTTCTCGACGCTCTTCAACGTCTCAGGGTCCCACTCCAGTTGCGTATGGGGGTC
>DASVQO010000288.1:0-8108 GCA_036389075.1 Chloroflexia bacterium | reverse complement strand
CTCGCGCAAGGCAAACAAAGGAGTCTCGGCGTTCAGCGGGTCCGCCTTGACGATCACCAGGGGCTTCTCGGGGCCGGCCGTGCTCGATAGGTCTGTTTGTGTCTCCATCGTGCTCGCTTTCTCGTACGTAGGTTGTTCCAGAGAGGCATTATAGTGCAAGACAGGGCACCTGCGCTCTACTTCCACATCTCCGTAGGGTTGCCCTGCCACCGTCGCCCTGTGGCTGAAGCCACGGGCTTACAAGGGGCAAAGTCCCCTACGGGGACTGGGGAACATCATGTAGTAGTCTCCGAAGGAGACTTCGCTGCTTGTAAGCCCGTGGCTAATGAAGGTTGACAAGTTAATCTGGTAAAGGTAAAAGGCCAACATAGCGCAGCAGGTCAGCAGAACGAGCAGGATCGGGAGAGCCGAGGGTGAACTGGTCAAGGAAGGTACGCACTTGCTCCTTGAGAGTGTCAAAGTGCTCGGCCAACTGGTGGTTGTGCAACACGCTTTGCTTTAGCCAACGCCATAGCTTCTCAATAGGGTTGGTCCAGGGTGCATAGGTGGGTAGCCACAGCAGGTGAATGTTCAACTCGTTCGCTTTGGTGAGCACGTCTTGTTGCCAATGCACCGACCAGTTGTCCCAGATCACGAACAGTTGTGTGTCAGCCTCGTAGGCTGCTCTCACTTTCGTGAGCAACAGGCACAAGGCATCTTTACCTACTACCTTGCCTTGTACCCACACTACTCTGCCGCTCTGCCGCTGAGCATGTCCAGCGCCCCACCCAAACGGTGGCGAGTGTTGTAGCCTGGTGCCACAAGGAAGCTGGGTTCTTTCCCTGCCGGGTGATACACCCCACCTCCTGCCAACTCAGGTCTCCGATAGAAACTCAGTTCATCTGCGTACAGCACGACTACTTTGTCAGGCTCCTCTTTAGCCTTCTGCTGAGCCTGCTCGATCCACCTCATCTTGATGTGGTACTGAGGATCAGGACTGTGTACGCACAATCTACCCCTCTTACGAGGGATGTTGAGCCTTTGCAGAGCTTTGCACATTCCAGATAAGGAATAGCCCCTTAGCCAGGGCAGCACCTCTCGCAGGTCGGTCAGCCGCCAGCGACTTCTAGATATGCCGTGCAGGTCAGGACGTTGACGGGTCAGTTCCCTTAACGCTTCTCCCTCTTGAGGGGGAAAAACCTCGGTGTCCACGTTGCTTGTGCACCAAGGCTTGTAGCCCTCCGGCTTTGTACTTGCTCAGCCACCTGTACAAGGTGTCAGGGTCTCTCTTTTTGTACAGACCATGTTGAGCTACATGGTTGGCTGATAGTCCATCAGCTATCTTGAGCAACGCTGAAGCATACTCGCGCATGTAAGCTCTCCTGTCTCTGTCGCGGGTATGCTCCAACTCTGCCCTTTGTTCACTGCTCAGTTCTAACGTGTGTTGGCGCATAATCCCTATTCTAACCTATTGCTACTCTATTACCATATTAGCTTGTCAATCTTCATTAGCCACAGGGCGACGGTGGCAGGGCAACCGCAAACACTTCAAGCGGCTACCGGAACTTGCCCCGGCCCAGCACCGGCCACACATCGAGCACCGTATCTCCGTCTATGAGGAAAAACTCGTCGTGCATGTTGCAGGTAGCGCAAGCGTGGTTGGGTATCACCTCCACCCTATCACCAACTCGGAGAGGCAGGCTCGTGCCTTCGATGATGCCATGCTCCTCGCTGGCGCGGGTGACCACCGCACCCGGGTACTCCTTTAGCTCGCCGTAGGTCCAGGTCGCATAGTGGTCGCTGGACAGGGCTTTGGTGCCGCTATCCAGGATGTAGCGGCCGGGGGCGGGAGTGCTCACCACCGTAGCAAGCACGGTCAGGGCGCATTCGTCGCGCCGGAGGGTGCCCAGTTCGGCCTGCTTGAGGTCCCCGAACACGTACACGCCGGGGCGCACCTCGGTCACTCCCGGCGTCTCGGCAACGAACGGCATGGAAGGGGTGGAGCCGGTGGAGATCACGCCCGCAGACAGCCCCATTTTCCCCAGCCGCTCGGCCGCCTCCAGCAACGGCGCCGCCTCGGAGTGCCCCACCGCCCGCCGCTCTGCCTCCGAGCATGCAGCGTAAGAGTAGCCTGAAAACTCCATAAGCCCGGCGAACGTGAGGCCCGGCGCGCGAGCTATCACCTGGGCGAGGGCTACGGCAGCCTCGGCATCGGCCACACCCGTGCGCCTGAAACCCGTATCTATTTCCACCAGCACCGGCAAGTTAGCACCCAGCGGGCCGAAGAAGGCGGACATTTGCGCTACCCCCTCCGGCGAATCAGCGGCCACCGCGATACGCGCTCGTTCGAGCAGTGGCAGCAGCCGCCGGTACTTGCTCTCGCCTATGAGCGGGTAAGCGATGAACAGGTCGTCAAATCCCGCCTCGACCATGACCTCCGCTTCGCCCACCTTGGCGACCGTGATGCCCCGCGCCCCGGCCTCCACCTGCAAGCGTGCAACCGCGGGGGACTTGTGGGTCTTGGTGTGCGGGCGAAGGGCCACCCCGTTCGCATCGCACATTGCCTGCATGGCGGCGATATTTCGCTGCATGCGTTTGTAGTCCACGAGCAAGGCGGGCGTGTCAAGCTCGCTAATACGGGTCATCTGCTGCTCCCGAGGTGAGATTTCGGCACGGGCCGGTACCAGTATACCGCGAAAACGACCCTTTGCCCTCGATTTGTTGTGTTAAGTGTAGATAGACCTTCAGCCGCCCGGCACCCCTACACCGCCGGGCGGGAAAGCGCGATTATGTCCAGGCACGAAGGGCGCGTCAGAGAAGCCACAATAGAGCGCTACGAGAGAGAGGCCCCTATAGCCCCTCTCGGCAACCAGATAAACTACTCCGAGATGGTGCTGACGCAGGTGCGCTCGGCCCCTACGAACATGGGCTGGAAGTCGGTGTTCGTGACCGTGGTGCTGGCCCTCGCCTGCGCGGGTGTCACTTCGGTGTTTTACATGCTCAGGGTGCCCTCGTCCGACAAGTTTGTGGCCGTGCTCGTGCAGAGTCACATGCAAGAAGGCGACAGGCTGTACGGCCTCGGGCTGTACGACATGGCGATAGTGGAGTACAACAGGGCAATCGTAGGCCGGTCGGACTACGACCTCGCATATTACCGGCGGGCCGAGGCATACGAAGCCAAAGGTGAACAGGTTCGCGCCGCCACCGACTACCGCAAGGTGCTTGAGATCAGCCCAGACGAAGCTATGAAGCGGGACGCCGCAGCCAGGTTGCAACAGTTGGAAGCGCCCAGCCCATAGCGGCAAACGGCACCTTCCATCACGTAGAATCGCGCAGGTAGCCCCAGAGGTAGAGAGCGGCATAGCCGCGCCACGGTTGCCAGGGTTCGGCCAGCACGCGCAACTCGCGCTCCGATGGCCTTGAGGAAAGGCCGAACACGCGTTGGGCCGCCACCTGCAACCCGAGGTCGCCCGCCGGGAAGACATCGAGGCGTCCCAGCCCTCGCAACAGGGCTACTTCCGCCGTCCATCGACCTACTCCCGGTATCTCGCATAACAGGGCCGTGGCTTCCTCGTCAGACAGGTCCGCAAACTTAGCTCCAGCCAACTTCCCGGCGAGCGCCGCTTCCGCCAGCGAGAGCAAATAACGGGCTTTCTGACCTCCCGTCCCCAGGGCCTGTAATACTGCCGCACCGGACGCCAGGAGGTGTGCTGGCACGGGATATGTCGTATACGTGCGGCCCTCGAAGTCCACCCGCTCGGCAAGAGAGGTCATCAGGCGCGCTCGGCAGGCGCTGGCGGCCCGCACGCTAATCTGCTGCCCCAGTATCGCCACTAACAGCGCCTCGTACAGGTCGGGCACCCGCGCCAGCCGCATGCCGTGGTAGCGAGCGATCAGGGGGGCAATCTGAGGGTCTGTGCGGAGATGCGCGTAGCATGCAGGCAGGTCGTCCTCAAGCCCCCACGCTGAGCAAGCCAGGCGCGCAAGCTGCTCCGACGACAGTCCGGCGTCGTCTGCGCCATCGAGATCGTGCTGCCATAGCACTGTAGTCCTCAGTTCCTCGCCACTCGCTTCGAAGTCAAATTCCAGCAGCTTCAGCGCCACGCCCAGGCGCACCAACCGGCGCACGATACAGCCACCGGCGGAAAAGTGATAAGGCGCGCCGTAGGACGACCGTTGCAGGCTATCCAGCGATAGGCCAACGTCAAAGGGCTGCGGCAGCCGGAGCAGACTGACTTCCACCTGTGCGGTTATGCCGGGCCACTCTGGCGCGAAGGCAAGGGGGAGAGCCTCGCAGGGCTTACAAAGAGGGGCAGCGTAGGCTCGAACGCGCTCATCACACCTTCGAGTTCCAGGAGGCGGCGTTTCATGTCGAGGCCGCCGCCGTACCCGATAAGTTGCCCGCTGCTGCCTATGATCCGGTGGCACGGCACGATAATAGGCACGGGGTTAGCGCCGTTGGCCGCGCCCACCGCCCGCACCGCCTTTGGCGAGGCCATGCCGGAGGCGATCTGCCCGTAAGTGCGTAACTCGCCGTAGCCCACCTCCAGGAGCGCGGACCATACCCGTAGCTGGAAAGGCGTGCCGCGCATGTCCAGGGGTACGGCGAACTCGCGCAGCGTGCCGTCGAAGTACGCCGTCAGTTGCCCCTCCAGTTGGAGCAGAGCACTACGGTCTTTCGAGCGTGGCGCACCAGGCTCCCACCGCGCCACCCAGGCTTCGCACTGCTCGAACGGCTCGCCAGGAAAGATCAGGCGGCCCAGCCCTCGTGACGTAAGCGCGGCCCCGAACACCCCGGCGGGCGTCGCCACCTCTCCAACTATTACCTCTACGTCCGTCACTGTCTTGCTCCCTACCGATATGGGCCACAGCCCGTCTGCCAACTAGGGACTCCGTACCGGCTCCCTCCGCTATGTTAGCACAACGGGGCGTGTGGAATCTCCCGGAATCTTGCTGTCTTATCGACGCATTCCCACCGCGATAAAGGCAGCATCGCAGCATGGGGGTTGCCCTCTCCTGTCACTCGCCCATAATCTGCGCTACCACTTCTCGCCTGCGCGGGCGCGTGTCGAAGTCCACCAGCACTATCTGCTGCCAGGTGCCCAGCACCAGCTTGCCGTCGACTATGGGCACGGAGAGCGATGGGCCGAGCAGCGCCGCCCGCACGTGGCTATGGCCGTTGTCGTCGTGCCACCTGAGTTCGTGCTGGTAGGAGGCCGTCGCGGGGCGCCAGCTTCTCGAACAGGCGGGCGAAATCGACCACCGCCCCCTCCTCAAACTCTATGGTCGTAAGCCCGGCGGTGGACCCCACCACAAAGAGAGTCACCACACCGCTTCCAACGCCGGATTCGCCAAGCGCCCGCTCCACGTCCGCAGTGATGTCGATTGTGTGTCCATCGCCGCGCGTGCTTGCGCTGAGCTTCTTCGTGACTATCATATCCGCCTGCCTCCCCTGTCTCCTAGCTATACTACCACGTCCGAGCGTCTCTGGTTGTGCATCGTGGATATGGCACCCTCGACCGACGTCAACATTCGTGAACAATCGGCACCCTGTCACGCGGCCACGCAGGCGCCCTACCCTCAGGACTTTGACACGGCGACTCGCGCGAACCTATAATGACTGTGGAACGTTTCACATATATGTCATTTCCAGTTCTACATAGCACCCCGGCCCCCCAGGCACACTACCCCCCTCCACACACTCCCCATGTTCCCTACCTGCCGTCCCGCGCGCGCAGGCCATGGGGCGTTGTGGACTGGGTTGTGGCTGCCCTAGTCACCCTGCTCAGCCTGGGCCTTTACACGGCGACCCTGGCCCGCACCCTTAGCTCCACCAGCTTCGATTCGCCCGAGCTGGTCACAAAGAGCGGCCTGCTGGAGATGGCCCACATACCGGGCGCTCCCGTGTACGTGTGGTTAGGGCACCTGTTCACCTGGCTGCCGTTCGGTGAGCCTGCTACCCGCGTCAATTGGATGTCCGCGCTGCTTGGCGCTCTGGCGGTGGGCATGTTATACGCGGTCATATCGCGCCACCTTACGGGCGACCGCCTTACAGCCGTAGGGGGTAGCGCCCTGTTCGCCCTGTCGCTTACTTTCTGGTCGCAAGCGGTTATAGCGGAGCTTTACGCGCCCAACCTTTGCTTCCTCGCGTTCGTGGTGCTCGCGCTGTTCGAGTGGGGGGCCGCCAGGAGCGACCCTGCTCGCTCATCCGGCAGTGGGGCGCGCCGTTGGCTCGTCGCCGCCGCCGCTATGTTCGGGCTGAGTCTTGGCGTGCACCCTTCCAACGTGCTTTACCTGCCTGCCTTTGGAGCGTTTGCCCTCCTCGGCTGGCCGAAGGCCGCGCCCACCTCCCCGGAGAGCGAGCCGCCGAACAAGGGTGGCGCGGCTGCGTTCCTGCGCCGCTTCGACTGGCGGGGTGGCCTGCTTAGCGTGGCTGTGGGGCTTGCGGCGGTCGTGCTACCTTACACCTGGGTGTACTTCGACCTCCCCAACGTGCCCTATGGCGACTTCTTCCCCAGGGAGGAGCCGGGCTGGCCCCTGTTCCAGGCGGTGACTTTCAACGCGTTCAGCGAGGCCCGCTTCGGCTACACCCTCCGGGAGGTGCCCGACAGGATAGCCCTCTTCCTGCACCTGCTGGGCCGGAACATGGGACCCGTCGGGGTGCCGCTCCTGGTGCTGGGCGCGTGGCGGCTGCTCTTCTCCCGGTTGCGGCCCTTCTTCCTGCTCGTGCCTATGATGCTGGCGAACCTGGTGTTCTACATCAATTACAAAGTGCCCGACAGCGACGTGTATTACATCCCTACCTACTGGGTGACGGCCTGTTTCGCCGCGTTCGGCCTGGAAGCTGTAGCTGTGGCCGTGCGGGCGCTGCTCCGAGTCCCGGCAAGGCTTTCCGCTAGAGCCACCATGAACCTGGCGCCGGGCCGCAGGTTGGGACTGCAATCGGGAGGGTGGAGCCTCAGCGACCTGAAGCCGGTACTGCCCGCGCTCGTGGTGGCTACGCTGGCGCTAGGGGGCGCGGGCTGGGGCTGGCGCAACAACCTGGCACCCAACAACCTGTCAAAGGACGTGAGCATCCGCGACTTCTACGGCAACGCTTTAGCGATGCTGCCACAGGGGGCCAACCTGTACCACAGGGGGGCGTCGCTCGGCTACGACCTGCTCTATTACACGAAGCTGTGCGGCGTGCGTCCAGACCTGCGCGTGCAGGCGGGCGTGGGGGCCAACGACCCTCCCGCGGGCAAGGTGCCCTGGCCGGAAGGCCCGGTCTACTCCAGCATCACCGGTTCCGATGCCTGGCCGCCCAACTTTATCGCCAACCCCGACGGCAGCAACCTCAAGTGGTACGAGCCGGTGCTAACGGGCATGTTCCACTCGGACGTGGGCATGCAGTACGGCTGGCTGAACCTGTATAAGGTGCGCCCCGCCAGCGACCCCCCGCTCGACTGGATGGTGTCGATTGAGGACCCCGCTTCCCACCCGTCGCAGAAGCTGAACGTCGATTTTACGTCCTTGCTCACTCTCGTGGGCGTGGATGCCGAGCCGCAGGCCACGCCGGGCAAACCCTGGCGGCTCGTGCGCTACTGGTACGCCAGGGGCACGTGGATACCGCCCATGGTGACCGTGCTGGGCGACCACCTGGCGATGGAGGGCCACGTGCCGCTCTTCGGCCAGTTCCAGCAGTACCTCGCCGCTCGTGAGATAGGCGACCTGGGCAGCTTCGTGGTGCGCGACGAGACCTACCTGGTCATCCCCTCGAATATCGCCCCCGGTCGCTACCCGGTGAGCACCGCGATGGCTAAGCCCCGGCTGCTCTCCCTCATGCTCGACCCCGCCCGGCCTGACGAGCTAATGAGCAACGAAGTGGTGGTCACCACGGTCGAAGTAATAGCGCCCACCGAGCCCCCGCCCGACCCCCTCTCGCAGGCCACCAACGGAGCGTGCAACCGGTGAGCGGCCCTTCGTTGAGGCGGTGGCTCCTGGGCATAGCGGTGGTATGCCTGTTGTTGCTGGCCGCCTTCGGTGCGGGCCTCTACGCGGGCGAGCGGGGCTGGACCACACCCACCGTGCCCCCCTGGCCGGAAACCGTGCGCGACGTGGGAGAATGACGTGCAGGAGCACAGCACCAA
>DASVQO010000287.1:0-10382 GCA_036389075.1 Chloroflexia bacterium | reverse complement strand
TGAGGGTAGTCTCCGAAGGAGACTTTGCCCCTTGTCAGCCCGCCAATTCATTGGCAGGGCAACCCCCGTGCCCTCCTTGCTCAGCCTTAAGCCCTCAGCCCTCAGCTCTCACCAGGCAATATCATCCCGCACCAACGGCATCGTCATACAACGGGGGCCACCCCTGGCGCGGGATAACTCCAGGCCGCTGATCTTTATCGCGTACTTGCGCTCCGGGTGCTGCCTTATCTCGTCTATCAGCGGCTGATTGACCACCCAGCCCCGCTCGGCGTCGCGCGCTACCTGCCACTTCACTATCTCGTCCTCCGAGATGATGCGGTAGCCCGCCGCCTCCATCGCCCTGTAGGTCTGCTCGTTGCGCTCGTAGCCCAGGATGAGGCCGGGGCGCAGGCAGAACGAGTTGGCCCCGTCGGTCCACTGCTCGCGCTCCTGGTAGAGGCGGCTATTGCCCCCGCAGAACACCGGGTTGAGCGGCCTGCCAAGCTCTTCCTCCAGGCAGGCCACCAGCGACTGCCGCATCGGCTGCAACTGCGTCGTGCCGTCGCGCCCCACCTTGATCCGCACGATGCCCACCTGCTCCCCGCTGCCCGGCATGATGAGCGGCGGGTAGACCAGCACGTCGTCCCGCGACATCATGGTGAAAATCGTGTCGAGGTGCATGGTCGAGCGCTGCTTGGGCATGATGACCGCGTAAATAGTCCTCACCTGCGAGTTGTCCCTGGCGAACCCCCTGGCGAGGGCGTCCACACCCTCCGGTGAGGTGCGCTCCGACACGCCAACCAGCACCAGGTCGGGCCGTATCACCAGCACGTCGCCCCCCTCAACAGTAGCCGCCTCGTCGAGCGGCGAGGGGTTCGAGAGCGACATCGGGGTAAGCTTGTCGAACCACACGGGCGGGCGAGAGCCGTTGCCGCCTCCCGCTTTGGGGTGGAGCATGTAGATGTAGCGCAGCAGCAGCGACTCGCGCCTGCGTGCCGGCTTCGCCATGTGCCCCACGACGAGGCCGTCGTTCACCACGGCGCAAGGGTCGCGCATGAACAGCAGGTTGGGGATGGGAGCAAGCTGGTAGGGCAGGTCCGAGAGGAACGAAGTGAGTTCGGTGTCGCGGTGGGGGTCGGGCTTACCCTCGATAAGCCAGCGGGCAAGCTGGGCGGGGTCCGCCGAGAGGAGGTCGTCGCAGAACTTTTCCACATCGACGTGCGGCGCAAGCTCCAACTGGCAGATGGCCTGCACCAGGGTGTTGCGGGTCTGCTCGTCCTGTAAGATGTCGCACAGCAAGTCCGCCGCGTCGAGCACCTCCTCAGGCGGCACTATCACCGAGATGAGCCGCTTGAACGCGTCGTGCTCGTGCCTGGCAAGGTCGTGATAGAGGATGTCATCGAAAAGCAGGTCGTGGCGCAAGGCAGGGGTCATCTGGCGCACCTCCTGCCCCGGAGTATGCACTACCACCCTGCGCAGCGTGCCGATTTCGGATGAGACGTTTAGCATGGTTGATTCATTCCAATGGCCGACTTACTGCCCGGCGGTTGAAACCGCGAGCAACGATTACGAAGTCCGCCTGCGCGGACTGCCCCAATTCAGCTTAGTCGCCGTAGGGCGACTTTGTAAATGTAGCACGCGGTTTCAACCGCCGGGCGAAGCAGCGATTATTCAACGTTTGTTTCCTCACAGCGTTCCCAATCCGGCAGCAACTTATTTGCAGAATGATGTGCCTTCTGCTTTTCTATGTACTCAGCGACTAACGGCACCGCCTCTTTCGACACTGTAAATGCTCCATAAGCTCCCTGCCACTTGAAGAAGACACCCGGTTGAAGTACATGCGTCATTAGGTGCGAAGATGACCCTTTTACCTCCTTCACCAGGTCTGCAACGGACAACTTCGACGGAAGCTGCGCCAACAGATGAATGTGGTCCTCTATGCCCCCCACAGCTACCGGCGTGCAACCCAGTTCGCGGCACTTAGCTGCTATAGTAGCATGAATCTGGGCGGCATACGCTCCGGTCAACAAAGGCAGCCGGTCCCACGTTGCCCAGACACAATGCACATATAGCTGAGTATAGGGACCTCTCATTGTTACTCTGTTCCCTGCCCGGCGGTTTAAACCGCGGGCCACATCTACAAAGTCGCCCTGCGGCGACTATATCGGCCTGTGCCAGTCCCCGTAGGGGGACTTCGTAATCGTTGCTCGCGGTTTCAACCGCCGGGCATTTACCAGGGCAAAACCTCCAGCTCAGTCCCTCACCAGCGGCAGCATCAGCGAGTGCGGCCCGCCGTGCCCTCTCGATAGCTCCGAGCCTTTGATCTTCAGCACCCACTTGCCGGGGTCGTCCAGGCTGAGCGTCGTGACGCCGGTCTGCACGTCGTTTATGTCAACGACCCTGTAGCCGCGCCGGGCCAGCTCCTCCACCGTCTTTTCGGACGAGCGGTAGATAACCACCTTGCCGGGGGCCACCGCCAGCAGGTTGGAGGCGCTGAACCACTGCTCGCGCTGCTGGTCCACCGGGTCGTCGCCACCGCACATAATCGGGTGCAGGTCCAGCCCGTCGGCCCGCAGGCTCTTGAAGAAGTCGGCGGAGCGCGTGGGTTGCACCGGCTCCTTGCCAAGCTCCGCCCGCACCACGTCCACCGAGGCGGGGCCGTACGGCTCGAACACGGGCGGGTAGATCACGCACTCGTCCTCGCTGATCATGCCGAACACCGAGTCGAGGTGGTTGAACCCGGCAGGCAGGCGCAACACGTACAGCACCATGCGGCGGTTGTGGGAGGCGGCGTGCTCCCGCCAGGCGTCGGAGAGCCGTTGCACCGCGTCCATGCTGGTGCGCTCGCTCACTCCGAGCACGATCAAGTCTTCTCGGAGCTGCATCACGTTGCCGCATTCGAGCATCAGCTTGGGCGAGGAGGCGAGGAGCCAGGCGGGGTCGCTGATGCGGGTGTCGGCCCAGGTCCAGCGCGTGGTACCCTGGAAGCGGGGGTGGTGCCGCTGCACGAAGTCGAGCAGGAGCGGCTCGCGAGCGCGTCCCGGGGCCGCCATGCGCGACAGCAAGAACCGCTTGCCAACCACTGTGCCCACGTCGCGCATGAACATCAGGTTGGGCAAGGGGGTAAGGAAAAAGAGCCGCCCTTCGGTGAAATCGCGCAAGGCGTCCTTGTCGGCGTCGAGGAGGCGCTGGCGGTCGCCGTTCGACTGAGGCCCGGGCCTCTCGGTGGGCGAGGTGCCCGCCACGCCCGACTCGATGCCCTGGACAAGCTCCTCGGCCAGCGCGTGATAGTCCCCCTGCGCGCACCAGCCCCCCAGCCGCCGCTCCAGGTAGTCGGACGACTCGAGGTCTACCGCGCTGAGGGGAGCGGTGTTGCGCGTGCGGGTAGACACAGAGGAGAGGGCCGAGGCTATAGAGCCGGGCGCACCCGACATCGGGTCGCCTTCGGGGTCGTGGGTGTACTGGGGCCAGCCCCGCCCCCGGAACCAGCGCACCATCACCTCAAGCTGCCCTATCCGCTGCTCCACCGGCGGCCTGCCCGATTCCATGGAGCACACCTGCTCGAGCAGGGCGTCCCGCTGCGCGGAAGGTGCGAGCGAGAGCGCCTCGTACAGCATCTCCTCGAAGTAGTGGACTTTCACGCCGAGGTGGTCCCGAAGCAGGTCGATGAGCCAGTCGTGCTCCTGCCGGGCGTGCTCGTTGTAGAGGAGGTCATCGAACAGGAAGTAATCGCGGGTAGAGGGGGTCATCCGCACCAGTTCCTGCCCTGGGCGGTGGACGATTACCTCTCGGAGGCGGCCAAATTCTGAAGTTATTTGCAGCATCGCAACCTTACCTGCCACATCATCGTGGCCTTGCTAGAGTCTTTGTTAGCCTGCGCTATTGAGTACGGGTGAGGGTACGGGTGAGGGTACGGGTGGGGTGTAGGTGCGGAGAAGCCCGCCGGTGACGCCCTGTAGGGGTGCCCTGCCACTAAAGTGGCGGGCTTACAAGTAGCAAAGTCTCCTTCGGAGGCTGGGGCTTATCTGCAAAGTGCCGCAGATGCCGCACCAAGCCCCACCTTTGTCATTCTGAGCGCAGCGAAGAATCTCGTCCCACAGCACCCAAGTACCACCTGTCTTCACGCCTGCATGGTGCCAGATGTTTCCTTGTGCTAAGGAAAGAGGCAACATCGCGGTGGAGGACGAGATTCTTCGCTGCGCTCAGAATGACAAGGGCCTCCTTTGTTCCCTTACTTCCTACTGTTTGCAGATACTACCCACCCTCTTGTTGGGGAGCCTCCGCAGGAGGCTTTGCCCCTTGCCAGCCCGCCACTTTAGTGGCAGGGCGTCCAATGCAGCCCCACACAATCTTACATCATTTCGGGCGCGTCTATCCCCAGTAGCCCCAGCGAATTCGCCAGCGTCTGCTTGGCCGCCGCGGTGAGGGCCAACCTGGCGGCAACCTTCTCCTCGCTACCGGCCCGCAGGATGGGGCAGTTGTGATAGAAGTTGTTGAAAGCGTCTGCCAGGTCGAAGCAGTACATGGCGATTATCACCGGCTTGTACGCCTCGGCGGCGCGGGCCACCTCCTCCGGGAACCTGGCGACTAGCTCGAGCAGGGACGTTTCCTGTAGCTCCAACTCCTTGAAATTGTAGTGCTCGCCTCCTTTCGGCAGCAACGCAGGAGGCGCTTTCTCCAGCACGCGCGTGGCGCGGGCGTGCGAGTACTGCACGTAAGTGGCCGACTGGCTTTCGGGATTGAGGGCCTGCTCCCAAACGAAGGTGATTACCTTGTTGTTGTCCTTGTCGAGCATGCCCATCTTGAGCGCGCCGTAGGCCACCGCCCTGGCAATCGCGTCCCGCTGCTCCTCGCTGAGGTCGCGGGGCTGCTCCTCCTCCCTGGCGTCCACCACCTTGCGCGCGCGGGCTAGGGCCTCGGCTTCCAGGTCCTCGTACAGGGGTGCCCCACCCTTGCGCGACGAGATAGCGCCCTCCGGCGTGTTCACGAACTCGTATGATAGCTGGAACGACTTGTCGGCCTGCTTGAAGCCCCATAGCTCGAGCACGCGGAACACCTGCTGGAAGTAGAGCGACTGGCGGCTGTCGATCACGTAGATCGAGCGGTCCACGTGCCAATCGTTGAACTTGCGGCGGGCAAGCTCAAGGTCTTTTGTGGCGTAAAGCGACGTGCCGTCCGAGCGCAACACCACCAGCACGCGCCAGGCGTCTCTCGGCTCCCGCGTGCCGTCCTTGTTGGTCTTCCAGAGGTCTTTCTCGTACTTCTTCGACAGTTCGGGGTGCGCCCGCAACTGGTCGTCCACGCGCACGATGACAGGACCCTCCGGGCGCAGGTCCTCGGCTATACCCCGTTCTATCAGGTCTTTCACCACGTCCTTGCCCGGCTCCTCTACCTCGCTCTCGAAGAACCAGGCATGGAAGTCTATCCCCAGGTCGCCAAAGATGCGCCTGAACATCTCCAGGCTCCACTCGCGGGTGGTGTTCCACAGTTGCACCAGCCCCGGCTCCTGGGCCTCCCAGCGGGCGAACATCTCGCGGATCTCGTCGCGCCAGCCCGGTACGTGGTCCCACCACTCGCGGTGGTCGTCGAGCCGCTCGTACTCGGCCCGCAAGCCGCTGAGAGGGTCGGCGGCTATGGGCAGGTTCGTCTCGATGGTAGTGTTGTCGCCTACGTCCTCGGCATCCCCGCCGCCCATGCTGTCCATCAGGAACTGGGGCACCACCGGCTCGGTGGGCTGGGCGTAGGCCTCGTCGCGGTTGGTGCTGTCGAGCGTAGAAGTCTGGCCTATTAGCAGCGGGCCGAGCGCGGCCCACAGGTTGAGGACGATATGGTCCCGCTCCGCCAGCACCAGCTTCCAGTCGGGGCCTTCGCGCGTGGTGAGAGTCTCGGCTAACTGGTTGGCGTAGGGGCCGTTCTCAAGGTCGTTCTCGGCCAGGGCGCGCAGCACCAGCGTCAACTGCCCGGCAATCGCGGGGTCCGACCGGGCGGCGTCGGTGATGAGGCCGGTGACGTTATTGCGATAGTCGAGCCGGGCGGTAGCATCCACGTACACAGTTTCAAGCCACGGGCCGCGCTCCGTCTCCGGCTCCTGGCCCTGGTAGAAGCGTTGGTAGGCCCACAGCGTCCTGATGACGTGCATGCCTATATCGCCCAGGTAGGTAGCGCTTATCGTGTCGAACCCGGCGCACTTGAGGATGTTGTAGATGGTCGCGCCGAGCACCACGTTGCGCAAATGCCCCACGTGCATCGCCTTGTGGGTGTTGAGGTTGGCGTACTCCACCATCACCCGCTCGCCCCTGTCCGGCCAGCAGCCGTAGGCCTCTCCCTGCGCGAGCACCTGGCTCACTATGCGGTTGGCGTACCAGTCCTTGTCGATGTAGAAGTTGATGTAAGCGCCTACCACCTCCACGCGCTCCACGGCAGGGAGAGGGGGCAGCGCCTCGCGTATTCGGGCGGCAACTTCCGGCGGGCTGCCTGTAACACCGAGCTTGCGCATCTGGAAAGCCACGGTCGAACCGAAGCCCCAGGCACCCTCTAGCGGTATAGGCTTGAGCGAGAGGTCCAGCCCGGAAGCATCAAAGCCGAGGCCCGCTACAGCGTCCCGCAACGCCGCGATGATAGCAGCCTGCAAGTCGCCGGAAGGAGAAGCATGCATGAGTTCTGACCCTTCGTTTCGCCCAGGGGCACGGTTCTGAGTGTTGAGCTTTGAGTTATCTGTGGTTTGCATTGGCCTCGTCTTTGGATGGGGATGTAGACGAATTATAAACCGGGCAGGGTGGATGGGCAAGGCAGACTGCCTGCTAACAGGGTGCGGGCACTCTGGGCAGGGAGGTAGGAGAGGCCCTGTGGGGGTGCCCTGCCACCTTCGCCCTGTAGCCCACGCCCTGCCACTAAAGCCACGGGCTGACAAGGGGCAAAGTCCCCTTCGGGGACTAAGGAACAAGTGGGTAGTCTCCGAAGGAGACTTCGCTTCTTGTCAGCCCGTGGCTTCAGCCACAGGGCGAAGGTGGCAGGGCACACATGGCAGGAGTCGGTCGCGGCCGTCCCCTGGTCTCCCCACCTGGAACAACTACACCCCACCCGCTGGACAGCGGCACGCGCTCAAGCCAGCATGACCCAACACAAAGGGGGCGGAGTTCCGCCCCCATTCCTAGAACCTATAGAGCTGCCCCCTCACCGCGAACCGAGGTTAGTGCCTGGACCGCTCTATCTCCAGCAACACGCCATCCAGGCCCTGCCAGAGCGCCCCGGCCATCCTTTCGCAGGCGTCGCGGGCGGCCTCGAACTCCACGTCTGACAGCAGTCCCATCTGCTCGGCCAACCAGCGCGGCTCGTCCTCGTCGTCAACGTGTACGTCAAAGTAGACCTCAGCCGAGGGAGGAAGGTTATAATGCCGGCGCAGGCCCTCCAGCTTGCTGTGCGCAGTGGAGGGCTGTTGGTGCTCGAAGGCGTAAAGCGCGCCCAGGGCTTGCGGGCGGTTGCTGAACGTGCTATGAGCCAGCGCCACCAGCTCGGTTATCTCCGGCAAGCGGGCCTCGGCGGGGCGTGGGGCGTTCAGGCCGGAAGCAAAATCGGTCCACAATACCGCATGCTCCCGCTCCTCGGCTGCCGTGGCAGCATCGCCCACGGCTTCCCAACCCATCGCGATAGTATCGATGAACTCCCCGTACTGGGTCGCGTAGACGGCCAGGTCGCCTTTGGTCAGCGTACCCATGTTCCACGCCTGGTAGAAGGGGTGCTTCAGCAGGCACTTACTCTCAATTATCTCGTCCAGGACTTGCTTTCTCACTTTAGTCTCCTCTTGTCACAAGAATCGCTCGACTGGCCTGCTGGGGAACATGGGGTACGACTTAGCAGGTTCACGCTACACACATGTAGCCACGAGCGTGATTGTAGCTCATAGCTAACCTCTTTGCAAATGCCTATACCAGCATGATGTTCTCATGCTGGTATACTTGCCATGATATTCTCGCACTGTAACCCCTGCTCTCCGGGCCGCGTAGTTTACGTGAGGCGAGCGTTCCAACTATGCAAACAACCCTTACAGGCGAGATGGTCTACTACGGCGACGGGGAGGTCTGGGTAACCAGCCAGCGTTTTGTCGTTGGCAAAAAGAGCTACCCGCTTGCCGATATCGACAACGTGGAAGTTGGGGAGGTACCGGGCGAGCAATGGGCGGATAAGAAGCAACAGAGTTTCGACTGGGCCAAAGTCAGCCTCCCATCGATTTGGCTGGTGGTCATGTTCAAAATCGGCCCGGACCCGGTCCCGCTCGCCGTCCTGACGGCGCTGTTCGTGCTCACCAGCCTCGCCGTGTGGCGTTGGAGCTCAAGCAAGCCGGCCACCCCGGCCCTCCAACTCGTGCCCGTGTACGTCATCAAACTGAAGGGCAAGAAGCTGCGGCATGTCGTGTTCGCCTCCCTTGAGGAGGACCATACGCGGGGGCTGTCAGACCTCATCAGCGATGCGGTCCGGGCGCAAAGGAAAGGCGAATCTCCCCTCCGCGTGCTTGAGAAATCCCACGTCGAGCCTCCACGTGGCAATGCAACTTCCCCTGCCCTGGCGACCTACTTCATGGACGGCATGGTCTGGGTGACATCAGAGGTCGTGCACGTCGGGCGCGACAGCTACCCTCTGCACCACATAAAAGCAGCTTACGTGCACTACGGGCGCATAGACTGGTACACGGCAGACGCCGCCGACGGCTACTTCATCATCCTGAACATCCACGACGCGCGCGTGCCCGCCCTGGCGACTACAGACTCAGAATACGCCTACAACGTAAGAGACGCCATAATAGCGGCCCTGAAACGCCTGGCGCAGGACCACCCCAGAATAGGGCTTTAGGGCCAAGAATACAGTAGGGGCACGATGCATCGTGCCCCTAAATGCCCCAAATCATCATTCTTTTTGCGCGTTCTTTGCGCCTTTGCGTTTTCGTCTCCTACCAGTTGGTATTGCCTGACGCTGTGCCTATTCCAGCACTTCGAGGTTCACGATGGGCACCCGCAGTCGCTGCCCGGTGCCCAGTTGCACCTCGGCCACCGTGGTGAGCACGCCTGATTGGGAGGCGCGGGGGCCAACCGGCAGGCTGATGACCGTGGCGACCTGGCCGAGGTAGGCCTGGGCCAGCAGGCGCACGTGCTTGCCGACCTCCACCTTAGGCCCGGTCTCCTCCAGCCAGCGCACGGCGGTGGTGCGTGCCAGGGGTATGACAATCTCAGGGCGCGAGAGGCCACCCCGCAGCCGGGTGGTGCCGTCAATGGCTATCTCCTGGCCGTCGTAGGCCGCCAGCATCTCGAACGTGCGGGGGGACATCGGCACGGGGCCGAAGCCCTCGGTGATGATGAGCACGAAGTCGGGCGGCACGGGCGAGGGCACGGCGGAGGAGGGCGGCGGGAAGTCCCAGCCGTTGCCGCTCATGCTCGTAGCCCCCAGCCGCCAGGAGCCATGCCCGCTGTAGCCCAGGAACTCGGCAAGTTCCGCGGCCCGCATGCTGCCCGTGATGAGGCCGCGCGCCCCAAGCTCGATCATTTTGTGCAGCGCCGCGACCGTCACCTCCGAGCCTCCAAGCGCCACCGAGTACGACACCCTGGCGTCGATAAGCTCCGGCGTCACCGGCTCGTCGTTGCCCGACACGAGCACCCTGAGCACCCCGTGCTGCTCGCCCCCGATGCCAAAGATGCCCCGGATGAGGGTGGCGGGGGTCTCTATCACAGCCCCGTAGTAGGGTATCAACTCGGTCACGATGCCCTTGAGGTGGGCCTGCACCGATACGATCTCGGAAGGTAGGGAAATCAGGCCCACGCCGGTGCTAGGATCGTACCCGGTGAAAGTACCCGTGACGGGCGACCTCGACACCCGCGAGCCAAGCCCGCCTTTCTGCGCGAGCACGGCCCCCTTCTTCACCGTCTGCCCGTTGCTCACGCGCAACCTCCTGGCGGCAGCGGCGGGCGACATGTCCAGGTCGGCGGCGATACCCACCTGCACCGGCTCCGCCCCAAGCGTGCTCTGCGCCAGCACGTCCGACGGCTCGACCCGCTGCCCGGCCCGCACCACCACCTCCCCAGGCACCGGCAAGCGCCGCTCCCGCCGGACGAGGATGTTGGTGGCTATCGTGGGTTGGGGTATCGGGTAATACTGGCTCACCTGTGTCTCCCTCTGTCTCAGTGCTGGATTACCATCTCTCAAGCTCCAGGTATTGCACTTCGTTGAAATGAGCGTCCCGAGTAACAAGGACCAAGGCATGTTGAAGCGCCGATGCCGCAATCCACATATCATTTTCAGGTATCGGGCGTCCCTTCAGCCGCAGGCGGTTTCTCACCAAGCCATACCGGCGTCCCGTCTCGGCGTCACAGACTACCACGGTGTTGTTGGTGGCGAATTTCTCGATGCGGTCACGG
>DASVQO010000286.1:0-5686 GCA_036389075.1 Chloroflexia bacterium | reverse complement strand
CAAAAGGAGCAGGGTACACAACACGTACCCTGCTCCTCTTTGTACCAGCCAAACCTCAACTATCTTGGCGTCGTTCTTGGCGTCCTTGGCGTCTTGGCGGTTCCGTCTAGTTCCGTCTCATTGAAGATTAGTAAAACCATTGACAAAGGTTGAACCGTACCATAAGATAGGGGGCGTGAAGGCAGCAGAATTATGGTTATGGTGATGGTTTGGATTCTCAGCGGGACGCTCCTGTATACAACATAAAGGCCATGTCGCGGCTCACCGGGGTGCCCGCCGACACGTTGCGCCGCTGGGAAGGCCGCTATAACGTGATTGTGCCCCAGCGCACCGGCTCCGGCTATCGCCTCTACTCGCAGCGCGATGTGGATACCGTGCTCTGGCTCAAGTCGAAGCTGGATGAGGGGCTGTCCATCAGCCGGGCCAGCGAGATGCTGCGCCAGATGGGAGGCGACGCGCCACGCGCCCAGGATACCGCGGCACCCGCTACTTATTCGCAGCCCATCGCTTCGGTCGCCCCGCCCTCGGCCTCCGTGGGGGCCGAATCACAGGTGCGATCTTCCGAGGCGTTGCGTGCCGAGCTACTGGACGCCCTCAAAGCGGTGGACGAGGCCCGGGCCGGGGAGGTCATCAGCGAAGCATTGAGCCTGTACAGCGTGGAAGACGTGTGCATCCTGGTGATGCAGCAGGTGCTTGTGCGCATAGGCGAACTGTGGCTGACGGGAGAGGTGTCGGTGGCGGTGGAGCACTTTGCCTCGTCGTTCGTGCGCGCCCGGCTGGAGAACCTGTTCAACCAGAGTCCGTACAGCGTGCACGGCCCGTTCGCGCTGGTGGGCTGCGCGCCGGGAGAGTTGCACGAGCTTGGGGCTATGTTCCTGGCTATCTTCCTGCGGCGGGCGGGCTTCCGCGTCGTCTACCTGGGCCAGAACGTGCCGCTGGACAGCCTGCTGGGCATGGTGCGCGCCCAACGCCCCGACGTGGTGTGCGTCTCCGCCACCCGCGCAGAGACCGCCGCCGCCCTCTACAACCTGCGCGACTCCCTCGACCGGATGCAGGAGCAAGAGGGCCACGCCCCGCTGCTCGCTTATGGCGGCCGCGTGTTCAACCGCTTCCCTCACATCACCGAGCGCCTGGGCGGATTGTACCTGGGTGAAGACGCTCGCAAGGCGGTCAACATGCTTGGCGAACGGCTGCGCGGCGGGTGAACTGTGCATCAGGCTCAGATCTGCCGCAACTCCTTTGAGATGGTTATACTATAGTTTGTGATGATAGGCTTTATACGTAGATTGCCGTCTGCCGGGGCAGGGGTTCGCTAATGGCTAACTCTACCATCCTGTATGCCTGTACCGAACGCGGGCTGGGCATCGTGAACAAGCCGGGCACCTCTACGGAGTGGCTGCCTTTGCGCGTGGTGCTGCCGGACCGGGCCGTCGTCTCCGCCTGGGCCGAGCCTGGGCCGCCCATCAGGGTAATGGTAGTGGACTCCGGTGGGGAGTTGCTGCTGAGCGAGAATGGCGGCCGTACGTGGTCTGCTGTGCCCGGGTTAGCTTCCGTTGCAAGTTTGTTTGAGTTGGGCGACCCACCCGTGCCTCACATAATCACCCTTGCCGGCACGATAGCGCGCAGCAATGATGGTGGCGCGACGTGGGAGACCCTCCCCTTCGCCCCCGGGGCGGTCGGGGTGCCCCCCGGGACGCAGGTTACCGGAGTGGGTGCGCACATCTATTTGCCAGGCGCCATCGAAGGCAACATCTCAGTAGTACGGGGTAGCTTGGCGACAGGCGAATGGGACGACATGGAGCTTGAGGGCGCTACGGCCCTCGCTCACGACACGGACAAGAGCGAGCTGTACGCCTGCACGGCCCTGGGGGTATATGCGAGCGCAGGCTCAAGTTGGACGCTCCTGCCCGGCTCGCCCCGCGATGGCACCTCCATAGTGGCGATACCGGGCGCGGCGGCAAGGCCCCCCGCCCTGCTCGTGGGTACGCCCACGGGCCTTTCCGTAAGCTCCGACACACACACCTGGGAGGCGGCCAACCTCCCCCAGGAGGGTGCAATTACCGCGTTGGCGCGCGACCCCGAACGCCGCGACCGCGTCTATGCCGCCACCGGCGCGGGTTACCTCCTCGAAAGCGGCAACCGGGGCCAGTCGTGGCAGCCGGTCAACGCCGTCCCTATTGCGTCGATAGGCTCGCTTTTCCTCGTGAGAATATAGCAGGCGTTATTGATGGTACGCTGCTAGGGACCACTCAGTCCTCAATGCTCGGTGCTCATTACTCCTCAGCCAGGCGTGCTTGCAATTCAAGGGGGCTTCTCGTATAATACAAAACGAATCGCCAGATTGAGAATGCGAGAAGAACTCCCCCTTGTTTGCCAATAACGGCATAATGTCGCACCGCCGTAGCGAGGCCCCTTGCCTCGCCAGCATGTGCAGTTCCCCCGCCGACACTCCCCTGGCGTCTACTATCTCCTTTGAGGACGGTGTGGATGAATAACGAGCAGACAGAGCAGCCGGCTAGCGTGGACCAGCAGGGCGGCAACGGGCAGGGTCAGAGCAACGGCAACGCCAATGGGGCGTACGACCCGGCGCTCGCTGAGACCGCCAACGGCCAGGAAGGCATTGCCCCAACCACTATGCCCGGCGATATGCCTGGCCCCTTGCCAGAAGAGGCAGCAGGCGCTGCGGGTGACGCAGGTGACGCGGGTGCGGCCGGGGACGACGCGGGCGCAGGTGGCGCAGGTGGCGCGGACGGCGCTGATGCTTCGGACGCCGCTGGGCTTGACGTACCGGCCGACCTCGATACCGGCCACGTAGATAACGCGGGCGGCGCTTACGTTGAGGCTTCGGATACTTCCGGCGAGACCCACAGTGCTATGGGTGCTGGAGATGCTACCGGCGATACCGGCGATACCGGTGTAGCGGGTGCAGGCTATGCTTCCGATGCAGACGCGACCGGCGATACCGGCGATACCGGCGATACCGGCGATACCGGTGCTGCTGATGGTGGCGTGGAAGGCGGCGTGCAGGCCCCAGCAGATGGTGGCGCAGGTTCGGACGAGCTGGTGGTGCGCAGCGCGCGCGACCCTCACATGGAGTCGGTGGGCGCTAACGCCTCCATGGAGGACCTGTTGCGGGCCTCGGAGCAGCAGTACCGCACGCTGAAGCACAACGAGGTCATCGAAGGCACCATCATGCGGGTGGACCGGGACGAGATCCTGGTGGACATCGGGGCTAAGACTGAGGGGATCATACCCTCACGCGAGCTTCAGAGTCTCACCCCCGAAGAGCGTGAGGCCCTGGCACCCGGCGACCCTATCCTGGTGGCGGTGGTGCAGCCCGAGAACAACGAAGGCCACGCCCTCCTTTCGCTGGACCGGGCACGCCAGGAGCGTTCGTGGCGGGACTTGCAGCGCAAGTTCGAGGCGGGCGAGGTCATCCAGGCCCCCGTGTCGGGGCACAACAAGGGCGGTCTGCTGGTGAACATCGAGGGCGTGCGGGGCTTCGTGCCTTCTTCGCAGATTTCCTCGCTGCCGCCGGGTGAGGCCAACAAGCAGGCCGAGCTCAGCCGCTACCACAACCAGGTGCTGCCGCTCAAGATCATCGAGATCAACCGCAACCGCAACCGCCTCATCCTCTCCGAGCGACAGGCGATGCAGGAGCAGCGCGAGTCGATGCGCACCCGCCTCCTGCGCGAGCTTGAGCCGGGGCAAATCAGGCCGGGCACGGTCACCTCGATTGCCGACTTCGGCGCGTTCGTGGACATCGGGGGGGCGGACGGCCTCATCCACCTGTCGGAGCTGTCGTGGAAGCGGGTGTCGCACCCCAGCGACGTGCTCAAGGTGGGCGACCGCATCAACGTGCACGTGCTGTCGGTGGACCCGAACGAGCGCAAGATAGCCCTATCGCTCAAGCGCACCCAGCCCGAGCCGTGGAGCACCATCACGGAGAACTACACGCTCGGCCAGGTGGTGCGCGGCACTATCACGCAGCTTACGAGCTTCGGCGCGTTCGCTAGGCTTGAGGACGGCATCGAAGGTCTCATCCACGTATCGGAGCTTGCGGAGGGCCGGGTGGCCCACCCGCGCAGCGTGGTACAGGAAGGGCAGACGGTTGACCTGAAGGTCATCCGCATCGACCCGGTGAAGCGCCGCATCGGCCTATCGCTCAAGCGCATGTTCGAGGACGCGGCCCCCACCCCGGGCGAGCCGGGCGCTAGCGGCGTCGAGGGCGACTTCGAGCCGGGCGCTATCGCCAGCCAGCTTGACGACCCGAAACCGGGTATAGAAGGCGGCGCTGAGCCAGGCCCGGACCAGGCCGCGACGCCTGGACCCCGGCAGCAGCCCCTGCCCGCACGCCAGGCCCAGTTCCAGCGCGAGCCTCAACAGCGCGGCGACCGGGATCGTGACAGGGACCGGGACCGTGACAGGGACCGGGACCGCGACAGAGGGCGGCGCGACGACCGTGGCGGTGGCACAGGCTCCCTGGCTCCCGTAGAAGATGAGCCGTTGGGCGCGATGGCACAGGCGTTCGCCGCCTTTGCCCAGACCGGCGGCCTGTCGCTGACGGCTGAAGAGGAGCAAGCGGCCGCAGACGCCGCGAACCAGCGTGGGGGCCGTCAGGCTCGCGAGGCCCAGGCCTCCACCACGCCCGAGGCACCCCAGGCGACTGTGGCTGCAGATGCCCCTGACGCGGGCGACACGGACGCTGCGGCGGATACGGGCACGACTGTTGAAGCCGCGCTACCCGGCACCACCGACGCGGCTGAGACTGCTGACGCGTCACCGATGTCCGACCGGATGGCCGGTGAGCCCTCAGGCATAGAGGCCAGCGGCGACAGCGGTACGGCGGATGTGGAAACTGAGGCATCGATGCCCTCCGCGGCCAGCCTGGAGACCGACGCAGATACCGGCAGCACTGACGTGGAGACCGATGCGGCTGCTGACACCGGCAGCACGGATGCGGACACTGAGGCTGCTGACGAGGCGGCTGACGAGGCGGCTGATGCTAGCGTAGGTGCTGAGGCCAGCGATGACACCGGCGACACTGCGGACGCCGGCACCACATACGTGGAGGCGGGAGACGCGGGAGATAGCGGTGTAGATGTAGAGGCGGGCGATGCGGATACCACCACCTCGGATGAGACGGTGGAGACCGAATCGGCCTCCCTCAACGACGTGGGCGCGGGCGAGGTGCTTTCTGACAGCCCGGCCGCTGGAGAAGAGGGCGGCAGCGACGAGCTCGAAGCTGGGACCGACACCGGGACCGGTGATGATACGGACGCTGAAGCTGATACCGCTAGCTCCGGTGCCGCGAGTGGTGCCGAGGCGATGCCCACGGTAGCAGACGCCGGCCCGGTTGACGGCGAAGAGGGTGGGAGCGACGAGTTCAACGGCTAATCTTACCTTTCGACTGTTTGAGAGCCTCCCAGTGTTTGGGAGGCTCTCGTCATATGGCGCATACCCGTAAGGGTATTTGCCGGGTTTGCCTGTAGCTCTTACTAATGGCGGAACAACTGTTGCAGACGGTTCTTGCCAGAGCGTTCTAGCATGCAACACAGCAGAAACAACCTGGCTACTCTGTTCCTGCATTATTTTGTGCCAACACGCCGGCAGCTGGGGCACATGTTCTTGGTGCTGCTTGTAGCTGTGTTCCTGTATATCGCAATTCTGGGATTCGGCACTAACA
>DASVQO010000285.1:0-2232 GCA_036389075.1 Chloroflexia bacterium | reverse complement strand
TCTCTTGTAGTGTATGCCGATGTGCGGACAGCTAGTGGCTTTCGCGGCTACTCGCGACTACTAGCTGTTGCCGGTCGCGTTGCGTCCAGACGAGCCGCGCCTGCCGCCGCCATGCGACGCTATGCCGCCCTTGCGGCCAATCTGCGCCATATAGTCACGGTTGCTGCTCACCGTCTGCCCGCCCTTGCGTGCGATCTCGCGCTGCTGCTCAGGCTTCATCGCGGCAAAACCACGCCTGCGGCTCCCGCCTCCGCCGTTCTCATCTGCTGCGTTCAACTTCTCCATGACATGCTCCTCCCTTGAAACGACCCCAAAAAGACGCCGAATGTGTTGGTTGAAAGGTGGATTTCCGGCACCTTCTATACTTCTGAGCGCCCCCACCGCATGCCGAAAGCTTCCCTACCCTACGCCCATGCAGCCTTGTCGCCCCATCGCGCAAGCTACCTTATGGACAGAGGGCAAGACCTTGACGCTTTCCGCGCCCATGCGGTCCCGGCGATCATACTCCAGGTGTAGCTGCATGCGACTGCCCGCACACCCGGTCTATACCGGCATCACTCCCCGGCGAGCTACATTGCCCGGCGGGATCTTGCCACGGCCCCCGGCAGCAGGCCCGGCAAAATAACTGCTACCCGGCACGGTCGTCGCGTATTTGAACGGGGGGGTGTTCGTACACGCAGTCGAGCGTGCCGGGCAGAGTTACCAAAGTTGGGGAGGAACGCATACCTGCGCCCCTCGACAGGCCACAGTCGGCCTGATAAAGAAATTAGCTGTAAAAGTATGTGCAAAGAGCAATCCCACGAAGGGTCCTCGCTGCATGGTTAGTTTACCTGACCCCCCTCCCCATTCACATAAGCATTCGTGAATAGTGCTACTGCCGCTGGTGAATAATTGTCAATGGCCGCTTGTAATGGTAAACGACGCATGAGACAGAACCGCCAGGACGCCAAGATAACGCCAAGAATTAAGAACGGTTCACCGCAGAGATGCAGAGAGCCTGCCCTGAGCGCAGCCGAAGGGGCGCAAAGGTACGGAGAGAAGGATAGAGGGTATGACGCAAAAGGGAGCACCTTAGAGTAGGTGCTCCCCTTACCGAACCCTAAACATCACTATCTCTGCCTAACCCCTGCTCTCTGCGCCTCTGCGGTGAACCGTTCTTATTCCTCTTGGCGTGGTCCTTGGCGTCCTTGGCGTCTTGGCGGTTCCGTCTTATCCTCCGCTACGACCCCTATGCCGGTACGAAGCGGTACCCGATACCCCACTCCGTCTGTATGTAGCGCGGCCGCTCCGCATCGTCCGAGAGCTTGCGGCGGAGGCGTCGCACGAACACCTTCAGATAATGGTCCTCCCCCACGTACTCCGGCCCCCAGACCCGTTCCAGCAGTGCCTGGTGCGTCAGCACCGTGCCCGCGTGCCGCGCCAGCTCCTCCAACAACCGGTACTCCGTCGAAGTCAGCGGCACGAACTCCCCCTGCAAATGTACCTCCCGGTTGGTGGAATTTATCGCCAGGTCCCCAAACACCAGGTCGAACTCACGCGCCTGTGTCTGGGCCGCCTCCTGCTCCTCGTCGCGCTGTGGAGACACCTGCGCCCGCCTGGTCAGCGCCTTCAACCTCGCCAGCAGTTCCAGGTGCTCGAACGGCTTGGTCAGGTAATCGTCCGCCCCCAGGTCCAGAGCGCGAATCTTGTCGGCAATAGCGTCTCGCGCCGTCAGCATCAAGATAGGCACCTGTGAAGTCTCCCGTATCCGCCGGCACACCTCGAACCCGTCCAGCCTCGGCATCACGATATCGAGCACCACCAGTCCAGGTTGCTCTCGCTCGAACAACTCCAGCGCCTCGGCCCCATTACACGCGGTAATCACCCGGCTTCCAGGCCAATTGATCCGCACCCCGAACCCCACAAGATCGGCAATGTCTCGCTCGTCATCGGCCACAAGCACTGTAAAAGTCTCGGCTGATGTCATCCCAATTCCACGGGGCACCAACCCCGCCCCCCCACTTACATGAAGTCTACAGCGCCCTAAGACCCCGTTCCACAACCCAAACTGCCTGCCGTACAACAAGCAAACAGCACACAACTCTCATCATCTGAGAGCCACGGGCCAAGCGGCACTACTACCATTTATAGCTCATAAATCCAATGCGTGTCAATAGCCCGGCACCCCCACCCCGTTCAGCCACCCCCGCCACCCATCCGCCCCGCTTCCCGGCACACCATCCCACGTCACCA
>DASVQO010000284.1:0-19612 GCA_036389075.1 Chloroflexia bacterium | reverse complement strand
GAGAGGGCGGGATTCGAGGTGGACACGGCGAGCAATGGCGTGGCGGCGCTCGACCAGTTCGACGCCAGGCCGCCCGATGCGGTGGTGCTGGACGTGACCATGCCCGGCATCGACGGCTTCACTCTCACCAAGCGCATACGCGAGATCTCAAGCGTGCCTATCATCCTGCTCACGGCGATTGGAGAGCAGTCGCAGAAGGTGAAGGGCCTCGATATAGGGGCGGACGACTACCTGACCAAGCCGTTCGACCCCGACGAGCTGGTGGCCCGTATCCGCGCCCTCCTGCGCCGCACCCAACCGGGCTCCCCCGGTGAAGAGGTCCACAGCCTCGATGCGGGCGACCTCAAGATCGATTTCATACGCCGCAAGGTCGAGCTCAAGGGCCAGACGGTCAAGCTCACCCCTACCGAGTACAAGCTGTTACAGCAACTCGCCCAGAACGCGGGCAAAGTGATACCGAACGCCGATCTGCTGTCTAAAGTGTGGGGGCCGGAGTACCGGGACGAGAGCGGCTACTTGTGGGTCTATATCCGCTCGTTGCGCCAGAAGCTCGAACCCGACCCCTCCAACCCGCAGTACATCATCTCGGAGCCGGGTTTTGGGTATCGCTTGCAGGTACCGAAGGCGGAAGAGTGATAGGTGTTGCGGCGCGGCAAAGAGAGTGCGTGAATGCGGCCCTGTTTAGGTCGCGGTACCAGGGGTCGCCCTGTCATCCTGAGCGCAGGGAAGGATCTCAAGAAGGGGGCGAGGCGATGCTGTCGAACGTTACCGCTGATGGTGCATTGGGTTCAACATATAGATAAGGGTAGCATCTTAGATCCTTCGCTACGCTCAGGATGACAGGGGCCGGTCTGGTACCGCACGAAGAGGCGACTGCCAACCAAGGATCATAATCGGGCAGAACGCGGCACGTTTCTCCTTTCACGTTTGGAAAATAGCCCTATGCGACGACTATCGCTGCTGACACAATTCTCCATACTTAGCCTGGTGCTGTTCATCATCATTGGTGTGCTGGTGGGCTGGAACGTCACGCGCTACTTCGAGGAGCAGGCGGTGCGCCAGCAGCAGTTGGCGGTGTCATCCCTCATTACTCCCCTGGTCGGGCCTGTCGTGGACGAGCACCGGGAGATACTCACCCAGGCGGCAAAGCCTCCCCCCGAGGGGGTGCCGGTCGAGGAGGCGATGAAGTACCCCTACTCCCAGATCGAGTCGCAGCTGGCTTACATATCCGGGTCGGGGTTGGTGAAGATCAAGATATGGAACCGGGATGGGATGATCGTCTACTCGGATGACAAGACGATCATAGGCGAGAAATTCGAAGTGAGCGCCGAGCTAAAGGAGGTCCTGGGTGGCACGCCGAGCGCCGATATCTCGTCGCTGGAGGAGGCCGAGAACACCACCGAGAAGGGCTACGGGCAACTGCTGGAAGTGTACACGCCCCTGCGGTTGCCGAACGAAGGCGAGATAGTAGGGGCCGTCGAAGGCTATTACGACATGGAGGACCTCAAGGAGACGATTGGCCTCACGAGCGCCTTCTTGTGGACGAGCATCTTCACAGGGTTCCTCTTCCTGTACGTGTCGCTGTTTACCATCGTGCGCAACGCCTCCCAGCGCATACTTCGCCAGAGCCACGAGAACGCCGTGCTTCTTACTGACACCGAGCGCAAGGCGGCCCGCCTGGAACTTGTGAACGAGCTTGCCCGCTCCATCAACAGCAGCACCCTCGACCTGGACGAGGTGTTCAACACGGCGGTTCGCGGCATCGACCGCATCGTGCGGCACACGGGGGCAAGCATCAGCCTGTTCGACGAGCGCACGGGCAGGGCCTCGCAGACCATCGCCTCGCACGCGGTCAGCGCCGCTGAGATAGAGGCGGGGAAGAAGCTCATCGCGGACGTGGGCACCTACATCAGCGGTGACACCCGGCTCTCGACGTCCCCCGAGTTGCAGGGGATGGCCTCCAAGGGCGTGCTGTCCGTGCTGCTGATACCCATCTACCTGGGTGGGCGCAGGCTGGGCATGCTGAGGGTGGTCAGCGACATGGCGAACAGCTTTGACGAGGAGGACGCCGCCATCCTCAAGGGCGTGGCCGACCAGCTTGCCGTGGCTATCGAGAACAACCGCCTCATCAGGGCCACCGCCGAGACGACCGCCCTGCGCGAGACCAACCGCCTCAAGGACGAGTTCGTGTCGATGGTGTCGCACGAGCTACGCACGCCCCTCGCCTCGGTGAAGGGCTATTCGCGCACGCTGCTGGCCGAGAATGCCGACTGGGATGCGCAGACCCGGCGCGAGTTCCTCCAGATCATCGCGGACGAGAGCGACAAGTTGCAGGAGCTGGTGGAGAACCTGCTTGAGATGTCGCGCATCGGGGCGGGCCGTCTGCCCATCTCCCCCGAGCCGCTGCTGCTCAAGCCGTTCGTGAAGGAACTGGTGGACCGCGTAGCCAACCAGTACCCCGATACGGCGTTCAAGTGCAACATCGCGCACGGGCTGCCTGTGGTTGAGGGCGACCCGCGCCGGTTGGAGCAGGTGCTGGTGAACCTGTTGCAGAACGCGGCCAAGTACTCAGGCTCGCACACGGTGTGGGTGGGGGCCAGTTACGGCGGGGGCGAAGAGGTAACTTTGTGCGTGCAGGATAAGGGCATAGGTATCGCCCCGGAGCACGTGCCCTACCTGTTCGACAAGTTCTACCGCGCCCAGTGGAACCAGGCCGACAGCGGCTCGGGCACGGGGCTGGGCCTGGCAATCGCCCGCGCGCTGGTGGAGGCGCAGGGCGGGCGCATCTGGGTCGAGAGCAAGGTGGGGGAGGGCACCACCTTCTATTTCACGCTGCCCACGCTGAGGGTGGAAGGGGAGGACAGCCCGCCACCTTCCGCAAACGGCTCGGGGACTGTCTCGCCGGTTTCTAAGCCTGCTGCCTCCGCCACCTAAAGCTTCCTTCTGTATATATCTCGCACATACCGGCCCATAGTTGCCCCAACGTTAGCTGCCAGGGACGTTAGCGTGGGTCATAGGTGGCTAAACAGTTGAGCGGAACAGGGCCTATCTGCAAGGAGTAGGAAACACGCGAACGAAGGTGGCCCTTGTCATTCTGAGCGTAGCGAAGAATCTAAGATTCCGGCCTAGCCCCTACGTTGAACCTCAGCACCATAACCACGTAGTACGTGATGTTCAACAGCCTCCCTGTACTACCTTCTTGAGATTCTTCGCTACGCTCAGAATGACAAGGGCGGGGCTAGGTACCGGGCAGGTGGCAGTTTGCAGGGGGGTCATGGCCGGGGAGTATAATTAGCGTAGCGAGAAATACACCCGTGCTACGTGAGGTGCCACCAATGCAAGTCAGGTTCGGGGCTGCCGCCACCTGGGCGGCCTGGGTAACGTTTATCGGCCTGTACGCTTTGGCTGCACTGCCTTTCGCACAAGCCGATACCCGGTACTCACCAAACCCCAGTTTTCTTTATGCCGGTGAAAGCACGGCCGATATGGCCGGCTTTATGCTGTGTCTGGCACCATGTCTCTATTTGGCGCTCCCGGTGATTATCTTCTGGCAGATAATCACCCACTGGTACGAAGATAGCCGGAACAGGCGGCGTGCTAAGACGGCGGTGTTGCTGCTTTCGCTTCTGCTACTCTGGTTCAGCATGTATATTGGTGAAAGGTACCTTGCCTGGACTCTTGATTAGGCGCGCCGGGCATCGTTCTTCGTCTAACGTCTCTCAACCGTTTGCACGTTGGCCCGCCGCTTGCGTATAATCCTTAAGAGTCACGCCGCCCTAGCATGCCTGGCGTGGCCCTTTTCGTATACAGTATGAGAAGATACCTCCCTCCGGTATTATCCGGCCTTTTTGCCCTCTGTCCCTTCCCTCAGTATGGATGCAGTAGATTCAGGAGATTTAGATGGATAACACGAGCAGGAAGACCTCGCCACTGGTGTTTGTTGTGGTGCTGGTGGCTATTGTGGCCTTTGGCCTGGGCGCGGGTACGATGTACCTGGCCGGGCAGGCTGCCGGCTCGGTGACGGGCAACCTGGGCGCTAAGTCCACACCCGGGACCCAGGCGGGCGGCAGCGGCGAGGTCCCGGCCGACCTGGCGAACGACGCGGCCTGGGAGTCTTTCATCAATACGTATAACGCGATCAGCCACGAGTTCTACTACCGCCCCGTGGACAAGGACGAGCTGGTGTATGGCGCGGCCAAGGGCATGATCGAGGCGCTGGGCGACGACTATTCATCGTTCCAGACGCCCGTGGAAGCGGTGCGCGAAGCAAGCACCATGGAGGGCAACTTCGAGGGTGTGGGCATCACGATTGGCGTGCGCAACGACCTGCCCACCGTGATATCGCCAATCCCCAACACCCCCGCCGAGAAGGCGGGCGTGCGCGCCGGTGACATCATCGCCGGTGTGGACGGGCGCGACGTGACCAAGTTCACACCTGGCGAGATCGCCAACATCGTGCGCGGCCCCGCCGGTACCAAGGTGCGACTCACGCTCATTCGGGGCGATAAGCCGTACGATGTAGAGCTTACCCGCGCCCGCATCGAGGTGCCCGCCGTCACGCTCACCATGGTGGGTGACTACGCCCATATAGAGATGTCGATCTTCAACGAGAAGACCACCCCGGAGCTTGACGCCGCGCTGGAAAAGGCGCTGTCGCAGAACGCCAAGGGTGTTATTCTGGACCTGCGCAACAACGGCGGCGGCCTGGTGGTGCAGGCGTTGCAGGTGCTCGGTCGCTTCCTGCCCGCAGGCTCGATCGGCTTCTACGAGTCGAGCAAGGCCGACGGTTCGGAGGACGAAGCCCATAACGTAATCGCCAACGCCCCCTCCTCGCTCGACCTGAACAAGACGCGCGACATACCGATGGTGGTGCTCACCAACGGCGGCACGGCCTCGGCCTCGGAGATTACGTCGGGCGCGCTCCAGGACTACGGCAGGGCCAAGCTGATAGGAGAGCAGACCTTCGGCAAAGGCTCCGAACAGCACGTCTACCAGTGGGAAGACGGCACGAGCGCGCACATCACCTTTGCACACTGGCTGACCCCCAAGAAGCGGGACATCAACCCGCGCCCCACGCCGACGCCCGGCCCCGGCACGCCTGAAGTGCTGCCCACCTTCACCCCCACCCCGCAGTCGAGCCTGCCCGCCGCCCAGGCCACGGCCACCTCCCAGGCCCGCCCCCTCTACCCGCCGCAGACCGACCGGGGCCTCGCCCCCGACATCCTGGTGGTCCGCACCGAGAAGGACTTCCTGGAGGACAAGGACCCGCAGCTCGACCGGGCGGTGGAGTTCCTCAAGACCGGCAAATAGAGCGCAGCAGCCGGGGAAGCGGCGGGAGGGATATCTCTCGCCGCTTCCCCGGCTGTTGAGCGCGGAAAGGGTGTTTGGCTGTGGATGTCGTGCAAGTATTCCTGGTGACGTTTGGCGTGCTGGTCGCGATAGGCGGCCTGGTCCTCATGCTGCGCAGCGCGCGGAAGGGCGACGACGGCCGCCGGGGCTACCTGCCGTTTGCCATGCTCATCGTCGGCCTGATCGTGGCCTACCGCTCCTTCAGCGACTTTCGCACGCTCGACGCCGAGGACATAACTATCATGTTCCTGTTCGCGATAGCTTTGCTGACGCTAATAGGGCTGCAATTCTTCGTAATGGAACGCGGCGCGGCTTACCTGGATGCACATGGAGAACCTGAGGGCCGCAAAGGCGAGGGAGAAGATGCCAACAGTGGATGATATAGAGACGTTTTTCTTGTGCCAGGGCTGCCAGAAGTCTGAAGAGGTGGCCCACCGCCTGGCCGACTTCTTCCGCAGCGCGCGCAAGTCTATCGACATCGCCATCTATTCCTTTTCCCTCTGCCCGGAGCCACGCGAGATAATCTACCAGGCCTTGCACGAGCAGGTGAACGCGGGTGTGGAAGTCCGACTCGTGTACGACCAGAAGGCAGGCAAGGACAGCACGTACAAGGCGCTAGGCGACTACTGCGACATCAACACGCCCGACTTCGTGAAGAGTCTGGACCTCCCCATCAAGGGCGTTTCGGGCGAGCGTGCCCTGATGCACCACAAGTACGTTATCATCGATGCGGGCACGCCGGGGGCCCGGGTATGGACCGGCTCGCTCAATTGGACCGACGATGCCTGGGAGAAGCAGGAGAACAACGTCATCATCGTGCGCTCGCAGGAGCTTGCGGCCTACTACCTGCACGACTTTGAGGAGCTCTGGGTGGATGGCAACCTGGCGGCATCCGGCACGATGGACAGCGGCGAGGACACCGTGCAGTATAAAGGGGAGCCCGCGCACGTGCTGCTCAACTTCTCTCCCGGCGAGGGCGAGTGGATTGACGAGGCGATAGCCAACCAGATAGACCGCACTCATCGCAGGGCGACGCTGGCCTTCGTGGTGCTGACTTCGAGCCGCATCCTCAGGGCGGTGCAGGGCCTCATGATGCGCAACGTGCCAATTGTGGGCATCTACGACGAGTCGCAGATGGAGGGCGTGAAGTACCAGTGGAGCCTGGTGCCCGCCAACCACTGGAAGATACCGGCTTTCGAGGAGATCATAAGGTACGCGCAACTGGTGGGGAAGCATAGCACGCCCTATACGGAGAACAGCCAGCACGATTTCATGCACAACAAGATCATGGTGCTGGATGACGTGGTGGTTACCGGCTCGTACAACTTCTCGCGCCACGCCCAGCAAAACGCCGAGAACTCCCTCATCATCACGTCCGCCGCGCTGGCGGAGACTTACAGCGAGTATTTAGAGGGCATCATGGACAGGTACCGGCGGACCGGCCCCACGAAGCCCCCGCACGCCTCGAAAGAGCTTGTCAGCCCGGAAGCCGCGGAAGCGCAGTAGCCAGTGCGGCCAGCCCCAGGAGATATGCCAGCAGAGTGGCGTACCCGCCCCAGCCGAGCCGTCGCGCGACCCAGCCGAGCACCAGGGCTGCCGGTAGCGTAGCCAACCCCCACGCGCCTGCGGGCAGCACTCCAAGCGCGAAAGCCGCGCCCCACCACGCCAGCCACCGGGCCGCGCTGCTCCACCCGTAGCGCATGCCGCCGAACAACCCAACCAGTCCCGCAAGCACCGCCGCCCCAGCAAGGTAGCTGCTAATGCCCTGGTCTCTAACATCGGGCATAAGGCCATCTTGCCAGGTAACGGGCGACATCAGCGCGAGGACAATGGACAGGTTGGGCCATATCTCATCCCGGTGGTCCTCTTTCGCGGCTAAGAGGTCGAACAGCAGGGAGGCCGCTACAACCGCCACGAGGGCGAAGCAGTCCACTGGAAAGGGTAGGGGTGCCATACCGGGGATAGGCAGGATGGACAGGGCGGCCCATGCGAGCGCCAGGGAGAGGATATTGGCGTTTGCTACCAGGCTCAAGGCATGGCGCGGTACGGACGTGCCTGGTGCCCGGCGAGAGGTGAAGAGGGCGAGCGCCAGGGCGGCTGCAATCGCCAGCCCCCCAGGGTAGAGGAACAGCCTGGGTATGAGGGCCAGCGCCCAGTCGGAGAAGCCTGCGAGGGAGTTCACTCGGGTTGTGCGTCCCCGCCGGTTGGGCGCGTAACGCGCCCGGCCAACTGCTTGAGCCAGTAGAGGGCCACGGAGGCGAGGAAGACCGCCAGGGCGATACCGGTGGAGGGTAGGGCCGCCGGTGTGGTGCCCTGCGAGGTACGCATGAGCATGCCCACGCCCCAGTCCACCGCGACGCCGGTCAAAGCACCCACGCCGCCCGCCATCGTCCTCACGGCGGGCCGTACCAGTGCTTCCAGGATGAGTTGGGGCGCGGCAACTGCTAATATCGCCAGCGTGAAGGGTATGGCCCCTACCCAGTGTAGCGCTCGGCTCCTGGTGGGGGTGTAGGAGGTAATAAGCCACGCCAGTAGCACAAAGGCGGGCAGGAGCAGCGCGGCTACCACTCCATAGCCGGTGTCTAGCGCGGCCTGGGAGACCAGCCACAGGCCGGGCAACGCTGCCAGCAAGGCCGTGGCCTGTGCCCACCGCCAGCCGTGTAACACTAATCGGAGCAGCCCCGCCAGCATCACCCAGACTGCCCCTGCCGCCGCTAGGGGCGAGCCTGGCGCAATCCCGAACCCAACCAGCGATATGCCGATCAGCACATACGTGAGCGACCTTGTGCGCGACAGCCAGCGGGAGTCGTACGCCCTGTAGACGCCGCTCAGTACCGTCAGCATGCCGAGCAGCACCAGCAGCCACGCGCCCACCGGCTGCCACGGGGCGGCCACCAGCATTTTCGCCAGGATGTAGGGCGCGGCGAGGGCGTACAGTTCCGTTAGGGGCGTGTTCGGTACTTGCCTGGAGTCGTCGGCGGCGCGTCGAAGGCTATTCAACTCTCCCCAGCCCGTGCTAAGTACCACGGCCAGTGCGCCCCCCATCGCCGCTACAGGGGACCAGGGTGCGGCCACGCCTCCGGTGGGCGGAGTGAAGGCGGGGAGGCCGGTCGCTACAGCCATGATTGCCAGGACGATACCGGGGCTGAACGCGAGTAGCAACGACCCGTTGGTTGGCGCGGGCGCGAGCAATTCGTTGTGGACTGCCCATATAGCCACGCCCGCCAGCGCCCAGCCCACGGCCAGCGATGCCATGTTCTGCGCGTAGGCACACACCAGGAAGCCAAGGCAAACGCTGCCCAGGTAGAGGCCCAGCCTCCCCCTCTTGCCCTGGCGGGCGAGTGGCGTGGAGATAACGGCCAGGGTTAGCGTCCAGGCGATGCCGAACAGGAGGCCGAGGCTATCCACCCTGAACAAAGGGGCAAGCTCAAGGTCGCGGCCACCCAGCAGCGGGAGCAGGGCTAATTGGAGCAGGGCAAGGAGCAGCAGGAAAGCAAGCAGCCACAGGGCGGTGGGCCTTCCTGGTGTGGGGTTACTGGTTGGGTCCGGGGCTGTCATGGCGCTAGGGTGAGAGCAGTTCCGACATGGTGACCACCTGCAAGCCGAGCTCCTGCAAGCGGTCGAGGATGCGGGGGAAAGCGTCGGCGGTGCCCTGGAAGCCCACGTGCTGCAAGACGACCGCCCCGTCCAATTCTACACCCGCCGGGGGGTTGGTGACGCGGTTGAAGAGGAAATCGGGCGTCTTGGGCTGGCCCACCGAGTCGAGGGAGTCCAGGGTCCAGTAGATGGAGCGGTAGCCCTGGGCGGCGGCGACGTTGAGCACGTGGTTGTTGCGCGCGCCGTACGGGGGCCTCCAGAAGGGCTTGCTGGTGCGGCCCGTGAGGTCCTGCAATATCTGCTCGGTGCGGGCAAGCTCCTCGATTAGCTGCTCGTCGGTTAGCTCGCGCGAGTCGCGGTGGGAGTAGGTGTGGTTGGCGATCTCGTGGCCGTCGGCGGCGGCCTGCCTGACGCTGTCGGGGAACTTTTCCGCGAACTTGCCGGTGATGAATATAGTGACGTGAATACCGCGCGCTCGAAGGGTCGCCAGTAGCTGCGGCAGCGTGTCTTCCACGCCCCCGGCGTCGAGCGTGAGGGCGATGCGGTGGTTGCCCGGCGCGGCCCGCACCACCTCCTTCCAGCCTCCCGTGGGTGCGCTCTCCGCCGGGGGTGTGGCGACCTGCTCCTGGGGCGTCGGTGGGGTGTCCGTGGCTGGCGTACGCGTGGGGCGGGGCCGGGGCGTGGCTGTAGGTTCGGCAGTAGCCTCCTCTGGCTCAGGTTCTTCGGTAGGGGTTGCAGCTAACTCTGTAGTGGCTGTGGGCGTTGCGGTGGGTTCCTGCGTATCGGTAGGGGAAGGCTCAAGCGTGGCTGTGGGTGTATTGGTGGAGGTGGGTGAGTAAGTGGCGGTAGCGGTTGGAACTGGTGGCTCCGTGGGGGTGCTGGTAGGGGCTGTGGTGGGTGTTGGCAGCACGGGGGTGGGAGTGGGCAGGCCGGCGCCGTCGCAGCCCCACAGGGCGGTCAGGAGCAGAGAGAGGCACAGGAGGAGTAGGAGAGCGCGTCGCATGTGTGCATGATACCACGCGCGGGTTGTGGGGAATAGAAAAGCCCCAGCGCCGGGCCTGGCAACCGCACCTTATTCCTCTTGGGGAAGATGCTTATTTGCGCTAGCTACGGGCCAGGAGGCATCAGCCCCACTGGCTGTGCTGGTCCACCCAGCGGATTGACAGGTAATACGCTAATGCAGCGAAAAACATGATGCCACCCTGGAAGAAGGCCGCGTAAACGAACCCGAAGGCGACACAGGCGACTCCAATGACGATACAGAGCCAGAAGAAGGCCCAGGCTGCTCCCCGGCTCCGTACTCCCATAAGGCCAAACCGTACTATCGGGGGCCACTTGCTACGATCCACGCTCATGGGTGCCTCCACGCCAGTGACCTGGTAAGCTTGCGCTGCTAGAGCACTCTAAAACCTCAGTAACGGCGGATGTATGCGCACGCGTCCTTTGGTCCCTCCAGGACGAAGCAGCGCCGGCAATGAACCGCGTACTTACAGGGAGGAGCTGCATACGGAGCAAGATATACCATTACTGTACACCGCTGTCAACCTACCGTCTAGTGAGCAGCCGTCGAGTAAGATTTCTGTATTAGAGCTTCTTTCAAAACCTAATTCATCCTGTAGAACCAGCGCGCGGGCAACGTTTTTGACACTACTCATCCGCACCGGGACTGACTTCGTTCGCGGCATACAAATTGGCAACTGTGTACAACCTAAGCTCGCCCGTGTGCTCAGCGCAAGGGCTAATCTCTGTGCTGAACACCAGCACCAGGATGCGTTTATACCCCGGACCTTCAAAGCGGTCAAGCATAGGCCAGGCAGTAGGCAGAGAGGAAGCAGTCAACACCTTCACCGGCACGGCAGTACCCCCGTGTCGGGGGCGAAACGCCGGATAACCAAGGGCAGCACCCCACCCCACTGGAATAAGGTCTCCCTCAATCAAGCCGTCTGTCCACTCGCCTCCAAGGGGCGCGACGATGTGGTGATTGGGTTCGCCCGGAGCGAGCGTGCCGTAGACAGCTAACCGCTGGCTGGTTCTGAAGAGAGCATCCAGCTGCCGCTCCGCGCTTTGGCCATATGATTCCAGCACGCTACCTGATGCCTCGAATACCGTTGATACATCGCGCTGCGAACGTGCCGTGTTTGTTGCGGCTACTAAACGCTTCACTTCAGGTAGGTTCAATAGTGTGGGCATGCTGCGCCCTCTGGAATGGATGCATAGAGCAAGTAGGTGATAGGTGGGAGCCGCATTATATCACAGGCAATCTTATGGGGATACCTGACCTCCCGCCGAGGTTTTGAAAGACGCACTTAGTCGCCGGGCACAACGATTATGTCACGGCTGAACGTGCTGAGGCTTTCCGCGCCCTCGGCGGTAATCAGCAGGTCGTCCTCTATGCGGACCCCGATGTGGTCCATCTCGTAGATCCCAGGCTCGACCGTGAACACCATGCCAGGCTCCAGCGGCAGCTTGTTACCTTCCACTATGTACGGCGCTTCGTGCGACTCCAGGCCGATACCGTGCCCGGTACGATGCCGGATTAGCCGCCCATAGCCGGCCTCGATCAGCACGCTTTTGGCGGCTATATCGACGGCTTCAGCGGCCACGCCCGGCCCGGCAGCCGCCCGGCCCGCCGCGTTCGCCGCCTGGACGACTGCATGGAAGCGCCGGAAATCCTGTCCAGGCTCGCCTACGAACACGACGCGGGTGATATCGGCCCGGTAGCCCTGGTAGACAGCGCCGAAGTCTATCAGCAGGGGGTCGCCAGCTTGTATGCGGTAGGGCAGCGGCCCGGAATGCGGCAGCGCGGTGTTGCCGCCGGCGTGCAGGATCGTCTTGAATGAGGGCTCCTCGCTGCCAAGCGCTTTCATGTGCGCTTCCAAGACATCCGCTAGCTCGATCTCGCTCATTCCGACGCGCACGGCGTCGAGGGTCAGCTGTAATGCCTGCTCCGAGATCTTCACGGCATGGCGCAGGGCGTCGATCTCATCATCGTCCTTATTCATCCGCAGCCGCGCTAGCTGCTCATCGGCTGCCGTTACGGTTGCTCCCCTGGCCCAGCGGCGTATTACCTCGCCCTCGAAGAAGCGCATGCGCGTGCCCTCGACGGCGATGGTCTTGCCCGCCGGGTGCAGCCTGTCCAGCCCGACGCGGAAGGCTTGGTCGTAGCCCTCGGCATCGGTCCATGAGACTATGCGAGGATCGAGCTGCTTGGCTTCGAACAGCGGGACTTCAAGTTGGGGGATAACGGCCACAGGCTGCTCGTCCAGCGGGATGAACAGCACAATGGGCCGCTCCATGACGTAGTGGACACCGCCGGTCAGGTAACGCAGCGTGGCGCCGGGAATCAGCGCGACGATGTCCAGCCCCGCATCGCGCATGACCGCCTGCAAGCGGGCCAGGCGCTTGTGTGCCTGCTTCAATGCATATCTCCCTGCCGGTTGGACCTGACGAAGTCGTTAACGGCTTCGTAGTACAGGCCCCTGAGCCGATCTATCAAGGGCCACGAGCGGCCGTCGCCGATGGCTCTGCCGTCTACGTCGCGCACTGGAATCAGCCCCGCGAACGTGCCGGTGACGAAAGCCTCGTCGGCATCATAAACGTCGGTGAGGGAAAAATTCTTCTCGTAAACGGGAATGCCTTGCTTACGGCATAGTTCCACGACTTTCCCGCGCGTGATGCCGTTCATGCAGTATTGCCCGGTGGATGTCCAGACCTCACCACTACGCACGATGAAGAAGTTCGTCGCATTGCAGGTGCTGACGAAGCCGTGGATATCGAGCATCAACGCCTCATCCGCGCCCGCGTTCAGCGCCTGCGTGAGTGCGATCACTTCGTGCAGCTTGCTATGGCAGTTGAGACGCGGGTCCAGGTAGTCGGGCGAGCCGCGCCGCACCGTGGAGGTGAACAGGCGAATGCCGGCCTCTCTGGTGGCGGGGTTGGCTTGTTTGTACTCGGGGATGATGACGATGGTTGGGCCGCCAACCACCAGGCGCGGGTCCTGCGAGGGGGTTTTCTTGACGCCCCTGGTGATCATGAGACGCACGTGCACGCCGTTTTCCATACGGTTTGCTTCGATTACCTGGTATAGGCTCGTGGCAAGCTCCTGGCGCGTCATGCCGATATCGAGGGCGATGGCCTTTGCCCCCTGGTAGAGCCGCGCCAGGTGCTCCTCCAGGAATACCAGCACACCATCGTGCAGACGGAGGCCCTCCCAGACGCCATCTCCAACCAGGTAGCCACTATCGAACACCGATACCTTCGCTTCGTTGCGCGGGAAAAGCTCGCCGTTTACAGAAATAAGGATATGTTCATTGCGCTCATCTTCAAGCGCATCGTGCGTGCCCCGAACCATCTGCCCACCTCCATAGTCGAGATCCTGAGAGACTATAGGCCACAATGGGCCAGATTTTCAAGTAGCGGGCATTCGTAAGTTATGGTGGGCATAAGAGGGCTCGAACCTCTGATCTCCCGGATGTGAGCAGTAGGTGAAGGGTGCGTAAGAACCGCACTCACAATGCTAGTTGCCTGCTGAAACCGAACATGCAAGCAGCGCACAGTGTTGGCTCATCGACTGGTATGAACAGATGTCAACGTCAGTAGTATTCATTCACAGACCTGATCATCTGGTACGCATAGTGCCTTACCGAGGCAGGGTGGCCCTGTGGGTCATTACCTTATGGTGACAAACGCGGAGAGGAAGAAAGAAGGAGTAAGATTAAACTATGAAGAACAACGTCCAGGTCTTGAAGCGAGGGGCTGCCGGCACAATGCTGGCTTTTGCCTTGTTGGTAGGTGGTTCACAGGCAACATTCGCCCAGGAGGCAACTCCAGGCACGGGTGGCACAACCGCGTCGGCTCAACAGAACAACAATAACGATGATGGCTTCCCCTGGGGCTTGCTGGGCTTGCTAGGTCTCGCCGGACTGGCAGGACTCCGGCCGCACCGCCACGAGGTCGAGCGAGTGGACAGGACACCGGGCACACGCTAGTCGAATAAAGCCGGTCGGGAACTGAGTCATAAAGAGCATCGCTACCAACCATGGCGATGCTCTTGCATTAAAGGGCTTTTCACCGTCGCCTCGGCAGCTTTCTCCGTCTAGACTTACACGGTTGGCTACACGCGAGCAAACAAAGGGGCCTAGCTATTATTGCTAGACCCTTTCTCGTGGGTAAGTTATGGTGGGCATAAGAGGGCTCGAACCTCTGACCTCACGGATGTTAACCACAGGTGAGGCGTGCATGAGCACCCCGGTCGCGTACACAATCCTTTTGCTATGCTTACATATTTTCTAGCAGCCGAGGCTGTTTCCAGTCTTTTGGCTAGAGAATATCTCAACAAATGCCAAACTGTCAGTAGAAGGACAATGCCGCCTGGGTGTCTTTACATAGGCCCGCGGTGTTGTGACAGGTTCTAGTCCAGACCCCAGGCTGTTCGCACTTGCGCAAATAGCTCGTTTACCTGTCGGTTTACCTGATTGGGCGGGGTGCTGGGTCCAAGCTGCGTGTTGAGGAGCATGTCCAGGCCCACCGTCATGCGATTGATCGAGTCAGCGAAATCAGGGCTGTAAGTTGCTCGGTCGGCAACAAAGTCTCTTGCATAAGCGGAGCCGGGTAAGTCACTAAATCGCCCGGAGTAGAGTATCCCCTGGTCTTCGAAGCCGAGCCTGATGTCTTGGATGCGAGTGTCGTTGGTGACGTGTGGATTGCGGAGGGTATCGATGCGCGCGTTGAGGCTGTAGTGGGGCCGCAGCCACGCGTCGAGCCACTGCGCCAGGGCGACTGTAGGCTCGCCCTTCGTTCGCGCCTCATTAGCGTACCTGAGCAAGATATTCATCTTAGCAATTTCTATCAGTGCGTCGAAACCGTCAAAGTTGGGCATTGTACTACTCCATAGATCTGTAGACATAGAAGTTGGACAACTTGTGAACAGCGATAGCAACCTTCGGCCGAGGTAGGTAGTTCGCCACCTAAGAGACCGTAATGTGGGCTGCCTCGGTGCCGAGATCGTCGGCGTCGAAGTTGCGTATGTGTAGCGCACCGACAACAGCAACCAGGGAGAGCTCGGGCAGAAGTATCGGCTCGTAGCCCGGCGCACTGAACTCATAGAGGGGCATGGTTGCCGGAATACGTCTGATGGTAATGCGCCGGCCCCTGCTCAAATGGTCGTGGGCAAATTGTAGACCTTCTACGCAGACCCCGTAAGGGTCGTGCAGGATGTCTCTTTGCTGCCACATGGATTTCATTATGGCAGCGACAAACGCGACAGCGTCAATACTGGTCGAATATTGCGAGTTGCCAATCGTCACAGGGATCGACGATACAGAAGCACCCCGATACCGGGTAGCCAACCTCTGAGCGTCCTCATTTACTTTAGCGAAGTTGTATCCAGCCTTGTGATACTCGCGCAACAGATTCAAGCTCTCTTCCACTACTTTGGTATAGTGAGAAGCAACTGTGTAGTTCATCCAGTAGGTCCTCCTAGGGCGGTTACACTCAGGTCCTCGTGTTTGGTAGACACTTTCCAACCCGTGCGGGTAGGGAAAGGGCTTAAGAAGAGCGGTTGCGCAAGTGCGCCAGATCCCGTTGCATCGCAGTGGCGGCCGTATGCTGCGGGTCCAGCGATATGGCCAGGTCCAGATCCCACTCAGCCAGAGAGACCTCACCCAGTCCTAGCCGGAAGGCAGCACGTAGGGCGTAGTGTTCCGCGTCGGAGGGTAGTACCTGAATCGCCTCATCAATATGGCCGAGTCCCCGGCGTATTAGCTGCACATCAATCCTGCCCACAGCCTGCCACTGCTTAAGACAAGCCCACGCGGCAAGGAGGCGAGCTACGGCTACTGTGCCCGCGGGCTTGCCAGCAGACGATGTAGCCTTGACGACCTCTTCCAGGCTTTCCAGGGCTATCTTGCTGTCCCCTTCGGCGAGGTGAGCTACACCCTTACCCAGGTTGCGGAGAAGTCTAAACTCGGCCTTGATGTCCTCCGGGTAGTAGTCAGGGACGGTAATGCCTCGTTCGATACGAAGCGCCTCCTGGTAGTTCCCGCGTAGGCAGGCCTCCAACATTCTCCCAATTTCGTGCGCCCTATGGTGCGCCTGTCCGATCACCAGAGTCTCGGCGAGTTCTTGGAGACCCCCGCTGACAAACGACGTCATGAATGAACCCAACGCGAGTGCTCCCATAGCTGCAAGCTCGCCCCCCGTGACGGGCTGGGCAGGATCGTAGCCGACCGGGTAGTCACACTGGCTGCATGTGGTCGCGTAGCTAGGAATGTAAGCCTGACAAACTCTGCATCTAGTCATGATCCACTCCTGTTGTGAGAGCCAGGTCGCAGACTCAGACCGCTGCTTCCAAAAAGCGGCAGGAGCAGTGGCACCGTGTCATACTCGAAACTGAGACACATAGCAAACTTCCAGCGCAGCAATACATGTGGTTGGGAAATGTACACCCGACCAGGTAAGCAGCAAAAGGGCCCGCTATTGATAGAGCAGCGCTGGAAAATTATAAAGGCAGCGCTTGCCATTGTCAAGTATCACTTTACTCGTGATTATGTGCCAGCCGGATTTTCGGCACCGGGGATGTCCGGAATACACAAGATAAGGTACTCCCCTCTGTGAGAAATCAGAGGGATGTAGCCACGACGTCAGACTTGCCTGGAGGGCAGTATTATAACCGCTGGCAGCAAGGCCGGTGTGCCAAGCAGATGAACCACGCAGGCTCTGGCGCGACCCACGGGATGTGCTGAAAGACATCTTGAGAGATGCAGGCTGGAGGCCCCGTACGTATTCTACACAGGCAACACCTAGCAAAGTGAAAGCCTCTAGGAGCAATCCTAGAGGCTCATTTTACGAACAGATTGTGGTGGGCATAAGAGGGCTCGAACCTCTGACCTCACGGATGTGAACCGTGCGCTCTGACCGACTGAGCTATACGCCCGGGTATTGTGCAAGGTATTATAGCAACTTTCGCGAGAGACTGCAAGAGAATCGCCGTGTTATTTAGTAGAGGACATTTCATAAACTCAGCGTTCGGATATGGGCACCCAAACCCCGCCCCTGTCATTTCGAACGCAGCGAGAAATCTCGTCCTACATCGAGATGTGACTCTTTTCTTATGGAACTCCGTTGTGGACTTCCGTGTTGTAAGAAAGGTGGTACTTGGGTGCTGTAGGACGAGATTCTTCGCTACGCTCAGAATGACATAGGGAGGCTTGGGTGCTCATGTCCCGCACTGTCAATCTTGAGGCGGCTTCCGCTGCCGGGCTTTTGCACACTGCCAAAACATTTCCACATTTGCGCCCCGTTTCTCCATACGCGTATAATTAAGTCAGAGGCACACTGACAGCATGATACTTAGCACAACTATTTTGGCGGTGCGGCGCGACAATACCGTGGCGATGGCCGGGGACGGCCAGGTTACCATCGGTGACGTCGTGATGAAGCATTCCGCGCGGAAGATTCGTAAGTTATACAAGGACCGGGTGCTCGCCGGGTTCGCAGGGGCGGTGGCCGACGCGCTGACCCTGTTTGACAAGTTTGAAGCCCAGCTAGAACGCAACAAAGGCAATCTCCGCAAGTCCGCCGTGGAACTGGCGAAGGAGTGGCGCACCGACCGCTACCTGCGCCGCCTGGAGGCCCAGCTTATCGTGGCGGACCCCTCGCAACTGCTTATCCTTTCAGGCGAAGGCGAAGTAATCGAACCGGACGACGGCGCGGTAGCCATCGGCTCAGGCGGCTCTTACGCGCTGGCGGCAGCACGCGCCCTGCTCGCCCATACCGACATGCCGGCGGACCAAATAGCCCAGGCCGCGTTGCGCATCGCGGGGGACCTGGATATCTATACGAACAGTAACATAGCTTTCTACTCGTTATCTCAAGAAGTACCAGGCGATGGGGGGAAAGCGCCGGGGAAGGACGACCTGTAGCCCGGCAACCCGTAACATGGACCGGAAACTCGCTAGAGAGGCAATTCACATGCAAGACCTGACACCTCGCCAGATAGTGGTTGAGCTAGACAAGTACATCGTGGGGCAGGGGGCTGCCAAACGAGCCATAGCCGTGGCCCTGCGCAATAGGGTGCGCCGCCAGAAGGTGGACCCCACCATGCGCGACGAGATCACGCCCAAGAACCTGATGCTAATTGGCCCCACCGGGGTCGGCAAGACCGAGATCGCCCGGCGCGTGGCCCGCCTGATAGACGCGCCTTTCATCAAGGTGGAGGCGACCAAGTTCACCGAGGTGGGCTACGTGGGGCGCGACGTGGAGTCCATCGTGCGCGACCTGGCGGAGGCCGCCTTCAGCCTGGAGCACGACCAGCGGATAGCCTCCGTGCGCGACCAAGCCGAGTCGGTAGCTACCGAACGCCTTATCAACATGCTGATGGAGCAGCGCGACGACCTGCGCGCCAAGCCCGCTCGCAAGGGCCGCCAACGAGTGCAGGCCCAGGCCCAGGCGCAGGTGGGCGGCCCCGACGTGCCCATGCAAGCCACTATGGACGGGGGTGGGGGTAGCAGCCTCGCGCCCACGATCACGGCCAGCGTCGAGAGCGAAGTGCGCGTGCTCTCCGAGGTGTCGGAGCGCGCGCTGAAGACGCAGCGCCGCAAGGTGGCCCGCCTGCTCGCCGAGCACAAGCTGGACGAGGAACAGATCGAGGTAGACGTGAACGACCTCGGCCTGGACGACGACCTCGGCGGGGTGCTTGAGTTCTCGCCCGGCATGTCGGCGGAGGAGATGTCCGAGTCGTTCTCCGACTTCCTGGACGGCTACCGCTCCATGCAGTCGAGCCTGAACGGGCTTGGCCGCAAGCGGGTGCGCCGGATGTCGGTGCGCGAGGCCAGGCGGTTCCTGGTGGAGGAAGAGGCCCACAAGCTGGTCGATATGGACGCTATCGTGGAGAGCGCGATGCGGAGGGCCGAGCAGAACGGCGTGGTGTTCATCGATGAGATCGACAAGATCACAGGTTCTGCCATAGACACCGGTCCAGACGTGTCGGGGGAGGGGGTGCAGCGTGACATGCTGCCCATCGTGGAAGGGTCCACCGTGCAGACCCGCTACGGCCCCCTGAAGACGGACCACGTGCTGTTCATCGCGGCGGGTGCGTTCCACGGCTCCAAGCCCTCCGACCTGATACCGGAGCTACAGGGCCGCTTCCCGTTGCGCGTGGAGCTTGAGAGCCTGGGCGAGGAGCAGCTACAGGCGATCCTGACCGAGCCTGAGAACGCGCTGACCCGCCAGTACACGGCCCTCATGAAGACCGAGGGGGTAGACCTGGCGTTCAGCGAGGATGGCACCGCGCGCATCGCCCAGGTAGCCGCCGAGCTTAACGGTCGCGTGGAGGACATCGGGGCTCGCCGCCTGCACACGATCATGGAGCAGGTGCTGGAAGACCTCTCCTTCCGCGCCGACGAGGAGCAGGGCAACACCATCACCATCGACGCGTCATACGTGGACGGGCGCGTGAAGCAGATCGCCAAAGACGAAGACCTGAGCCGGTTCATCCTGTAATCAGGCGGCTCGGTAAGGGGTATTCTTTAGAGACGGAACCGCCAAGACGCCAAGGACGCCAAGAGCGCGCCAAGATTAAGTAGGTGTTCTAAGCAAAAGGAGCAGGGTACACAACACGTACCCTGCTCCTCTTTGTACCAGCCAAACCTCAACTATCTTGGCGTCG